>NZ_JBNPVS010000007.1:0-297479 GCF_050434225.1 Paraburkholderia sp. GAS32 | reverse complement strand
AGTGGTGCATCTGGAATCCGTGTTCTCGCACATTCCGCGTTAGTGACAAAGGACTCATCAGCTCCCACTCCGCACTGCGTGCGTCGCGGACGGGTTTGCATGGGAAACCACCGGCTTCGGTTGGGGGCGGTGGGAGCCATCGGCTTCGCCTCGGCGAAGCGCCCCTGCATTCACCCGGGAACCCCTACTTAAAGTGATATGTCCGTGTGCCGTAATCACGGTCACAGTCACGGCTGTGGCGGTGGCAATGCAATGACGAGCCACGGTTCAGTGGCGAGGCGCGAGCGCCGAAACCTAGCGGGTGGTTTTAAGAAGTACTCTTCGGCGCGCGCAGCGCCGCCGGAAGTATGACGCCCTTGTCACAAGCGCCTGCAGGTGCACGAACCCAGATTCCAGATGCACCACTGCCCGTAGCAGACTACGGTGCCCACTTAGCATTAGCGGTTTGAGCCGCTTTCTTTGCTTATCTTTCTTTGCGGCGGCAAAGAAAGTAAGTGCCGCCCCGCACAGGGGCAACGCTAATAGACCACTACCAATTCAAGGAAAGGCCAAAGCCCTAAGAACACGAACAAAAGCGCCGCGCAGGCAAAAAAACCTCAAGCAACAAGAGCCCCTTCAACAGCGCGAACGCGCTCCTGATGCACTGCATCCTTAATCCCCGCAGGCGAGTCAGCGAGCCGCTTAGCCACAGCACCAGCATCCACCCCCCGCGCAGCAACAAGCGCAATCCGCAGCCGCTCAGCCTGCGGATACTCCCGCATCTCAAACCCAAGCCGCCCACGCGCATCCGCCTCACAAGCCTGCAAGGCTTCAGCAAACCGCGCCGGTTTCCGAATCGCATCGCTGCGCTCGAGCAGCCTCACCAACGCGGCCGCCCCCATCTCCATCACGCGATGAATATTCCCATGCTCCCGCGCGACCAGCAGCGCCAGATCGCGGCATTCATTCGGCACCCGCAGCCGCTCACATAAAGGCTTCAGCAAATCCACGCTGCGCCCCTCATGCCCGATATGCCGCGGCAATACGTCGTCTGGCGTCGTCGCCTTGCCCAGATCATGCGTGAGCGCTGCGAACCGAACCGGCAACGCGTAACCCTGTTGCGCGGCATGGTCGACCACCATCATCACGTGCACGCCCGTATCCACTTCGGGATGATAGTCAGCCCGCTGCGGCACGCCGAACAACGCTTCGATCTCCGGCAGAATCCGCGCCAGCGCGCCGCATTCCCGCAGCACCTCGAACATGCGGGACGGCTTCTTCTCCATCAACCCGCGCGACACCTCCTGCCACACGCGCTCGGCGACCAGTGCATCGACCTCACCGTCGGCCACCATCTTGCGCATCAGCGCCATCGTCTCCGGCGCCACCGTGAAATCGACGAAGCGCGCCGCGAACCGCGCAATCCGCAAAATCCGCACGGGGTCTTCCAGGAACGCATCGCTGACATGGCGAAACAGCCGCGCCTGCAAATCGCCCCGGCCGTTGAACGGGTCGATCACCGGACCGGTCAGTTCGCCGTCCGGGCGCATTTCGCGCGCCATCGCGTTGATTGTCAGGTCGCGGCGAGCGAGATCCTCTTCGAGCGTGACATCCGGCGCGTAGAAGAACTGGAAGCCGTGATAGCCCGCGGCCGTCTTGCGCTCGGTGCGTGCAAGCGCGTATTCCTCGTGCGTCTGCGGATGCAGAAACACCGGAAAATCCTTGCCCACCGGACGATAGCCCTGCACCACCATCTGCTCGGGCGTCGCCCCAACCACCACGTAATCCCGGTCCTGCACGGGTACGCCCAGCAACTCGTCGCGGATCGCGCCGCCTACTGCGTAGATATTCATGGGCATACGTCTTGGTACGGAATGGCATGCGTTTCGCGCAGCGCGTCGTCGATCCATGCCTTCACCGCCGGCAACGCCGTCACGCGACGAACGTAAGCCGCGGCGGCTTCGGAGAGCGCCGGTTGCCACGTGTTGAAGCGCATCACGACGGGTGCGTACATCGCGTCGGCGATGCTGAACTCGCCGAACAGGAAAGGACCGCCGTAGGTATCGAGACACCGGCTCCAGATCGCGTCGATGCGTGCGATGTCGGCGAGCGCGCCCGGCGTTGCGTTCTTACCCGGAAACGACGCACGAATGTTCATCCACATGTTCGAGCGCAATTCGCCGAAACCCGAATGCATCTCGGCGCTGATGCTGCGTGCGTGGCTACGCGCCGCCGGGTTGCGCGGCCACAGCGCATGCTGCGGGAAGCGCTCAGCCAGCGTCTCGGCGATCGCCAGCGAATCCCAGGTAGCCGATCCATCTTCGCCGATCAGGCACGGCAGCTTGCCCGGACCCGTCGGCGCGTAAGCCAGAATCGTGGACTTCGTGCCGGATTCATACAGATGAATCAGCACCTCTTCAAACGGAATACCGAAATGTTTGACCAGCAGCCACGGACGCATCGACCATGACGAGTAGTTCTTGTCACCGATAAGCAGCTTCATGCCTGATATGAAAGGAAGAGATAAAAAGGTTTAACGCCCAAAGGTTCAACGCCCCGCGCTCGCGCGAAACGCGTCGAAGCGCGAACGCGTCGACGCGCCGGTCAGATACACGGGCGCGATCGTTTCAATGCTGGCGGGTTCGATGCCGAGTTCAGGCGCAAGCGGTCCGCTCAACACGTTGTCGACTTTCATCGAATCGAGATTGTCGCGCGAAATCACCGGTTCGCCCGGCGCCATTTCAAACGTCAACGCCTGCAAGCGCGCCAACGCCTCCGGCAGGCGAATGATTCGCGCATGCCTGCCGATCACGTCGCCGCAATACTTGACGAGGTCTTCGAGTGTATAGACGGTCGGCCCGCCGAGGTCGTAGGTATGGCCGCTGGCCGCGTCGAGATCGAGCACGTTGCAGATCGCTTTTGCCACGTCGCCGACGTACACCGGCTGGAATTTCGCGTCCGGCATCGCAAGCGGAATCACCGGGAACATCCGCTGCAGGAACGCGAACTTGTTGAGGAACTGGTCTTCAGGACCGAACACCACGGACGGACGGAAAATCGTCCACGCCAGATTCGCCGCGTGCACGGCCTTTTCGCCGTCACCCTTCGAGCGCGAATACATGCTCGGCCCATTCAAGTCGGCGCCGAGCGCGCTGATGTGAATCAACCGGTGCACGCCCTTGCCTTCGCAAGCCGCAACGATTTTGGTCGGCAATTCGACGTGCGTGCGCGCGAACTCCGGGCCATAAGGCGTGCCGCGTTTGCCATGCAGCGTGGCAACGAGGTTGATGACGCAATCGGCGCCTTCGACGAAACGCGCGAGCTGGACCGGATCGAACACGTCGGCTTCGATCACGTCGATGGGGAGCAACGTGAGATGGCGAGCGTTGTAGCGGCGCCGGGTGGCGATGCGCACGTCTTTGCCCATTTCAACGAGAGCGTTGACGAGATGGCTGCCGATAAAACCGGAACCGCCGATGATCGCAATGGCTTGATGTCGCATTTTCGACTCCCTAGTGGAAGCCGCGGCAACGGCTGGCGTGGCGCACCGCCGCATCAGAGTGATGCGGCGGCGGCACGGCGCTTACGGCGCGATATAACCCAGACGCGCCTTCAGCGATTGCGGACGGCCTTCGAACAATGCCGCGTAGTAGACCGTGTTAGACAACACATTCTTTACGTAATCGCGTGTTTCCTGGAACGGAATCGCCTCGGCAAAGATCGCGCCTTCAACCGGATGCTGCAACGATTGCCGCCAGTTGCTCGGACGGCCCGGGCCCGCGTTGTAACCCGCAGTAGCCAGCACGGCGGACCCGTCGAACTGATTGTAGATCATCGACAGGTAGTTCGTGCCGAGCAGGATGTTGGTGTTGATGTCGTTCATTTGCTCGCGCGAAATCGGGCCGAGGCCGATCTTCTTTGCCACCAGTTGCGCGGTGCCCGGCATCAATTGCATCAGACCGCTCGCGCCAACTTCCGAACGCGCGTTCATGATGAAGCGCGATTCCTGGCGAATCAGCCCGTACGCCCATTCGACGTCGAGCCCATTCGACTGCGCATCGCGCTCGACGATATCCTTGAACGGCGACAGATAACGCAGCGAGAAATCGTGCTCGCTCTTCGTGCGATCCGCCGTGTTGACAGTGCGGTCATACAACTGGATACGGCGCGCGTATTCGGCAACGGCGAGCAGTTGCCGGTCGCTCATATCGCGCAGCGGCCAGTTCCATTCGCGATTGCCTTCGAGGCGCAGATTCAGCGCATAGAAACGCTGCGCCAGATCGAAGCCCGGCGTGTTGCCGGCCTGTTGGATTTCGGCGTCGGTCACTGTGGTTTTCGGCGGCACGGTGATCTTTTGGCCAAGCTCTTCCGCAGCCAGTTGGCCGTAGAAGTTGAAGCCCTGCGAGATCGACTCGAATTCCTGGTTGGCCGTGGTCGTGTCGCCGGCTTGTTTGAGCGCGCGGGCGTGCCAGTAGACCCACGACGGCTGATTGCGCAGCGCCGCCGGCATCTGTTCGATCGACCAGCGCACCATCGTCCAGTCGCCGGCGAGCAGCGCGGTGCGGGTGCGCCATTCGTACGCCGGGTTCGACAGCGGCGCATTCACCGACAGGCGGTACCAGTCCACCGCGCTCGGCATCTGCTTGGCAGCGGCTTGATACGCAATCGTGCCCCAACCGATTGCGCGCTCGGGCGAACTCAACGACGGCGCCACCGAGGCGAATGTGGCCGCTGCCATGGCCGGATCGTTGCGCGCCATGCGCGTGATCGCCAGCAACGCGAGTTGGTGCGATTGCGTATCCGGACCGACACCGCGCGCCAGCAACAACGGCGGCGTACTCGTGGCCTGGCCGAACAGCACCGGATCGGGCGGCTGGTTGCTGAGCGCATCGACGAGCTTGCTGCCTGTGCTCGTGTAGTTCTGTTCGTACGCGAGGCGGATCTGTTGCCACACGTCGTCGGAACTGAATTGCTGGTTGACCGCAAGCGCGGTAACCAGATCGACGCAGCCGTCGCCGTACCACTTCGGATCGACCAGCAGCGCGCGCGCCGCGTCGGCGACGTTTTCACCCCGCGCGGCACGCGACTCGAGCGCGTAGCACTTAACCTGCGTATCGTCGTTCAGCACGAAACGCGCGTATTGCTGATCGAAGTTACGCCAGTCGTGACGCGCGCCGAGCACCGTCAGGTAGTCGTTGCGCATGCGGTCGGCGACGGCCTGGCCGTCGTACTTCTGCAGGAACGACAGCACCGGCGCATCCGGCGCGTCAATACGCGCATGGCCGCTGGAATCGAACAATTGCGGCTTGAGCTGGAAGTACTCCAGATACGAAGGTGCCGGATAGTTCGGGATCATGCTCGCCAGTTGCGCTGCGCGCCCCGCGTCATTGTTGCGGGCGGCTTCGCGAAGCTGGACGAAGGTCTGGTCGTCGTTCGTGAGTTGCGAAAGGGGAATGGGCTTGACGGCGGAGGCCGTGCTGCACGCGACGAGTGCCGCAGCGGCAAGCGCCAGACCGGCCGCGCGATATACTCGATAGAGGCGTTTTGACATCGTTGTTTCTGGAGCGCGAATTGAACCCAAGCATAGCATGCAACCCCGTCGCAGAATCGAAAAAGGCGCTGCGTCGAATGCTATTGGAAGCAAGGCTACAAGCGGCTTCCGAGCCGGCGCACAACGCCGCGCTCAACCGTCGCGTTCTCGATGCGTTGAAGCACTACGGCGTGAGCAGCGTGGGGTTCTATTGGCCGTTGGCGGGCGAATTCGACGCGCGCGCCGCGATTGCGATCTGGCTCGCGGCCGACTCGCAACGCGAGGCGGGTTTGCCGATCGTCAAGGAGCGCGGCGTGCCGCTCGAATTTCACGCGTGGGCGCCGGATATGGCGATGAAGATCGGCCATCACAAGATCGCCGAGCCCACTTCGGGGCGCGTGGTGCTTCCCGATCTGCTGTTCGTGCCGTGCGTGGGCTTCGACGCCGACGGCTTCCGGCTCGGCTACGGCGGTGGCTACTACGATCGCACGCTGGCCGCATGGCCTGGGCCGAAGAAGCCGGTCACGGTCGGCATCGCCTATGAAGCGTGCCGCACGGACGCATTGCAGCGCGAGGCCCACGACATCCCGCTCGATCTGATCGTGACGGAAGCCGGTCTCTATCCACAGCCGGCAGATTAAGCGTTTGAAGAGCGCCGTGCGAGGCGCATCCCTCTCCCACCACCGAGGGCAAAGCCCGTTATAAAGACGCCGCCGCCCGCGAGGCCGTGTCGTACAGTCCGGACGCATTGCGCATCAGTTGCGCCGCCTCGCCAATCTGCTCGTTGGTCAGGCCGCTTTCCTTCAGCGTCGAAATCAGGCAGCTCTCGCGCACCTCGCGGTACTTCAGACAAAGCTCACGGCCTGCATCGGTCGCCGAGAAGAACACTTCCTTGCCGGTCTTTTCGCTTTTTACATACCCTCTAGCTACGAGCTTCTTCAACGCGTAAGTGGCGACGTGCGTGTCTTCGATGTTCAGCACAAAGCAGATGTCCGCCAGCTTCTTGCGCCGCTCGCGATGGCTGACGTGGTGCAGCAACGAGACTTCGATCGCGGTCATGTCCTTTTCGCCGGCCGCCGACATGCAGCGCACCATCCACCGGTTGAATGCGTTGCCCGCCATGATGAGTGCGTACTCCAGCTCGGACAGCTCCGCGCTTGTGTCAGACACGAGATGTTCCGAGGAAACGATCTTGGTGGGATGGCGCGACATGGTGAAAATTCTCGAGAAACAGGATGGGAAGGTGTCGGGAGTGTACGACGAGCAGCCCATTCTCGGGACCCTGGCGAAAACGCTTATTGAGAATTTGTTGAGATTTTATTGATAATGTACGCTTCAGACATCACGGACCCTATGCTGATAAATAGGCACAGGGTCCGATATGCTCGACATCTCCGACTCAACCTGGGCCGTTAAGCGATGAGCCAACCAAAAATCTTTCCGCTCGGCGATGCCGCGCTAGTCTGCGAGGCGCCGCCGCCTGCCACGCTGGACTGCCAGCGGCGCGTGTGGGCTGCCGCCGAGGCCGCGCGCGACTGGCCGCACGTGCTCGAGGTTGTGCCCGGTATGAACAATCTGACGCTCGTATTCGATTCGCTCGAAGCCGATCGCGAAGCGCTGGTGAGCCTTCTGCAAGCGGCCTGGAACGCGGCAAGCGACGTGCCCGCGGCCGGTCGTCAAGTCGACATTCCGGTGCAATACGGCGGCGAGTTCGGCCCCGACTTGCAAGCGGTCGCCAATCACAGCGGCCTGAGCGTGCGCGAGGTCGTGCAACGTCATGCGGACGGCGAGTACGTGGTGTTCTTCCTCGGTTTTCAGCCGGGCTTTGCCTATATGGGCGGGCTCGACACAGCGCTGCACACGCCGCGCCGTTCGTCGCCGCGGCTGGAAGTGCCGGCCGGTTCGGTCGGCATCGGCGGTGAACAGACCGGCATTTATCCGGCGACCTCTCCCGGCGGCTGGCAGTTGATCGGCCGCACCGAACTGCCGCTGTTCGATCCGTCTCGCCGTCCGCCCACGCTGTTGCAACCGGGCGACCGGGTGCGCTTTACCGTCGCGGGGATACACGCATGATCGATGTGATTCGCGCGGGTCTGCTGACCACGATTCAGGATCTCGGCCGTCACGGCTACCGGCATCTCGGCGTCGCGATGGGTGGCGCGCTCGACCGTCTGTCGCTTGAAGTCGGCAACCGGCTGGTCGGCAACCGGCCCGATGCGGCCGGCCTGGAAATTACCTTCGGCCCGACCGTGCTGCGCTTTCTGCGCGCCACACGCGTGGCCATCACCGGCACCGAATTCGGCGCGACGCTCGACGGCAAGCCGGTCTATTCATGGTGGAGCCTGCCGGTGCAGGCCGGCCAGGAGCTGGTTCTGCAAGCGGCCAAACGCGGCATGCGCGGCTATGTCTGCATCGCGGGCGGCATCGACGTGTTGCCGATGCTCGGTTCGCGCAGCACTGATCTCGCCGGCCATTTCGGCGGACTCGGCGGCCGGGCGTTGCGCGACGGCGACCGTCTGCCGGTCGGCGCGCCGCCGCAACGCGGCCACCTCGGCTTTACCCCCGAAGCGCCCGAGTTCGGCGTGAAGGCGCCCGCCTGGTGCAAGTTCGTGCTGGTTCACGAACCGCTGCGGCGCGGCCGGCATCCGTCCGGCGTGCCGTGGGCCGTGCCGATCCGCGTGCTGCAAGGCCCGGAATACGATAGCTTCACTGAAGAAGCGCACGAATCGTTCTGGTCCGATGAATGGCTGGTCACACCGAACAGCAACCGTATGGGCTACCGCCTCGCCGGTACGGAACTGAAGCGCACCCGGAAAAACGATCTGCTCTCGCACGCCGTGCTGCCCGGCACGATTCAGGTCCCGCCGAACGGCCAGCCGATCGTGCTGATGAGCGATGCGCAGACCACCGGCGGCTACCCGAAGATCGGCGCCGTGATCCAGGCCGATCTATGGAAGCTCGCGCAGGTTCGCCTGAACGCCGCCATCCGTTTCATCCCGACGACGCCCTATGAGGCACGCCAGGCTTTGCTGGAAGAGCGCACGTATTTGCGGCAGATCGACGCCGCGATTGCCATGCACGAAGAACGTTGCGCGCGCCAGCAGGCGGTCGCAACGCTGTAACACTATGTAGGGGAACACCATGGAAATCGATTTGAACGCCGACCTCGGCGAAGGCTGCGGTTCCGACGAGGCGCTGCTCGACCTCGTCAGCTCGGCCAACATCGCGTGCGGCTGGCACGCGGGCGGCCCTAACGCCATGCGCGACTGCGTGCGCTGGGCGGTGCAAAAAGGCGTGTCGATCGGCGCGCATCCGAGCTTTAACGATCCTGAGAATTTCGGCCGCAAGGAAATGGATCTGCCGGCCAACGATATCTACGCAGGCGTGCTGTATCAGCTCGGCGCCCTGTCGGCGATCGCGCAGGCCGAAGGCGGGCGCATCGCGCACGTGAAGCCACACGGAGCGTTATACAACCAGGCCGCGCGCGACGCGAAGATCGCCGATGCGATCGTCTCGGCGGTTCACGATTTCGACCCGTCGGTGGCGGTGTTCGCGCTCGCCAACAGCGGACTCGTGACGGCTGCCCGGGCAGCCGGCCTGACTGCCGTCGAAGAAGTATTCGCCGACCGCGGCTATCGCGCCGACGGCTCGCTCGTGCCGCGCAAGGAACCGGGCGCGCTGCTCGACGACGAAGACGTGGTGCTGGAGCGCACGCTCGCCATGGTGCGCGAGCGCCGCGTGCAGGCCGTCGACGGACACTGGGTGCCGCTCAACGCCCAAACCATCTGCCTGCACGGCGACGGCCCGCACGCGCTGGCGTTCGCACGGCGCATCCGCAGCGCGCTAGAGGACGCGGGCATTGATGTTCACGCGGCCGGCGCCGCGAGCGTCTGACTCGCGCGTCGATCATTGCGAACCAGACAGCGCGATTCAACCGTTACCCAACCCCGAACGCCCCGCTCCGTGCGGGGCGTTTGTCAGGTGCAGGACGCATTGCAGTACTCGCGGTGGAACAGCAAATGAGCAGCAGATAAGCGGCAAACAATCAGCAAACAAGCAGCAGGTGCAGGTGCAGGTGTAGTCGAAGCAACGCGGCCATCAAGAGCCGTGGCAGCAAGACGGCGCGTGGATCATCAGGCGCCGGCCCACGTTAGCCGCCACAAGCGGCGAGGTTGAAACCCTGTTTGGAGATCCAGATGCAGACAACAGTCAGTCTATGGCCGCTCATTGGCGTGGCCGTCATCATCGTCGGCTTTTTATTACGGTTCAATCCGATGCTGATCGTGGCGGTTGCCGCGATCATCACCGGTCTGGCCGCGCACTTCCCGCCTGAAAAGATCCTCGCTGAAATCGGCACCGGCTTCATCAAGACCCGCAATATCCCGCTGATCATCCTGCTGCCGCTGGCCGTGATCGGCCTGCTGGAACGGCACGGCCTGCGAGAGCGCGCGCAAGCTTGGATCGGCGGCATCAAGGCCGCGACCGCGGGGCGCTTGCTGATCGTCTATCTGCTGGTGCGCGAGCTGACCGCCGCTGTCGGCCTGACCGGTCTCGGTGGCCATCCGCAGATGGTGCGTCCGCTGATCGCGCCGATGGCTGAAGGCGCGACTGAAACGCGCTTCGGCAAGATCAGCGACGCCGTGCGTTTCAAATTGCGCGCCTTCTCCGCGGCGACCGACAACGTCGGCCTGTTCTTCGGTGAAGACATCTTCGTCGCGTTCGGCGCAATCGTGCTGATGACGACCTTCCTGAAAGAAGCCGGCATCATCGTCGAGCCGATTCACGTGGCCGTCTGGGGCATTCCGACCGCGATCTGCGCGTTCATCATTCACGGCTTCCGCCTCTATCTGCTCGACCGCAGACTCGAACGCGAACTGCGCGGCAATGCCGCCGCGAACACCGCCTCCGTCGCGCCGACGCAATCCGCCGCAGGAGACAAAGCATGACCTTCACGATTACCTATCTGTTCTGGCTGCTCGGCGTCGTGCTGCTCGTGATCGGCGGCATGATCGTCACGGATAAAGAACACCCGCGCCGTTTCACCGCCGGCGGTTTCTGGATTCTTTACGCGCTGATCTTCCTGATCGGCGACAAGCTGCCGCCGTCGGTGGTCGGCGTGCTGGTGATCGTGATGGCGTTGGCCGCAGGATTCGGCGGCGTGACCGCAGCCAAGCCGAAGGTGCTGTCGCTCGAAGCGCGCAAGGCAAGCGCCGCGCGTCTGGGTAACAAGCTGTTTGTACCCGCGCTGACGATTCCCGTCGTCACCGTGATCATTACGCTGTCGGCCAGCCATCTGATCTTTGGCGGCATGCCGTTGTTCGAGAAGGCCAACGTCACGCTGATCGGTTTCGGCATCGGCTGCGTGATTGCACTTGCGATTGCCTGCGTGATGACACGCGATACCGTCGGCCAGTCGATGAAAGAGGCGCGCCGCCTGGTCGACGCATTGTCATGGGCCGCGGTGCTGCCGCAGATGCTCGGCATGCTCGGTCTCGTGTTCTCGGACGCCGGCGTCGGCAAGGCGGTCGCTCACGTGACCACGGCCTACATCAGCCTCGACTACCGCTTTATCGCGGTGGCCGTGTACTGCATCGGCATGGCGCTCTTCACGATGGTGATGGGTAACGGCTTCGCCGCGTTCCCGGTGATGACAGGCGGCGTCGGTGTGCCGATCCTGGTCGGCGTGTTTCACGGCAACGCGGCGGTGATGGTCGCGATCGGCATGTTCTCGGGCTACTGCGGCACGCTGATGACACCGATGGCCGCAAACTTCAACATGGTGCCGGCCGCGCTGCTGGAATTGCCGGATAAGAATGCGGTAATTAAGGTGCAGGTGCCGACCGCGCTGACCCTGCTGGTTGTGAACATCTTCCTGTTGAATTTCCTGATGTTCCTGTAGGGCCGTTTGCCGAGCCGCGTGACAGCCTCCGATATCGCATAGGACTTTCGCTGTGGTCGATGCATGCGCGTGAGTCCGCGGCAAATGGACGCCGCCGAATTCGGAGGCGTCCGATCGCCAGGGAAGGGGCCTGAACTTAAGCTGGTGGATGCTCTTCCATCCACATGCGCTGGCAACGCGCGCCGTCAGCGCTTTCCAGCAGGTCCCTCATGGAACATCAAGCCCACCCCGACACCGCGCCCACCGACGCGCCGCCCTCCGCTTACCTCACCTCTCTCATTGAGGCCGCGCTCGAAGCACATCAGGCCGGCCGCCTCGATGCGGCCGAGCCTCTTTACCGCGAAGCGCTCGCACTCGACCCAACGCATGCCAAAGTGCTGCATTACTTCGGCGTACTGCAACATCAGCGCGGCGACCATGGTTTCGCCGCCGAGTTGATGAGCGAAGCGCTCAAACTCGATCGCACCGACGCCGCCTGCTGGAGCAACCGTGGTCTCGTCGCCGCTGCGCTCGGCCATCGCGAAGAAGCGATGATCTGCTATGACCAGGCGCTGCAGTTGCAGCCGGATTTCGCCGACGCGCGCAACAACTTCGGCGTTGCGCTGCAAGCGCAAGGCTCGCTCGAAGTAGCGATCGAACAATACCGGCTAGCGTTGACGGCGAATCCGTCGCTAGTCGACGCACATCTGAACCTCGGCACGGCGCTGAACAAGCTCGGCCGCTACGACGAGGCGCTGGCCTGCTATCAGCACGCGCTGGCGTTCGATCCGCACTCGGCGGAAGCGCATTTCAGTGCTGGCAATGCGTACAACGCGCAAGGTGACCACGCCGCCGCCATCGCCAGTTTCGAACGGGCACTGGCACTGCGTGGCGATTATGCCGAGGCCCACATCAATCTGGGCAGCCTGATCGGCAAGCTCGGTGACTACGCCGGTGCCGAATCGCAGTATCGGCGTGCAGTCGCACTCAAGCCGAACCTGACCAATCTGGTTTGCCTCGGCGGATCTCTCGGCGCGCAGGGCCGCCTGGATGAAGAAGAAGGCTTCTACCGTCATGCACTGGCGCTCGATCCCAACTACGCGGACGCGCATCAGGGCCTCGCGTGGCTGTTGCTCAAGCGCGGAGATTACAAGCAGGGTTGGGCGGAATTTGCGCAACGCTGGCGCAAGAGCGACTACGAGGCGATCGCCGTGCCGGGTGTTGCGGAGTGGCATGGCGAGCCGCTCGACGGGCGCCGTCTGTTGCTGGTCGGCGAACAGGGTTTCGGCGACCACTTCCAGTTTCTGCGCTATGCGCGCGTGCTCGAGCAACTCGGCGCCACGGTCGATCTCTGTGTGCGCGAGCCGCTTCTGCCGCTGGTCGAGCGCATCCCGGGCGTGCATCGCGCGTTCAGTGGCACGCCTGAAGGCCCGTACGACTTCTGGGTGCCGTTGATGAGCGTGCCGTCGTGCGTCGGCACCGAACTGTCGACCATTCCCGCGGATGTGCCGTACATTTTTGCCGACAAGGCAAAGATCAAGGCATGGCGCAAGCGGGTGGACGCAGCCGGCACAGCAAAACGCAAAGTGGGCCTGGTGTGGTCCGGCAGCCCGACGTTCGGCAACGATCGTTATCGCTCGATGGCATTGGCCAACCTGAGCCAGCTAAGCGAGCTGAATGACATCGCGTGGTACGCGCTGCAAAAGGGGCCAGCGCACGATCAGTTGGCTGATGCACCTGAAGCTTTCCGCGCCCACGATTTCACCGCAGATCTGAAGAGCTTCGACGACACCGCCGCGCTCATCATGAATCTCAATCTTGTGATCGCCGTGGACACCGGCGTGGCGCACCTGGCTGCCGCACTGGGCAAGCCGGTGTGGGTGCTGCTGCCCGCCAACTCGGACTGGCGCTGGCTCGAAGAGCGCAGCGATTCGCCGTGGTATCCGGCGATGAAGTTGTTCCGGCAGACCAGGTTGGGCGATTGGGCGCCCGTGGTCGAACGCGTATCGGAAGAACTACGCGACGGCAGTCTATAAAACCTACGCTGCGCAGATTTCAGGCGTTGCTGCGCAGCGCCTTCTCAATCCTTTCGTACGCACCTTCGTACGCAGACAGAACGCCGCGGCGCCGCGCCTTAAGGACGGCGACGCTGCTGCGCCAGCATGTAGGCGCGCAACAACTTGTTGATGCGCGTTTGATAGCCCGCCCCCTGTTCTTTGAACCAGCTCAGTACATCCGCGTCCAGGCGCATGGTCACAGCCTGTTTCGGCGGAACGTGCAACTCGGCACGGTCAAAAAAATCGTCGCCCAATTCGGGCACGTCGCTCGTGTCGATTTGCGCGTCGCCTGCTTTTGCAAGTCGCTTCCAGTCGGTTCCTGATGTTTTACCCATAATTTCGCCTCTGCTCCTTTTCAGCCATTCCCACGCTACCCACCGTGCCAGTCAATTCCAGACGCTGTACTTGTAGCGTTTGACCTCGTGCTTCGTCGCCTTGCGGGCCGAAATGATACGGATCACATCGGCGCTGCGTTCGACGTACACCACTACGCCTACGATCGCGGCCATCCAGCCTAGCGCGATCCAGCGTTCTTCACCGTAGTCTTCCCGCTGGTCTATCGCCGTCAGCACGGGATGATCGAACACGTCGACCGCATCTCGGAAATCGATGCCATGCTTACGAATGTTGATTTGATTCTTGAGTTCGTCCCATTCAAACCGCACACAGCACCTGTATTGACGTCTGTACATACATCATAGCACGCACGCGTAGCTATGTCCGCATGAGCCGCGAGCAGTTTGCGACACACGTCAGCGTCGGACTGGCTGTGAAATTACCGGTTCCTGATCTGGCCGAACGGCCTACCCCGGTTAGGACTGTGATCAGCCACGCCGCAGATTTCGCAGCGTAAGGCTGGGACGACTCTCACCCCGCATCCACCACGAACCCGTGCTGCCGCAAAAGCTGCAGCACGCCCTTGCGGCCACCCAGATGCAACGCGCCGATCGCCACGAACACCGGCTTGTTCGGCCCGGCGATCAGCAGCATCCGCGATACGAAGCGCCGGTTGCGTTCGTACACGATCCGGTTGTCGATCGAATCGGAGATCCGCTTGTCGCGCGCCAGCTTTTCGGACTTCGCGGCCTGCCACGCCGCAATCGCATCGGCATCGCCCACTCGCCACAGCCGGTGCAACGTCTTCACATCGTCGACGTTTTCCGCGGGCGTCTGCACCAGGTCCTGCGCGAGCATTTCGCGTTGCTGCGCAAGCGTGAGTCCGGTGAACGCACGCATTTGCTGCGGCAAGGTCTCGAGACCGACGATCTTGCCGCGCGTCCTGATATAGACGTTCTGCAATTGCGCTTCCGTGCCGTACTCGGTCTGCAAGCCTGCACTCAACGAATCGTAGGTTTCGACGACGAGAGACGCGAGCCACGGCCGCATCTTCTTGATTTCATCCTGCGCCGCGGGATTGCCGCGCAGGCGCAAGGCCAGCTTGCGCCATAAAGGTTCGGGCAGCAGACCCGGCAGACAGTCGCGGCGGCATACGCCGTACTTCGACACGTCGTCTTGCGAGACCAGCAGTTCGTCGGGTGAGAGTTCGAGCGCCAGCGTCGGCGAAGCCGCCAGGGCGCCCAGGATCGGCGCGCGGAACGGTTGCCCGGGCGGATAGTCGGCGGGGTCGCCGACATGCAACGTGCCGAGCACGTAAATGGTCGTGGTGCCGCGTGTCGCGACATAGAACGGCATGCGCGCAGGCTGCGCGCGCACCGGGCCGCTCGCCGTGGTGCCGGGCGTAGCGGGCGGAGGATTGAAGCCCGGCAAGGTGGCGCGTGGCGGCGCCGGCAGACTTGGCACCGGCATCGCCGGCCGTCCTGCCTGGGCGGGCGTATTGGCAGCCGCCCCAGCGGCATGCGCGAGGCCGATCGGCCCTGCGCTCAGGTGAAAAGCAGAACATACGCCGAGGAGCGTGGCACCGGTCAGTGCAAACGCTCCCCAGCGCCGCGCGAAAGCAGCGTGGCGGCCACCATCGCGCGAGCGGCGCGCAAGACGACGCGCCGCCACTGCATCAGGCATCCATGTCCCCCACCTCCTCGGCGCGGTGACACGACACCTGACGGCCATCCACTTCACGCAACTTCGGTTCTTCGCTGCGGCAACGGTCGATCGCGTACGGGCAGCGCTGATGGAACGTGCAGCCCGATGGCGGATTCAGCGGCGACGGCATTTCACCTTGCAGCTTGATCTTGATGGTGCGATCCGCTTCGAAGATCGAAGGCGTGGCCGACATCAGCGCACGCGTGTACGGATGACGCGGATTCGAGAAAATCCGCTTCTTGTCGCCAAGCTCCGCCACGCCACCGAAATACATGACCATCACATCGTCGGCGATGTGCTCCACCACCGACAGATTGTGCGAGATGAACACGTAGCTGGTCTTGAACTGCTCCTGCAGATCCATGAACAGATTGAGAATCTGCGCCTGGATCGACACGTCGAGCGCGGACACCGGCTCATCGGCGACCACGATCTGCGGATCGAGGATCATAGCGCGAGCGATGGCCACGCGTTGCCGCTGACCGCCTGAGAACATATGCGGATAACGCTTGGCATGCTCCGGACGCAGGCCGACCGTACGCATCATCTGCGCGATCCGTTCGGCGCGTTCGGTCGTGCTCAGTTGCGTGTTGATCGCGAGCGGCTCGCTGAGCGTCTGCTCGACTGTCTTGCGCGGATTCAGGGAGGCAAACGGATTCTGAAACACCATCTGCACGCGCCGCCGCAGCGCCGCGATCTTCGCGTGATCGGCGCCCGCCACGTCTTCACCGTCGATCAACAGACGGCCCGCGCTGGGCTTTTCGATCATGGTCAGTTGACGCGCGAGGGTGGATTTTCCGCAACCGGATTCGCCCACCACCGCCAGGGTCTTGCCGCGGTCGAGCGCAAACGACACGCCGTTCAAAGCCTTGACCGTGCCCTGGCTGAACATGCTGCGCTTCACCGTGTAGTAACGCGCAAGCTTGTCGGCAACCAGGACGTGATCGCCCGCATGGTCCGACTGGCGCCGCGGTTCGAGTACTGCGTTCATCGTGCGCCTCCATGGGTGTGAATGTTGGCGTCGCCGCTCAGGTTCAGGGGTTTGATGCAGCGCACGCGCGCCACTTCGGCGTGACCTTGCATCGGTGTCAATGCCGGTCGCGCCTTCATGCAGTCGTCGACCACATACTTGCAGCGCGGTGCGAACAGACACCCTTTCGGACGATCATCACGCCCCGGCACCATGCCCGGCAGTGCGGCGAGCCGCACCGCGCCGACATTGTGTTCGGGAATCGCCGCCAGCAACGCTTCCGTGTACGGATGATGCGGCGCGGCGAAGATGTCCGGCACGCGGTTCGTTTCGATCACTTCGCCAGCGTACATGACCGCGACACGCTGCGCGACCTCGGACACCACCGCCAGATCGTGCGAGATCAGCACGAGCGCCATGCCGCGTTCCTTCTGCAGCTTGATCAGCAGTTCCATGATCTGCGCCTGGATCGTCACGTCGAGCGCGGTGGTCGGTTCGTCGGCGATCAGCAGTTTCGGATTGCAGGCAATCGCCATCGCGATCATCACGCGCTGGTTCATGCCGCCCGACATCTGATGCGGGAACGACGTGATGCGGCTCTTCGCGTCAGGAATGCCGACCTGGTCGAGCAACTCCAGCGCGCGTTTGTCCAACGCGCTACCGCGCAGGCCTTCGTGCAGCTTCAGCACTTCCTTGATCTGATAGCCGACCGTGTAGCTCGGATTCAGACTGGTGAGCGCGTCCTGGAACACCATCGCGATGTCTTTGCCGATGATCTTGCGGCGTTCCTTCGCCGACGCCTTCAGCAGATTCTTGCCGTTGAAGGTGATTTCGTCGGCGGTGACTTTGCCCGGCGCGTCGATCAGGCCCATCAGCGCCATCATCGTCACGCTCTTGCCCGAGCCCGATTCGCCGACTACGCCGACCACTTCGCCCTGCGCGACATCGAGGTTGATCCGATCGACTGCGGGCAGGCCGTTGAAATCCACCGCGAGGTTGCGGATGGTCAATAGATTACTCATGTCATGCCATCCGTTTCAGTTTGGGATCGAGTGCGTCGCGCAGCCCGTCGCCGAGCAGATTGATCGCGAGCACTGAGATCAGGATGGAAAGACCCGGCATCGTGACGATCCACCAGGCGCTGTC
Source organism: Paraburkholderia sp. GAS32 (assembly GCF_050434225.1). Classification (NCBI taxonomy): domain Bacteria; kingdom Pseudomonadati; phylum Pseudomonadota; class Betaproteobacteria; order Burkholderiales; family Burkholderiaceae; genus Paraburkholderia; species Paraburkholderia sp. GAS32. The sequence goes on along the minus strand of NZ_JBNPVS010000007.1, from coordinate 279,879 downwards.
GATATAGTCACGCGCCGAGGCCAGCATCGCGCCCCACTCCGCCGACGGCGGTTGCACGCCGAGACCGAGGAAGCCGAGCGCGGCGGCATCGAGAATCGCCGACGAAAAGCCCAGCGTAGCCTGCACGATCAACGGTGCGGTGCAGTTCGGCAGCACCTGCGAGAACATCAAACGCAGCGTGCCCGCGCCTGCAACCCGCGAAGCCGTCACATATTCCTTCTGCAATTCGCCTTGTGCCGACGCACGCGTCAGACGCACATAGCCCGGCAGCGCGACGATCGCGATGGCCAGCATCGTGTTGACGAGACCCGGACCGATGATCGCGACCACCGCGACTGCCAGCAGTAGCGAGGGCAATGCGAGCAGCACGTCCATGATGCGCATGATCGGCGTATCGGCCCATTTCTCGAAGAACGCCGCGATCAAGCCGAGCACGATGCCCGGAATCAGCGCGAGCACCACCGAGACAAAGCCGATCCAGAACGACAGCCGCGCGCCATACATCAGACGCGAGAGGATGTCGCGGCCTGCTTCGTCGGTGCCGAGAACGAACTTCCAGTTACCGCCGTCGAGCCAGGCGGGCGGGATTTTCACGGAGTCGCGATACTGCTCGATCGGGCTATGCGGCGCGATCAAGGGTGCGAAGATTGCGATGAAGATCAACACCAGCACGATGACGCCGGCGGTGACCGCACCACGGTTACGCGAGAAATTCGCCCAGAATTCGCGGGCGGCGATGGCGCGGCCGCTGGGCGGCGTCACCGCTGTGGGGACTGTATTTTGAATGTCTGCCATGGTCAGGTTACCTCGTATGGCGAATGCGCGGATTCAGCACGCCGTACAACAGATCGACGACGAGGTTCACAACGATCACCAGCGTAGCGATCATCAGGATACCGCCCTGCACCACCGGATAGTCGCGCCGGCCGATCGCGTCGATCAGCCACTTGCCGATACCCGGCCACGAAAACAGCGTCTCCGTCAGCACGGCGCCTGCGAGCAAGGTGCCGACCTGCAGGCCGATCACGGTCACGACCGGAATCAGCGCATTACGCAATGCATGCACGACGATCACGCGACCAGGCGACAAACCCTTCGCACGCGCAGTACGAATGTAGTCTTCGCGCAGCACTTCGAGCATCGACGAACGTGTCATCCGCGCGACGACCGCCAGCGGAATCGTGCCGAGCACAATGGCCGGCAAAATCAGATGACTGACCGCGGATTTGAACGCGCCTTCGTCGGTGGACATCAACGCGTCGATCAGCATGAAGCCAGTCACGTGCGGAATGTCGTATTCCACCGCGATGCGGCCCGACACCGGCGTCCAGCCAAGGTCGACGGAAAAAAACATGATGAGGATCAAGCCCCACCAGAAGATCGGCATCGAGTAGCCGGTGAGCGCCGTGCCCATCACGCCGTGATCGACCACCGTGCCGCGCCTGAGCGCCGCGAACACGCCCGAGGGCAAGCCGACGATCAACGCGAACAGCATCGCGCAGATCGACAGTTCGACGGTAGCGGGAAAACGTGCGAGGAATTCGCCCATCACGCTGGTATTGGTGATGATCGAGGTGCCGAGGTCGCCGTGCATGGCGCGACCGATGTAGTGAACGTATTGAATCGGCAAGGACTCGTCGAGCCCGAGGCGATGCATCGCGGCGGCATGCATGGCGGGATCGACGCCGCGCTCGCCCATCATCACTTCGATGGGGTCGCCCGGTATCAGGTGAATCAGCGCAAACGCGAGGATCGTGATGCCGATGAACGTCGGTATCACCATGCCGATGCGGCGCAAAACAAAGCGGAACATGGTTCGTCCCTATGGTCTTGATGAAGAAAAAACGCAACCGGCGACGAGGGCTTGTGACCCCGGCCGCCGGACCATTTCGACCAGTTTTCTAACCGTGCGAAAAGCTACTGCGTAAGCTTGACTGTATAACTGTTACTTGACGCTGACGCCGTCGAAGCGCGCATAACCGAGCGGCTCGATACGCATGTCGACCACCTTCTTGCTGACAGGCTGGTACACGGTCGAGTGAGCGATCGGCGAGAACGGCAGTTGCTGCGCGAAAATCTGCTGCGCCTGCGTGTACGCCGTCGTGCGCGCGCCCTGATCGGACGACTCGCGACCCTTCTGGACCAGATCCTCGAACGGCTTGTAGCACCACTTCGAGAAGTTGTTGCCGTTCACCGCTTCGCAGCCGAGCAGCGTGCCGAGCCAGTTGTCCGGATCGCCGTTGTCGCCGGTCCAGCCGATCAGCATCGTGTCGTCTTCACCTGCGTGCGCGCGTTTGATGTACTCGCCCCATTCATACGTGACGATCTTCGCCTTCACGCCGATCTTGGCCCAGTCGGCCTGGATCATTTCCGCCATCAGACGGGCGTTCGGGTTGTACGCGCGTTGCACCGGCATCGCCCACAGCGTGATGTCGAAGCCGTTCGGATAACCGGCCTTCGCCAGCAGTGCCTTGGCCTTGTCCGTATCGTACGCGGCGCTCTTCAGGTTCTTGTCGTACGACCATTGGGTCGGCGGCATCGGGTTCGTCGCGGCCTGGCCTGCGCCTTGATACACCGACTCGATGATCGCCTTCTTGTTGATCGCCATGTCGAGCGCCTGACGCACTTCGAGCTTGTCGACCGGCTTGTGCGACACGTTGTATGCGAGGTAGCCCAGGTTGAAGCCCGGTTGCGACGGCATCGCGATGTTCGCTTCAGCCTTCAGCGGCGCGATGTCGGCCGGACGCGGATAGCTCATCACCTGGCATTCGTCGCGCTTGATCTTCTGCACGCGAACGCCGGCGTCCGGCGTGATCGAGAAGATCAGCTTCGAGATCTTCACCTCGTTCGGCTTCCAGTAGTCCGGATTGCCGTCGAAACGGATCGTCGCATCCTTCGTATAGCTGCGGAAAATGAACGGGCCCGTGCCGACCGGGTTCTGGTTGATGTCGGCAGCCTTGCCGGCCTTCAGCAGCTGGTCGGCGTATTCACCCGAGAGGATCGACGCGTATTCCATTGCCAGATTCTGGATGAACGGCGCGTTGACTTCCTTCAGCGTGAACTTGACCGTGTACGGGTCGACCTTTTCGACGCTGGCGATCAGCTTGTCGAGGCCCATGTCCGTGAAGTACGGGAACTGGACCGGGTACGCCTTACGGAACGGCTGGTTCGTGTCCAGCATGCGCTGGAACGTGAACACGACGTCGTCCGCGTTGAATTCGCGCGTCGGCTTGAAGAACGACGTGGTCTGGAACTTCACGCCGTGGCGCAGATGGAACGTGTAGGTTTTGCCGTCCGCCGAGACATCCCACTTTTCTGCCAGGCCAGGCTCGACTTTCGTGCCGCCGCGTTCGAACTCGACGAGGCGGTTATAAACGGTGAACGTGTTGGCCGTGAAGTCGACACCCGTGGTGTACTGGGCCGGATCGAAACCCGCAGGGCTGCCTTCTGAGCAGTAAACGAGTGTTTTGTTCGGAATCTCGGCATGCGCGCTCGTAGCGCCCAGCATCGATGCCGCTGCAGCAGCGACGAGCGTCGTAACACGCGCGGCGCGCAACAGGTTGTTTTGCTTCATGTTTCCTCCAGGTTCGGGGCCGGCTCCCGCCGGCGTAGCGCGATCTTACTTGAGCTTGGCTCACAGCAACAAGCGGAGGAAAATACCCCTGTTGACGATCGGAAACAGTTAGGGCATGTGGGCGGCCGTACGCCGGCGCTGGCTGGAGCGTACGGCTGTTGCGAGGCGAGGCGGGCTCGGCCGGAAAACCGCCCGCCTGCTCTTATTTCAGGCCGACGTTCATGAATTGCGTCGGGCCGAACGGGTCGATCTTGAAGCCCGTGACGTTCTTGCTGATGGGCTGATACACCGTGGAATGGGCGATTGGCGTGAACGGCACCTGGTCTTTGAAGATTTCCTGGGCTTCCGTATAAGCCTTGGTGCGCTCGGCAAGATCGGTCGTGCTGCGACCCTTCCGGATCAGATCGTCGTAAGGCTTGTAGCACCATTTGGAAAAATTACTGCCGTTCACCGCGTCGCAGCCGAGCAATACGCCCAACCAGTTATCCGGGTCGCCATAGTCGCCGGTCCAGCCGATCAGCATTGCCTCATGCTCGCCCGAATGACCGCGGCGAATATATTCACCCCATTCGTAAGTAGCGATCTTCACCTTGACGCCGATCTTCGCCCAATCCGCCTGCAGCATTTCCGCCATCAGACGCGCGTTCGGGTTGTAAGGCCGCTGAACCGGCATGGCCCACAGCGTCAGATCGAAGCCGTCGGGGTAGCCCGCCTCCTTGAGGAGCGCTTTCGCTTTGTCGACGTCGTACGGGGCGTCCTTCAGATTCTTGTCGTAGCCCCATTGCGTCGGCGGCATCGGATTGGTCGCCGCCTGGCCGGCGCCCTGATACACCGATTCGATAATCGCTTTCTTGTTGATCGACATATCGAGCGCGCGGCGCACCATCAGATTGTCGAGCGGCTTCTTGGTGTTGTTGTACGCGATATAGCCGAGATTGAAACCGACCTGACTCGGAATGGCGAGCGATGCATCGGCTTTAACCGCTGGAATATCGCCGGGACGCGGATACGACATGACCTGGCACTCGCCGCGCTTCAATTTTTGCAGCCGCACGGCCGGGTCGACGGTAATCGCGAATATCAGCTTGCTGACTTTGACGACGCCCGGTTTCCAGTAATCGGGATTGCCGTCAAACCGAATTGAATCGTCCTTCGTATAGCTGCGGAAAATGAATGGACCGGTACCGACCGGATATAGATTGATATCGGACGCTTTACCTGCTTTCAGTAACTGATCGGCGTATTCAGCCGACAAAATCGACGCAAACGGCATTGCGATCTGCTGCAAAAACGGCGCATCGACTTCCTTCAGCGTGAAACGCACCGTATACGGATCGAGCTTCTCGACCTTGGTGATGTTCTTCGCGAGGCCAAGGTCGGTGAAATACGGAAACGGCACTGTGTAGGCTTTACGGAACGGCTGTTCCGGATCGAGCATCCGCTGATAAGTAAAGACGACGTCGTCAGCGTTGAATTCGCGAGTGGGCTTGAAGAACGAGGTGGTCTGGAACTTCACGCCGTGCCGCAGATGGAAAGTGTAGGTCAGGCCGTCCTGCGACACGTCCCATTTCTCGGCAAGGCCAGGCTCGATATCGGTACTGCCGTGCGCGAACTCGATCAGCCGGTTATAGACCGTGTACGAGCCGGCGGTGAATTCCACGCTGGTGGTGAACTGGGCGGTGTCGAAGCCCGCTGGACTGCCCTCGGAGCAGAACACGAGGGTTTTATCGGGCAAGGCGGCCGCCTGAACAGCGACGGGCGAAAGGCCGGCAGCCAGGGCCGCGCACATGCTCAAGGCTGGAAGGCAGGTATGGCGAACTGCAAACAGCAATCGGGATACTGTCATCATGTTCTCCGCACTGCAGCCACGTCAGCTGCGCTTTGATCATAGACAGCTCAAAAATCGGGTTCAATGAGGGCTTACGCTTCGCAAGAAATGCCCAAATGGGCATGTTTGTTGCATCGCAGCAGTATGCGATGCCTGACGCGGAGTTCGGATTGCCCGCGCCGTTGGCGCTGCATTGCACGCCGGTGCAACGTAAGGCACAGAATGCGCGGGCACATTTCAGACGCGAGGCGCGGCAGCGTCAGATTTCAACCATAAAAAAACCGCGCGGCAAGTAAGCCGCGCGGCCATGTACGACGGATCCGAAGCGTTAAGCGCCCAGCCGTTCGCAGATCGCCTTGGTCGCCGCAGCGCCATTGAGCGTGTAGAAGTGCAGGCCCGGCACCTTCGCCTCGATGAGACGCCCGCACAGGTCCGTCACCACGTCCAGCCCAAACGCGCGAATCGACTCGCGGTCGTCGCCGAAGCTTTCCAGACGGCGCGCGATCCAACGCGGCACTTCCGCACCGCACATCTCCGAGAAACGCATCAGTTGCGAGAAGTTCGTGATCGGCATGATGCCCGGCACGATCGGCACGTCGACGCCGAGCTTCCTCGCGTCGTCGACGAAACGGAAGTACGCGTCGGCGTTGAAGAAGTACTGCGTGATCGCCGAATTGGCGCCGGCCTTCACCTTGTGGGCGAAGTTTTCCAGATCGTGACGCGGCGAGCGCGACTGCGGGTGGTACTCCGGATAGCCGGCCACCTCGATCCAGAACCAGTCGCCGAATTCGGCGCGGATAAAGCTCACCAGTTCCGACGCGTAACGCAGCTCACCCACTGCGCCCATGCCGGACGGCAGATCGCCGCGCAGCGCGACGATATGGCGGATGCCATGCGCGCGGTACTCGTTGAGGATCGCGCGCAGGCTCTCTTTCGAGGAGCCGATGCACGAGACGTGGGGCGCCGCTTCGAGCCCCTCCTTCGCCATCTCGACGACGGTGTCGAGCGTGCCCTGTTGCGTCGAGCCGCCGGCGCCGAACGTGACGGACACGAACTTGGGCTTGAGCGCGGCGAGTTGCGCGCGGGTGGCGCGCAGCTTGTCGACGCCTTCCTGCGTTTTCGGCGGGAAGAATTCGAATGAAAGTTCGATCGGGTTCATGATTCAGTAGATCAACCGATACTGCGGTTGCCGAAAATAAGCGCGGACAGCAGCCACGAAACGATGCTGTACAGAATCGAGCCGAAGAACGCCGACCAGAAACCCGACACTTCAAATCCCTTCAGCAGCGACGCGCACAGCCAGAAGCACAGCGCATTGACCACCAGAATGAAGAGTCCGAGCGTGACGATCGTGACGGGCAGCGTCAACAGGATCAGCACCGGACGCAGGATCGTATTGATCAATCCGAGCACCACCGCGACGATCAGGGCGGTGCCGAAACTCCGGATATGAATCGACGGTACGAGGTAGGTGATGATCAGGAGCGCAAGCGCGTTGATCAGCCAGGTCAGCAGCACGGTCATGTAGAGCTCCTTTGGCAGGGTGTCCGATCACGGGAAAAAGCGCGGGACGAGGCGGGCATGGTGAACAAAGCGGCGCCTTGCGCGCCGCCTTGTCGTCAAACTGTCATGCTTTGAAACCGCCCGCGTGCTTAATGATGCTTGGAAGCGGTTGCTTAGTAGCGGTAGTGATTCGGCTTGAACGGACCGTTCTTGTCGACGCTGATATAGCTCGCCTGATAGTCCGACAGCACCGTCAGTTCCGCACCGATACGCCCCAGATGCAGACGCGCGACCTTTTCATCAAGGTGCTTCGGCAACACATAGACCTTGTTTTCGTACTTGTCGCCGTGCACGAACAACTCGATCTGCGCGATCGTCTGATTCGTGAACGATGCCGACATCACGAACGACGGATGGCCCGTTGCGCAACCCAGATTCACCAGACGCCCTTCAGCCAGCAGGATGACGCGCTTGCCGTCCGGGAAAATGATGTGGTCGACTTGCGGCTTGATGTTTTCCCACTGGTACTTGCGCGTCGATGCAACGTCGATTTCCGAGTCGAAGTGACCGATGTTGCAGACAATCGCGTTGTTGCGCATGGCAGCCATATGATCGTGGCCGATCACGTGGAAGTTGCCGGTCGCCGTCACGAAGATGTCGGCCTTGTCCGCCGCGTATTCCATCGTCACGACGCGATAGCCTTCCATCGCTGCCTGCAACGCGCAGATCGGATCGATTTCCGTGACCCACACCGTCGCGCCCAGACCGCGCAGCGATTGCGCGCAACCCTTGCCCACGTCGCCGTAACCCGCCACGACCGCGATCTTGCCCGCGATCATCACGTCGGTTGCGCGCTTGATACCGTCGACCAGCGATTCGCGGCAGCCATACAGGTTGTCGAATTTCGACTTCGTGACCGAATCGTTCACGTTGATGGCCGGGAACGGCAGGCGCCCTTCCTTTTCCATCTGGTACAGACGGTGCACGCCGGTCGTGGTTTCTTCGGTCACGCCCTGGATGTGCGCGAGACGCGTGGAGTACCACACCGGATCGGCGTCGAGATGCTTGGCGATCGACTTGTACAGCGCGACTTCTTCTTCGTTTTCCGGCTTCGAGATCACCGAACGGTCTTTCTCAGCCTTCGAGCCGAGGATCAGCAGCAACGTGGCGTCGCCGCCGTCGTCGAGGATCATGTTGGCGAATTCGCCATTCGGCCATTCGAAAATGCGGTGTGAGAATTCCCAGTATTCGTCGAGCGATTCGCCCTTGAATGCGAACACCGGCACGCCGCCTTGCGCAATCGCGGCGGCTGCATGATCCTGCGTCGAGAAGATATTGCACGATGCCCAGCGCACGTCCGCGCCGAGTGCCGTCAAGGTTTCGATCAGCACGCCGGTTTGAATCGTCATGTGCAGCGAACCCGCGACGCGCGCACCCTTCAGCGGCTGCGAGCTCTTGTATTCCTCGCGCGTCTGCATGAGGCCGGGCATTTCGGTTTCAGCGATATTCAGTTCCTTGCGGCCCCAGGCTGCAAGCGACATATCGGCGACGAGAAAATCTTGCTTTGAATCGAGAACTGCGGCGTTCATCACGCCCTCCTTTCTAAAGAATTGACTAGAAATTTGACGTGAGCGCGGTTCGATGCGGTGGATGGGAGCGCAATGCGCATCCTGGCCCTCCGATTGAAGCCTCCGAGCCTGGCGGGCGGCCGGCGAATATGCTGATTCGCGGTACCCGTCGCAACGCTCCTCGAAGACGAACGGCGATTGTAGCAAATCGAGATGGCTTCGGGGTGAGGCTGGACTGGCGGAGTTGGAGCTTTTTGTAGCGCCAGGGTCTTTGGCGGCAGGCGGTGGCGGCCGGGTGCGGCGCGCCTTGGCCCTGCGCTCGAGCCACGTCGGTGTTTGGAATCTACGCAGCGTGATTCGGGGGAGCAGAGGCGGCCGCCCCGGCAGCGACGCTTGCCGTGCGCAACTGCTCGATGCCCGCGCGCGCGGATTCGAGAAACTGCCTCGAAAAGCGGAACGCGTCGGCCACGTCGGCAGGATCCGGTGTCTGCAAACCAAGAACGATGCGGAAATAGCGTTCGGCGTGAATGCCCGCGTGATAGTGCATGCGCACGCGTTTCGCGTCATCCAGGCGCCGGTTGCCGAAAATGTCACGCAAGGCCCACGAAAACGCGCCATCTTCGCCACCGATGCGACGAAACGCGTTGTCCATCGGAAAGCCGCCGAGCGCGGCATACGCTGCGCGGCGGATGATCAGGCTGCTCGGCACCGTGTTGCTGAGCGTTGCGGCGTGCTTGCCGAAGTCGGGATGGTTGGTGAGCTCGGCCGGAAAATCCGTGTAGTCGACGTCGAGCCGCACGGACACTTCGTTCGGGTTCTGCGTGAGAAACGCGCTCGCGGCGGCTAGCGCGCCGGGCAGGTATTCGTCGTCGGCGTCGAGGAAGGCGAGCAGACCGTAAGCTGCATGCATCGCGCCCCAGTTGCGCGCCCGAGCCGGGCCGCCGTTGTACGGCATCTGCAGCAAGCACACGCGTGGGTCGAGTCGCCCGTAGTGTGCGACCAGGTCGGTGGACGCATCTGTCGAGCCGTCGTCCACCACGACAATCTGCGCGGCTTCCGGCTGAATCAGGCAACTTTTGAGCGCACGGGCGAGCGTCGCCGCGCCGTTGTAGCAGGGAATGATGATCGAGATGGGCTTCATGGATTGAAACAGGCGCTGCGGGCCGAACGATAGAGAACCGTCGATGGTAGCCCGCTTCCCGTCAGGTCCATCCTGGAAAAGCGACGTGCGCGACCGCACCGGCCAACGCACTGCGCGCAAACGGCGCCGACACGAAGCGTCGCCATCAGCTTACCCCGCAACATAAATACGATGACTTACAATCGCTCGGATCATTCCAAATTGGAATTCTGGAGCCTGAGATCGTGGAACTACGAGCGCTGCGGTATTTCGTCGAAGTGGTCCGTCAACAGAGCTTCACCGTCGCCGCCGAGCAGATGTTCGTCACGCAGCCGACCATCAGCAAGATGGTCAAGTCGCTGGAGGACGAAATCGGCTCGCCGTTGCTGCTACGCGATGGGCGCCAAATGGTGCTGACCGACGCCGGCCGGATCGTCTATCAGCGCGGTCAGGACGTGCTGGCCGCGCACGCGCAGTTGCAGGCCGAGTTGAATGACCTCGATACGCTCGGCCGCGGCGAGTTGACCATCGGCATTCCGCCAATGGGCGGCTCGCTGTTCACGCCGGCCATCGCCGCCTTCCGCCAGCGCTATCCGAAAATTGAGCTGAAGCTGTTCGAGCAGGGTTCACGCGCGATCGAGACCGCGCTGATCCACGGCGAACTGGAGTTAGGTGGCGTGTTACAACCGGTCGACCCGGAGAACATCGAGGTGTTGCCGATGACCCGGCAATTGCTGTGGCTGGTCGCGCGCACCGGCTCGCGCTGGGACGATCTGCACGAAGTTCCGCTCGCCGAGCTCGCCAACGAGCAGTTCGTGTTCTATGGCGAGAGCCTCGCGCTCAACGACGTCGTGCTGAACGCGTGCCGGACCGCCGGCTTTGCGCCGACCATCGTCGGGCGCAGCGGGCACTGGGATTTCATGGCGGCGTTAGTGCTGGCCGGGGTCGGTATCGCGCTGTTGCCTGCGCCGTATTGCCGACGGCTCGACGCGGCGCAGTTCACCTGCCGCCCCGTAGTGGAACCGGAGATTCCATGGGAAGTGGCGATTGGCTGGCGCCGCAACGGCTATCTGTCACACGCGGCGCGCGCATGGCTGGAGGTAGCGCGCGAGACGCTGCCAGGCCAGGCCGGCGACGATTTCATGGTGGGGCCGGGCATCGGTATGACCGGCATCACGGCGCCCGCTAAGACACCGCCGCATACGCGGCCAGCCGAATGACAACATGCCCCCGGCGCGAACCGGGCGGCATGTCTTCAAGACACGGCTGACCTCGAAGACTTATCTCCAAGCACCACCTCGGAAGCCTATCGCGACGGGCGCATCTCAGAGACTTATCTTCAAGGCTCAGTCAGCACCGTCATTACTGCTGCGCGACAAACTCGATGCGGCGGTTGGCGAAACGGCCGCTTGCCGTGTCGTTGCTCGCGACCGGACGCGCATCGCCATAACCTTGCGCGACCAGCGAATCCGCCGGCACACCCGTCTTCACGAGATACGCGCGAACCGCTTCGGCGCGCTTCTTCGACAGTTGCAGATTGGCTTGCGCACCGCCGACATTGTCCGAATAGCCGGCCACTTCGAGCTTGGCCGTCTTGCCGTTACGCGCGCAGGCATTCAACACTTGCGCCGACTGGTTCAGATCTTCCAGCGCCGAGGCCGGCACGCGAGCACCGGCGCTTGCGAAGTTGATCACCTGCAGGTTCAACACCTTGACCACGTCTGCTGTTACGCACGAGCTGTCCGGCGCGAGGAGGCCCTTGATCGCGCCGCGGAAGTTTTCGGTTGCGTTCGCGACCGCCTGTTCGACGTTGAACGAACCGATCTGATACGAGGCGCCGAACAGCGATTTGAGTTTATCGAGCCAGCCGAGCTTCGCGTTTGCCGCGCTGCCGCTCAGTTCGACGTGCGCGCCATCCACTTTCACCTCGGCGCGCGGCAATGCCATCAGCGGCAGCAGGCCGTCCAGATGAACGAGCCAGTCGGCCTGCTTGGTGTCCTGATCGACCGTGACGTTCGCGACGAAACGGTCAGCGCCGAAATGCTTTGTCAGCGCGTCGATCAGATGGGTCTTTTCGGCTTCGCTGCCAACCGTGGCCGTAAGCGTCGGTTTGCCGGCGGCGTCGACGGTGAAGCTGAGCTGACTGTCTTTGGTCGGCGCGGGCGCGGCGGCAGGTTGCTGCGCTTCGCTGGCGGCGCTTGCAGCTACAGCGGCAGGCGTTGCAGCCGCGGCGGCCGAGGCCTCAGCCGATGCGGACGCCGGCTGCGCCGTTGCCGCGGCTCCGGCGCTACTGCGCTCGCTGCTTTGTTCGTCTCGTTGCTCGCTATGGCAACCGCGCAGGAACAGGAAAGCCAGCACCGCAGCAATCGCCGCGAGCAGCCACCACAGCCACTTGCGCGAACGGCGCTCTTCGCGCACCACCGCGTCGGTTGGCACGCGGATGCTCGACATGGCTTCGGCCACCGGCTTGGCGGCAGGCGTCGGATGGTCGATGTGCGCCGAGACCGCCTTAAGCTGCGACAAAATATTCCCGGTGAACGCGCCGAGTCCAGTCAGGCCAAGCCCGGCCATCAGACGGTCGTTCAGATACGGCGCAATGGCCGGCAACTGATGGCCCAGCAGCGTCGGCAACTGGCCGACGTTACCCTGACCTTCGAGAAAATGCCGCTTCAGCAGGCCCAGCAGCGTTGCGCCGACGATACCCGTCATGGCGTGCGTCGCATGCGCCGGGACGCCGGTTTGAGTGGCGACCTCGTCGCTGAGCGTATCGACGCGGCGATCGAATGCGCGCTCGAGCAACTGCCGCCCCACACCTTCCAACTGGCTCACCCCGGTGGTGCTGCCGAGCAGTTGCGGCAACTGCTCGGCGATGTGGCCGTTCACCTCAGGCGAGAGGATCGTTGCGAACAGCGAACGCGCGCCGTCGAGCGTTGCGCCCTTCTGCATCAGACCGGCGACCAGCGCCGGCCCGGTTGTTGCAAGCACCTTCTGGGTCGCGTCCGGCGGCAGCCCGAAGCGGGCCGCCATCTGTCGCACGACACCGTCCGTCAACGCGGACTGAATCAGCTGAATCACATTGATACTCATCGCTTCGCTTCCTTGATTTCCCGAACGCGTCACCTGACGCGCTCTTTTTCGCGGCGCGATTATAGGTTTGGGGAAATCTCATAAACGAAACGGCACAATTTATGACGAATTAACCGACGTTCGCCTAAATATTCTTATATTTGCGACCAAGATTAAGAATATTGCTGCTCTCTCAAGCCACCACGCCGGTGACGCCCGTCGACTTCATCGCCGGCACCGTTTGCCCCTCGAACCGGGTCGCCGCGATCAGTTCGGCCGCGCGCTCGCCGATCATCACCGTCGGCGAATTCGTGTTGCCGCCGATCAGCTTCGGCATCACGGAAGCATCGACGATCCGCAACCCCGTCACGCCGCGCACCCGCAACTGCGGATCGACCACCGATTGCGCATCGCCGCCCATCCGGCAGGTTGCAACCGGGTGATAGATCGTGTCGGCATGCTCGGCGATGGTCCGGCGCAATTCCTCCTCGGTTTGGCCGGCATGGGTGTACAGCTCCTTGCCGCCATGCAGCGCCAGCGACGGCGCGTCGAGAATGCGCCGCGCCATCTGCGCGCCTTCCACCAGCAGGTCGAGATCGCGCGAGTCGCTGAAAAAACGCGGATCGATCACCGGTGCGGTACGCGCGTCGGCGCTCGCAAGCGTCACCGTGCCGCGGCTATGTGGCCGCAGCACGCACACGTGCAGCGAATAACCGTGGCCCCAATGCATATGGCGGTTGTGGTCGTCTACAATCGCCGCGCAGAAATGCAGTTGCAGGTCCGGGCGATCGAGCGTCGGCCGGCTCCGCAGAAAACCGCCCGCTTCGGCGACATTGCTCGACAGCATGCCCTTCCCATGCCGCATGAAGGTCACGAACTGCGGCAGCATCCGCGCAATGCCGCGAATCGAAAAGCCGGTCGGCTCAATCGACGACACCCGTTTGTTGATCGTGAAGTCGACGTGGTCGATCAGGTTCTGGCCGACCTCGGGGGCATCGTGCAGCACGGCGATGCCGAGCGACTGAAGATGCGCGGCCGGCCCGATGCCCGAGCACATCAGCAGTTGCGGCGAATTGAACGCGCCCGCTGCCAGCACCACTTCGGCACGCGCTTCCAGCGTTTCGGTACGGCCGCCGCGCACGATCTCGACGCCGCTCGCGCGCTTGCCGTCGAAGGTCACGCGCAGCACCGTCGCATCGGCGATCGTATGGAGATTGGGGCGCTCGCGGTCGTAGATATAAGCGCGCGCGACACTGCAGCGCCGTCCGTCGCGCTGCGTCACCTGATAGAAGCCGATGCCTTCCTGGTCCGCGCCGTTGAAGTCGCTGTTCGGTTTGTAACCGGCTTCGGTCGCGGCCTGCACGAAACGCTTCGAAAACGGATTGCGATAGCGCAGATCGGACACCGTCAGCGGGCCGTTCGCGCCGTGCCATGCATCGGCGCCGCGTTCGTTGCCTTCAGCGCGGCGGAAATACGGCAGCACGTCGGCCCACGACCAGCCTTCGCAGCCAAGCTGCGCCCATTCGTCGTAATCGAGCGGATGGCCGCGCGTATAGATCATCGCGTTGATCGCGCTCGATCCGCCGAAGCCCCGCCCGCGCGGCTGATAGCCCTGGCGTCCGGCGAGCCCCGGCTGGGGCGTCGTCAGATAGCCGTAGTTGGTCTTGAGTTTGTGCGGCACGACGGCCGCCACGCCCACCGGCATGTTCACGAACAGATTGCGGTCCGTATGCGGACCGGCTTCGATCAGGGCAATCGTGGCGTCCGGGCAGCTATCCGCCAGACGGCTCGCGAGCGAACAGCCGCCTGAGCCCGCACCGACGATGATGTAGTCGTATTGCATCCGCTCCTCCAATTGGGCCCGCGTTGCTCGCGGACCCTGTCTAGTACACACTTGTCTACGTGCGTTTTATCGGCATTGTAGGGAGCGTTCGGTTGCGACGGCGGGTTCGTGTCAGAGCGATCCCTCTAAACGAAAGCCCTCCCGCGACCCTATGATGAAAGACGCGCGTGCGCCCGTCAGGCCGCCGCGCAGCGCATTCAAACACGGCGCCCCGCGCGCCGTCCTCAGAGCGTGCGGCACGACACGCCACGATAAAACAGCACACCGTCGATCAGCGACGGCGCGCATCCGGTGAACGGAGACAGCAGATGGAACGGCACAGCATCGGCCACACTCACGACGTGACAAATCAGGCGCCTCCGCTAGCGGATTACAACCTGTTTTCGAGCGACGTGGCGTTGTCCGCCGCGCTCGAACGCGAAGGGGCCGCGTGGCATCGCGAGGCGCTGCTGCGGCACGGTGCGGCGCTCACGACGCCGGAGACACTCGCGCTCGCCGAACTGGCGAACCGCCATACGCCC
Organism: Paraburkholderia sp. GAS32; assembly: GCF_050434225.1. Taxonomy (NCBI): domain Bacteria; kingdom Pseudomonadati; phylum Pseudomonadota; class Betaproteobacteria; order Burkholderiales; family Burkholderiaceae; genus Paraburkholderia; species Paraburkholderia sp. GAS32. The sequence continues at coordinate 264,856 of NZ_JBNPVS010000007.1, read as the reverse complement.
GAATTGATCACGCACAGCCCGCGCGGCGAACGCATCGACGCGCTCGAGTTTCATCCTTCGTGGCATATGCTGCTGGGGCTGTTGCGCCGCGAAGGCCTGCACGCGTTGCCGTTTTCGGATCCGCAACGCGGCGCGATGGTCGCGCGTTGCGCCGGCTACTTCCTGCACGCGCAACTCGAATCCGGCTCCCTTTGCCCGCTGACGATGACCTTCGCGAGCATCCCGGTGCTGCAACGCGAACCCGCGTTGTTCGAGACGCTGCGCGACAAGCTCTACGCCCGCGAACACGATCCACGCGACCTCCCGCTCACGCAAAAAACCTCGGCGATGATCGGTATGGGTATGACCGAAAAACAAGGCGGCTCGGACGTGCGCAGCAACCAGACGCGTGCCTACGCCACGCGCGGCAGTGGCCGTGGTGCGGAATATCGCCTTGTCGGTCACAAATGGTTTTTCTCCGCGCCGCAATGTGACGCGCATCTGGTGCTGGCCCACACCGACGATCACGAAGGCCTGTCGTGCTTCTACGTGCCGCGTTTCGCACCGGACGGCAGCAAGAACGCCGTGCAGATCCAGCGCCTGAAAGACAAGCTCGGCAACCGCTCGAACGCCAGCAGCGAGGTCGAATTCTTCGACGCGTTCGGCATCATGATCGGCGACGAAGGCCGCGGCGTGCCGACCATCATCGAAATGGCGAACTACACGCGGCTCGATTGCGTGATCGGCAGCGCGGCCTTGATGCGTGCGGCGCTGGTGCAGGCGATCCATCATGCGCGGAACCGCAGCGCCTTCGGCCGGCAACTGGCTGATCAGCCGCTGATGCGCAATGTGCTCGCCGACCTGGCGCTGGAATCGGAAGCCGCGACGGTGCTGTTCATGCGACTCGCGCGCGCGTTCGAAGCGTCGGCCGATGCATCGTCGGCTGCGCCCGCCGAGCGCGCGTGGCGCCGGATCGTCACCCCGGCAGCGAAGTTCTGGGTCTGCAAGCGCACCCTCGAATTCACCGGCGAGGCGATGGAAGTCTGGGGCGGCAATGGTTATGTCGAAACCGGTCCGATGGCGCGCTTCTATCGTGAAGCGCCCGTCAATTCGATCTGGGAAGGCTCGGGTAACGTGATGTGCCTCGACGTGCTGCGTGCCATGGAGCGCGAGCCCGAAGCCGCGCAGGCCCTATTCGCCGCCTGGCAAGCGGATGCACAAGGGCACCCGGCTTTGAGCGCCGCGCTCGGCAAGCTCGCCGCCACGCTTAACGGACCCGCCGAACATCGCGAAGCCTCCGCACGACGGATCGCGCAGCAGATCGTGCTGATCGCACAAGCCACCTTGCTGGTGAAGCACGCGCCGCCGGAAGTCGCCGATGCCTTCATCGCGACGCGTCTCGCCGACGGCTGCGGCGAGAGCGGCCGGGTGTACGGCACGCTACCGGCGACGTTCGACCACGCCGCGATCATCGAGCGGGCATTTAACAGCACAACACACCAATAAGCGCGACTCAACGCGCACGTCATCCATCAGGGAGTGGACACACATGAAGAACGATTTGCCAGAAGTCGTCGCGCTCGAAGCGCTGCTGCGCGATCAACGCCACGCGTATTTGCGCGCGCCGTATCCGTCATGGGAAGCGCGTGCCGGCCATCTGAAAGCGCTGCGCAAAGTCATGCTCGACAACCGCGACGCACTCGCCGACGCGATGAACGCCGACTTCGGCAATCGCGCGAAACAGGAAGTGCTGCTCGCCGAATTCCTGCTGATCAAGGGTGAGATCGACGCCGCGCTCAGACACGGCAAACGCTGGATGAAAGCGCAACGCCGCAGCACCAACAAATGGCTGATGCCGGCGCGCGCGAAAGTGGTGCCGCAGCCGCTCGGCGTGGTCGGCATCATCGTGCCGTGGAATTATCCGGTGCTGCTCGCAGTCGGCCCGCTGATCAGTGCGCTGACGGCCGGCAACCGCGCCATCATCAAGATGTCGGAGCTGACGCCGCGCACCTCGGCGCTATTCGAGCAGTTGATCGGCCAGACCTTCGCGCGCGACCACGTCGCCGTAGTGAACGGCGATGCGGGATTGGCCGCCGCGTTCAGCGCGCAACCGTTCGACCATCTGCTGTTCACCGGCTCGACCAAGGTCGGCCATGAAGTGATGCGCGCCGCCGCCGAACATCTGACGCCGGTCACGCTCGAACTGGGCGGCAAGTCGCCGGCCATCATCGGTCAGCATGCGCGCTTCGACAACGCGGTGGATAACCTCGTCGCCGGCAAGACGCTCAACGCGGGCCAGACCTGCGTCGCGCCGGACTACGTGCTGGTGCCGCGCGGCAAGGAGCAGGCATTCATCGAACGGGCACGCGCGCGGATGGCGACGATGTACCCCGACTTTGCGCGCAACCTCGACTACACATCGATCATCTCGGAGCGGCACTTCGTTCGGCTGCAACGTCTCGCCGACGAAGCGCAGGCCGCCGGCGCGCAACTGCACACGCTCACCGACAGCACACCCGACGAGGCAAGCCGCCGCTTCCCGCTGATCGCGGTCACGAATGCGCCGGATGAAAGCGCGCTGATGCAGGAGGAAATCTTCGGCCCGCTACTGCCGATCGTCCCCTACGACACGCTCGACGACGCAATCTCGTGGATCAACACGCGTCCCCGCCCGCTCGCGCTGTATCTCTATGCCGACGACAGTGCGACCATCGACCGCGTCACGCGCGACACCATCGCGGGCGGCATGGCGATCAACGAAACGCTGATGCATCTGGCGTGCGAAAGCCTGCCGTTCGGCGGCGTCGGTGCGAGCGGGATGGGCGCGTATCACGGCTACGAAGGCTTCGTCACCTTCTCGAAGATGAAGCCGGTGCTGACACAGGCGCGCCTGAACGCGCGCGGATGGATCTCGCCGCCGTACGGCAAGCGGGTGAATGCGCTGCTCAAGCTGATGATGAGGTTTTGACGAGGCACTCAGCGCCTCGGCGCCCCACCGGAAACGTCCGCAATGTCCGTGGCGACCACATCCGTGACGTCCTGCGCGGCGGCCACGCCGCTTTCGGGCTCATGCTCCGCGCCGCTTTCCAGCCGATGCAGCCAAGCGAGCAACTCGGCCACCGCCTGATAAAGCTGCGGCGGAATCCGCGTGTCGAGGTCGACCTGCATCAGCAACGAGACCATTTCCGGCGCTTCGTGCACGTACAGCCCGGCTTCCTTGGCGCGCTGCACAATCATCTCGGCCAGCATGCCGTAGCCTTTGGCGATCACGCGTGGTGCGGGATCGCTGCCTTGTGCGTCGTAGACGAGTGCGGCCGCGCTGCGGCGATGTTTGCGGCTCATCACATATCCCAATCGAAATCGTCGGGCGGCGCAGCTCCCGGGCGGGCGACACGCGCTGTGCGGCGCGCCGCCGGCGCTTTATCGGCCGCCGCGGCCGCCGCAGCAGCCGACGCCGAACGCGCATAAGCCGAGGCCGCTGCCTGCCCGGCCGCCGCCGCGCCCGCAGCCCCCGCCGCGCTAGCCGGCATGCCGCCGCCGATCTCGCGAATCGTCAGTCCGTTCAGTTCGATGCCCGCTGCCGCGAGCCGCTGCCGAAAGTTCTCACCCTGCGCCGCCAATCGGGCCGCACCGGCCGGACTCGCTTGGACGCGCGCGACCAGCCGCATGCCGGTCAGCGTCAGGTCCGCATCGACGGTACCGAGCGTGGGCAGCGACAGCGTCAGCCGCGTACGCCACGGCTGGCCGTCCTCACTCGCCGTGCCGCCGCCGCTGCGATCCCATTCGTCGCCTTCCTGCTCGATGGTCCAGTCGAGTTTGGCGCCCGGCCATGCTTCACCGGTCCAGCGAAACTGCCCGGTGGCGAGCAGATCGAGTTGCTGACGCACCAAAGGAACCGTCGCGGGATGAACCGCGGCTGCCATCGATTGCGAGTTTTGCGACGACCCGTCGTCGGCCAGTTGCGCCGCGGCGCTGTGCACGCTCGAGTGCGCCGGCTGGCCGTTCAGGTCGGACAGAGAACTCGCCAGCACCTCGCCGGCCACGAAGCGCGCGGCCTGCGCGGTCTGGATCGACGGCATCGCGCGGGCTGCCGCGTTGCCATCCGGCGCGCCGTTGGCCGGACCGTTGGACGCCGCACCCATGCCTGGCCGGCCTGTCGCATTAGCGGGAGAAGCCGGATCGGCGTCGCTCGCCCAGTCGAGCGGCATTTGCGCGGCGGCGGCCACCAGCTTGTTTTGCGCCTCGCCGGCCAGTGCGGCGGGCGGGCGCTGGCCGGCCAGCCATTGCGCGAGATGGGATTCGTAGAACAGGCCGCTTTCGCCGACCGTCTGTTCGAGCGCGGCCGCAAGTGCCGCGACCGGCACTTGAGCCGCCGCCACATTGGCGGTGGCCGTCGTACCGGTGGTAGCGGCGGTATTCGGATTCGCGGATGAAGCAGCAGGCGTGGCGGCCGTATCGAACAGCGCAAAGCCGCCGGCTTCGACGTCGAGCGCCGGCGCGGCCGGCCAGATCGGCATCTGGCCGAGCACCGCCGGGGTTGCCTCGCCGCCAGAGTTCACGATCGCATTGAGCGTGAGCGCGACGGCGGACAGCGCGGTTTGCGCGGAAGCCGGCGGCGTGGCGGGGGGCGCAACAGGGGTGGTATTGAGAACCTCGGTATCGACCCCCGCCGCGCCAGTCTGCGAGGCGGTCGCACTACCCGGCGTGAGATTGAGCAGACTGTCGACCCGGTTCGCGAGCAGCGAAGTGACGACCGCGTCGATTCCGTTCATACCGATTCCTTGGTCACATTGACAGCAACGCGCTCAGATCCAGTCAGGCGGACTCAAGCAGCGCCTTGCTCGCGGGCAAACTCAGCGCGCCCCGTACAGTTCCTTGAGCACACGAGTCGGCCGTCCGGCGAACAGCGCCGACAGATTGGCCATGCGCGGATTCGCCAGATCGCGGATCGCAGCGTCGTCAGCCAGGATCTGACGGATCAGCGCGTATTTGCGCAGGCGCTCCGCATCGTCCAGTCTGACGCCGGATTCCGCGTCTTTCAACGCGTCCACCAGCTTCCGATAGTCCTCCTGCAAGTGGACCAGATCGTTCCACAGGGCTCGCCGGGCAGCCGTCAGCATGCGGCGGGAAATCGCTGCAATCGCCTCGTAGCGGGCGAAATATTCTGCGTTCGATGTCATCTCATGCTTTCCGCGGCCGGCTGGGCTGCCATCCGCGCGATCTCCGGGGCAATCCCGATCCATGCCTCTTCGAGCGTCGCCAGCAGGCCGTCGACTTCGACCAGCATCGCCTCGCTCTGTTTTATATTGGCTTCGAGCAGCCGCCGCGACATATAGCTATATAGCGCGTCCAACCGCTCTGCAATCTCACCGCCCACCTCAAGGTTCAGCGACAGTTGCAGCCCGCTTTCGACGATCTGAATCGCCTTGCCGATCGCCTCACCACGCGCCGACACATTGCCTTGCTGCACATGCATGCGCGCTTGCGCAATCGCCTGCCGGGCGCCCTGATACAACATCACGATCAGGCGATGCGGACTCGCGCCCATCACCCCTGTCTCGACGCCGACGCGCGCGTACGCATTGGCTCCAGAGTGTCCTGGGGAAAACATCGGCGCTCCTCCTTTCTTCTACTGCGGTTGGTCGCGGCACCCCATCCGTGCACGTTGCCGCACCCGGATTTCTGCCTGTATCTGGTTATCGGATAGGCAGCGGGAAAGCTTTAGGCCGTTGTAAGGAGGATTAAGGGGCCGATAGGGGCGATACCGCGCTGAGCGTGGCAAGGCCGCCTGCCACGAAGCGCCTCGAGGGCGCATCGGGCGGACAGTCCTGTCGTGAAGCCACACAGCGTTGCATCTGGGCGCACGCGTTCGGGCGGGCGGAACAGCCCTGTCGCCCGATGCGCACTTACACCTGCATCTGCATGATGTCGTTATAGGCCGTCACCAGCTTGTTGCGCACCTGCAGGCCGAACTGGAAGCCGATGTTGGCCTTCTGCCCGTCGACCATCACGTCGTTCAGCGAGACATTCGACGCGCCGAGTTCGAACGCCTGCGCTTCGCCGGCCGCTTTGGTCTGATCGCCGCTGATCTTGTCCAGCGAGGCCTTCAGCGCCGAGGCGAAACCGCCGGCCGTCGCCGCACCGGACTGGCCGGCCACCGGTGTGTTGCCGCCGGCCGCTTGCGCCGCCATCGACTGCATCTGTTGCAGCGCCGACGAGAGCGCGTTCACGGGCAAAGTCATGTTCTCTCCAGGGAATGACGACCGGCATGCCGGAAACCGTACCGATCTGAACGAAAGCATAGCAGTGGGTCATCAGGGAAAGCCCCGAAACTAGGGGGGAAACCCGGCTCTATTCAAGCAATCGGGTTGAGCCGCGCTGCGGATAATTTCAATGGTGAAAGTCTCTGTCCGCACGCCTGCCGACCCTCGGCGCGCTCAAGCGGCAGAACGCAAAGGCATCCCGGAGATACCCGACGCATGGATTCGTCAGCCAACTCTTTGATCAACCCAGACGCCCGCATGGGCCTCGCCGGCGCACAGCCGGGCGCCGGTGCTGCCGGCACCGGCCAGGCCGGCGGTGCCGCGGACCTCGGCGGCCTTGGGAGCAACCTGGGCGGCAACTTCGGCCAGCGTCTATCAGGTCTCGCGCAAATGCGCGGCAACCCGCGCGCCCCGCTGATTTTCGCGGTCGCGCTGCTGGTCGCCATCGTCGCGGGTCTGTTCCTGTGGTCGCGCGCACCGGACTACAAGGTGCTCTACAGCAACCTGTCGGACCGCGACGGCGGCGCCATCATCACCGCGCTGCAGGCGGCCAACATTCCCTATAAGTTCTCCGACGCCGGTGGTGCGATCCTCGTGCCGGCCGAGCAGGTGCATGAAATGCGTCTGCGTCTGGCTTCGCAAGGTCTGCCCAAGAGCGGCTCGGTCGGCTTCGAACTGATGGACAACCAGAAGTTCGGCATCAGCCAGTTCGCCGAGCAGATCAATTACCAGCGCGCGCTGGAAGGTGAACTGGAGCGCACAATCGAGTCGATTTCGTCGGTGAAGTCGGCGCGCGTGCATCTGGCCATTCCGAAGCCTTCCGTGTTCGTGCGCGACAAGGAAGCGCCGTCGGCTTCCGTGCTGGTCAACCTCTACCCGGGCCGCGCACTCGACGAAGGCCAGGTGCTGGCGATCACCCATATGGTGTCCTCGGCGGTGCCGGATATGCCGGTGAAGGGCGTGACCATCCTCGACCAGGACGGCAACCTGTTGACGCAGCCGTCCACCGGCAGCGGTCTGGACGCCTCACAACTCAAGTACCGCCAGCAGATCGAGCGCAACACCCAGCAACGCATCGACGCGATCCTGTCGCCGCTGTTCGGTTCCGGCAACGCACACTCGCAGGTCAGCGCCGATATCGACTTCTCGCACACCGAGCAGACCTCGGAAAACTACGGCCCGAACGGCAACCCGCAACAGTCGGCGATCCGCAGTCAGCAAACGAGCACCGCCACCGAAATGTCGCAAGCCGGGGCCTCGGGCGTGCCGGGCGCGCTGTCGAACCAGCCGCCGCAACCGGCCTCCGCACCGATCACGGCGGGCAACGGCGCGAGCGGCGTGACCACGACGCCGGTCAGCGACCGCAAGGATTCGACCACCAACTACGAACTCAACAAGACCGTGCAGCATCTGGAACAACCGATGGGCGGCATCAAGCGCCTGTCGGTGGCGGTGGTGGTCAACTATCTGCGGGTGGTCGACGCCAAGGGCCACGCGACGATGCAACCGGTCACCGCCGACAAGCTCGCGCAGGTCAACCAGTTGGTGAAGGACGCGATGGGCTTCGATCAGGCGCGCGGCGACTCGGTCAACGTGGTCAACAGCCCGTTCACCGCCGACATCGACCCGGACGCCGACCTGCCGTGGTGGCGCACGCCGGACATGATCGCGCTTGCCAAGCAGATCGCGACCTACCTCGGGATCGGCGCAGTCGCCCTGTTCCTGTACTTCGTGATGGTGAAGCCCGCGCTGCGCCGCGCTTTCCCGCCGCCGGAGCCGGTCGTCGCCGCCGCGCTGCCATCGCCGGACGAGCCTGTGCTGCTGGACGGCATCCCCGCCGCCGAGCGGGCGGGTGCGCCAACCGTCGCCGAACTGGAAAGCGACAACGAATTGCTCGCGCTGGAAAACTCGAAACACAAATACGAACGGAATCTGGAATTCGCGCGCAACATCGCCCGCCAGGATCCGAAGATCGTCGCAACCGTCGTGAAAAACTGGGTGTCCGATGAGCGCTGAAGGCGTAATGAAGAGCGCGCTCCTGCTGATGTCGATCGGCGAGGAAGAAGCCGCGCAGGTGTTCAAATTCCTCGGGCCGCGTGAGGTCCAGAAGATCGGCGTGGCAATGGCCGCGCTGAAGAACATCACGCGCGAGCAGATCGACGAGGTCCTGCAGGAGTTCGTGCGCGAGGCCGAGAAGCACACGGCGCTTTCGCTCGATTCGAGCGACTACATCCGCTCGGTATTGACCAAGGCGCTCGGCGACGACAAGGCCGGCGCGATCATCGACCGGATTCTGCAGGGCAGCGATACCAGCGGTATCGAAGGCCTCAAGTGGATGGACTCCGCGGCGGTGGCCGAACTCATCAAGAACGAGCACCCGCAGATCATCGCGACCATCCTCGTTCACCTGGACCGCGATCAGGCTTCGGAAATCGTCGCCTGCTTCACCGAGCGGCTGCGTAACGACGTACTGCTGCGGATCGCCACGCTCGACGGCATCCAGCCGGCCGCGCTGCGCGAACTCGACGATGTGCTGACGGGCCTCCTGTCCGGCAGCGACAACCTGAAGCGCAGCCCGATGGGCGGCATCCGCACGGCGGCCGAAATTCTCAACTTCATGTCGAGCAACCATGAAGAAGGCGTCATCGAGAACGTTCGCCAATACGACGCGGAACTCGCGCAGAAGATCATTGATCAGATGTTTGTGTTCGAGAACCTGCTCGATCTGGAAGACCGCGCGATCCAGCTGTTGCTGAAGGAAGTCGAGTCCGAGGCGTTGATCATCTCGCTGAAGGGCGCGCCGCCCGCGCTGCGCCAGAAGTTCCTGTCGAACATGTCGCAGCGTGCTGCCGAACTGCTCGCCGAAGACCTCGATGCGCGCGGCCCGGTCCGCGTCTCCGAAGTCGAGACGCAGCAACGCCGCATCCTGCAGATCGTGCGCAATCTGGCGGAAAGCGGCCAGATCGTTCTAGGCGGCAAGGCGGAAGATGCATATGTCTGATCAGAACTCCACAGCGAAGGAGCGCCTCTCGGCCTACCAGCGCTGGGAGATGGCCTCGTTCGATCCGGTGCCGCCGGCGCCGCCCGAACCCGAAGTCGACGACGGCGCGTTCGAAGCCGAACTCGAACGTCTGCGCGACGCCGCGCATGCACAGGGCATCGCGACGGGTCACGTGGCCGGGCAGGCGCTCGGTTATCAGGCCGGTTATGAGCAAGGCCACGCACAGGGTTTCGAGCAAGGCCAGAGCGAAGCACGTGAAGAAGCGGCGCGCCTCGCCGCGCTGGCCGAAACCTTCAAGGCAGCACTCGACGGCACGCAAGGCGCGATCTCCGAGACGCTGGTCGCATTGGCGCTGGACATCGCCCAACAGGTGGTGCGCCAGCATGTGCAGCACGATCCGACCGCGCTGATTGCCGCCGCCCGCGAGGTGCTGGCCACCGAACCGGCGCTGGTCGGCGCGCCGGCGCTGATCGTCAGCCCCGCCGACCTGCCGGTCGTCGAAGCCTATCTGATGGAAGAACTGCAAACGCGCGGTTGGACCGTGCGTACCGATCCGTCGGTCGAGCGCGGCGGCTGCCGCGCGCAAGCCGGCACCGGTGAAGTCGACGCCGGTATCGACACGCGCTGGGAGCGCGTCGCCGCCGCACTCGGCAAGGTGAGCACATGGTGAAGCCGACACTCGAAGAGATCCGCGCCAGCGATCTGACGCCGCTCGAACGCGAGCTGGCGCTGGCGTCGTTCGGCGCCGAGGCGCTGGCGGATGTGCCGGCCGCGGTGACACCCGCTGCGGCCGCCGTCGCAGCCATCGACGCCGCGCTGCGCGATCCCGCTCACGGGCATCCGGGCGCCGGGCATCCGGGCGCCCGGCACCAGGCGAAGGGAGCGGCGGCGAGCCGAGAATCCGCCGCTGCGAGCCGTGAATCTGCCGTTTCTTCGAGTCCCGCTTCCCCCCCTCCCGCCCCTGCCCCGTACGATCCCGCACTCGACAGCAATCCGCACATGCAAGCCTGGCGCGGCCGGCTCGACGCGCTGCGCGCCCGCAACGCAATCGCCAAGCCGATGCGTGCCTGCGGACGTTTGACCCGCGCCGCCGGTCTGGTGCTCGAAGCGGTCGGCCTGCGCCTGTCGGTGGGCGCCGAAGTGATGATCGAACTGCCCTTCGGCAGCTCACTGGCGATGGCCGAAGCCGAAGTCGTCGGTTTCTCCGGCGACAAACTGTTTCTGATGCCGACCACCGAAGTGATCGGCCTCTTGCCTGGCGCACGCGTGTACCCGCTCGAAAGCGCGCCGATCGCCGATCCGATGGCGGGCGCGAAGCGCCTGCCGGTCGGCTGGGAATTGCTCGGCCGCGTGCTGGACGCGTCCGGCCGCCCGCTCGACGGCCTCGGCCCGCTCGGCGCGCATGCCGATGCGCCGCTGTCCTCGCCGGTCATCAATCCGCTGAACCGCGAGCCGATTCACAAGGTACTCGACGTCGGCGTGCGCGCGATCAACGCGCTCCTGACCGTGGGCCGCGGCCAGCGCATGGGCCTGTTTGCCGGTTCGGGCGTCGGTAAGTCGGTGCTGCTCGGCACGATGGCGCGCTACACCAGTGCCGAAGTGATCGTGATCGGTCTGATCGGCGAACGCGGCCGCGAAGTGAAGGAATTCATCGAACAGATTCTTGGCGAGGAAGGCCTCGCGCGCTCGGTCGTCATCGCCGCGCCGGCCGACGTCTCACCGCTCTTGCGGATGCAGGCCGCATCGTATTCGACCTCGCTCGCCGAATATTTCCGCGACCAGGGCAAGCACGTGCTGCTGTTGATGGATTCGCTGACCCGTTACGCGATGGCGCAGCGCGAAATCGCGCTTGCCGTTGGCGAGCCGCCTGCCACCAAAGGGTATCCGCCTTCGGTGTTCGCCAAGCTGCCGGCGCTCGTCGAACGGACCGGCAACGGCCCGGCGGGCGGCGGTTCGATCACCGCCTTCTACACCGTGCTGACCGAAGGCGACGACCAGCAGGACCCGATCGCCGACTCCGCGCGCGCGATTCTCGACGGCCACATCGTGCTGTCGCGCTCGCTCGCCGAGGCCGGCCACTATCCGGCGATCGACATCGAAGCCTCGATTAGCCGGGCAATGACCGCGCTGATCGACGATAACCATCTCGCGAAGACGCGTATGTTCAAGCAGATGCTGTCGCGCTATCAGCGCAACCGCGATCTGATCAACGTCGGCGCCTATTCGAGCGGGCGCGACGCGCTGCTCGACCGCGCGATTGCGCTGTATCCCCGGATGGAAGCGTTTTTGCAGCAAGGTTTTCGCGAATGCGCGAACTTTGAACCGAGTCTCGAGATGCTGGACGCTCTGTTTGCCCAAGGAGGCTGACGATGGCGAAACACTTTCCGATCAAGACCCTCATTGGCCTCGCCCAGGACGACGTCGACGCCGCCGCACAACGTCTGGGCCGCGCGCAGCGCGAGCGCAACGACGTGCAGTCGCAGCTCGACTCGCTGGTGCAGTACCGCGACGAATATCACGCGCGTTTCACTGCGACCGCCCAGACTGGCATGCCCGCCGGCAACATGCGCAATTTCCAGGCATTCATCGACACGCTCGATGCCGCCATCGAACAGCAGCGCAACCTGCTGGTGACGGCCAACGCGCGCGTCGAGGCGGCCAAGCCCGACTGGCAACGCCAGAAGCAGAAGCTCGGCTCGTATGAAGTGCTGCAGGCGCGCGGCGTTGCCGCCGAAGCGAAAACCATGGCGCGGCGCGATCAGCGAGATTCAGACGAACACGCCGCCCGCATTCTGAGGATGCGTGTCGAGGGCGTCTGATGCGCCCGGGCACCGCTTCGATTGACCGAACACCCCGTTTGACGGATTGACAGGATTCCCTATGTCGCTTCTTTCACAGATCGGCTCACTGCTCGGCTCGGCCAGCAGCACGTCCACCAGCGCGGCGATGGCCGCTGCGGCGAACGCCAAGCCGTTCTCGCAAACCCTGCAGCAGAGCATCGATCTGCAAAACAACGCGGCCGCGCAGAGCGCGAGCAAGCCGCCGGCTCCGTCGTCCTCTTCGTCTGCGTCCGCTTCGTCGTCCTCGGCAGCTTCGTCCAGCGTGCATGACGCGCCGCCGCCGCCCGATCCTTCGACGAAGAGCCAGGATGCCGCGAGCAGCAACACGGACAACAGCAATTCGACGAGCGCTTCCTCGTCCGGCTCATCGTCGGCTTCGTCGTCGGCTTCCGCTGCCAATACGCAGCAAGCCTCGACCGACAAGACCGGCGCGACGCCCGCGAAGTCCGGCAACACGACTATGCAGACCGATGCTGCCACCGCAGCAGCGGCTGCCGCTGCACAGGCGCAGGCTCAAGCGCAGGCCAATGCGAATAGCGCCACCGACCCGACGACCGCTGATCCCGCCACGGCGCTGACTGACGCTGCGACCACGCTGCCCGGCACGGGCACGGACACGACGACGGGCACCACCACGGGCAAAAAGACTGGCGCGACCGATTCGAAGTCGGCGCAGGACGCCTTGCAGGCGGCGCTGGCCGCGCTGGCGAGCGGCCAGGGCGTGGTTCCGCCACAGGCACTGGCGAGCGGCGCGGCAGCGAATGCCGCAACGGCGGCGAACGGTTTGGGTGCTGGCACGAGTAACGGACTCAGCGGAACGGCGGACGGCAAGACACTGGCAGCCGGTTTGTTCGGCGACGGCAAGGGATCGAGCGCAGGCAAGACCGCGTTGACGGCTGCTGCCACGACCGTGGCGGATCCATCGGCGGCAGCGAAGGCAGCGGCTGACGCGCTGAGCGCGACGGCGACTGCGACGGCCGGTGGTGCGCAGGCTGACGATCTCGCGTCCTTCAAGAGTGCAGCGGATGCCGCGACTGCTGCGCTGGCGGCTGGCCAGGCTGCGGCGAGCGCCGCGAGTACGACGGCGGCCGTGCAGACGACGGGTAATACCGGTGCTGCCGAAGTGGCGAATACGTTGTCACCGCAGGTGGGCACGACGGATTGGGAAGACGCGTTGAGTCAGAAGGTGGTGTTTTTGTCGAATGCGCATTCGCAGAGTGCCGAGCTGACTTTGAATCCGAAGGATCTGGGGCCGCTACAGGTTGTGTTGCAGGTTGCCGATAACCATGCACATGCGTTGTTTGTTTCGCAGCACCAGCAGGTGCGGGAGGCTGTCGAGGCGGCGTTGCCGAAGCTTCGCGAGGCGATGGAGTCCAACGGTATTGGGCTTGGGAGCGCTAGTGTTAGCGATGGGTTTGCCCGGCAGGGCGGGCAGCAGCAAAGTGCAGATTCGGGGCGCTCTGGGGCGCGCGGTGGTGCTGGGGGTTTTGCCGGCGGCGCTGGTTCGGATTCTGATTCTAGCGTTGCTAATGTTGCCGTTCGGCGGACTGTTGGGTTGGTTGATACGTTTGCTTAATCTGGGTTTTTTGCCCGGTCGGGCGGGGGATTGCCTGCGCGGCGCTTGCTTGTCAGTGTTCTTAGGGCTTTGGCCTTTCCTTGAATTGTTAGTGGTCTATTAGCGTTGCCCCTGTGCGGGGCGGCACCTACTTTTCTTTGCCGGCTGCAAAGAAAAGTAGGCAAAAGAAAGCAGCTCAAACCGCTACTGCTAAGTGGGCACCGTAGTTTGCAAGCGCTAGTGGTACATCTGGAATCCGTGTTCTCGCACACTCCGCGTTAGTGACAAAGGACTCATCCGCTCCCACTCCGCACTACGTGCGTCGCGGACGGGTCTGCCAGGGAAACCAAGGGCTTCGGTTCAGGTCTGTGGGAGCAGTCGGCTTCGCCTCGGCGAAGCGCCTCTGCAGTCATGCAGCCCTCACTTCCAATGAAGGCCGTGTGTCGCAACACTCGTAGCTGTGCCTATTGATAGTGATATGCAATGGCAAACCGTGGTTCCGAGTGAAACATGGGAGTTGAAACGTAGCGGGTGGTTTTATGAACTGCTCTTCGGCGCGCGCAGCGCCGCCGGAAGTATGACGCCCTTGTCACAAGCCTATGCAGGTGCACGAACACAGATTCCAGATGCACCACTACCCGCAGCAGACCACGGTTCCCACTTAGCATTGGCGGTTTGAGCCGCTTTCTTTTGCCTACTTTTCTTTGCGGCATGCAAAGAAAAGTAGGTGTGTAGTGGTTCCGCCCCGCACAGGGGCAACGCTAATACACCACTAACAAATCAAGGAAAGGCCAAAGCCCTAAGAACACTGACAAAAAGCGCCGCGCAGGCAACCCCTCCCCCACCGAAGGCAAAAAAACCTAAAACCAGCGCCGTCAGGCAATCCCCGCCTGAAAGGCAAAAACAAGAGATAGCCCTCAATAACCCTTCTTTTCGACCCATCGCGCCGCAGGCAAATAAACAACAATCACCATCACCAGCACTAAAGGCAAGCAAAGCAAACCTCATGGCAACCACGACCGCAAACCAGCAAGCCGCGCCCGCTTCCCCGGGCCCCTTGAAGCGCATCATCCTGATCGTCCTCATCGCGATCATCGCCGCAGGCGCTGCCGGCGCTGGTGTGTGGTTCTTCATGTCCAAGCGCAGCCCGGCCCCCGCGTCAGCACCAACCGCCAGCGCACCGGCGCCGCTCCCCGTGCCGCTCTTCTTCCCGCTCGAATCGATGACAGTCAACCTGCAATCGGACGACGGCCAGCAACACTTCCTGCGAATCGGCCTGACGCTCAAGCTCAACGACCCGAAAACCCAGCAGGAACTCTCCGACCATATGCCGGAAGTGCGCAGCCGCATCCTCCTCGCACTGTCGAACAAACATCCGGAAGAACTCGCGCCGCTCGAAGGCAAACGCGCGCTCGCCACCGAACTCCAGACGCTGATCGAACAGCCGACCGATAAGGGCGCCGCGCCGATCCACGTCCAGGACGTGCTGTTCACCGAATTCGTCGTGCAGTGACGTTCTCCGTGACGTTCTCAGTGGCGTTATTAAGCGCCGCCATCATCAACCGCTTCGGGACGCACGAGGAATAAGGAATGGGCCACGAAGAGTTCATGTCCCAGGAGGAGGTCGATGCCCTCCTCAAGGGCGTCACCGGCGAGTCCGACTCGGAAGCCGAGCAGACCGATCGTGCGGGTGTACGCCCGTACAACATCGCGACGCAGGAACGCATCGTCCGCGGCCGGATGCCCGGCCTCGAAATCATCAACGACCGCTTCGCGCGTCTGTTGCGCGTCGGTATCTTCAACTTCATGCGGCGCTCGGCGGAAATTTCCGTCGGCCCGGTGAAGGTGCAGAAGTACAGCGAGTTCACCCGCAACCTGCCGATCCCGACCAACCTGAACCTGGTCCACGTGAAGCCGTTGCGCGGCACGTCGCTGTTCGTGTTCGACCCGAACCTGGTGTTCTTCGTGGTCGACAACCTGTTCGGCGGCGACGGGCGTTTCCATACCCGCGTCGAAGGCCGCGATTTCACGGCAACCGAGCAGCGCATCATCATGAAGCTGCTCAACCTCACGTTCGAGCACTACGCGGCGTCGTGGAAAAGCGTGCGGCCGCTGCAGTTCGAATTCGTGCGCTCGGAAATGCATACGCAGTTCGCCAACGTGGCGACGCCGAACGAAATCGTCATCGTCACGCAGTTCTCGATCGAGTTCGGCACGACGGGCGGCACGCTGCACATCTGCATGCCGTATTCGATGATCGAGCCGATCCGCGACATTCTCTCGTCGCCGATCCAGGGCGAGGCGCTCGAAGTCGACCGCCGCTGGGTCCGCGTGCTGTCGCAACAGGTGCAGGCAGCAGAAGTGGAACTGACCGCCGACCTGGCCCAGGTACCGGTCACGTTCGAACAGATCCTGAACATGCGCAAGGGCGATGTTCTGCCGATCAACATCCCCGAACACATCACGGCGAAAGTCGATGGCGTGCCGGTGATGGAGTGCGGCTACGGAATTTTCAATGGTCAGTACGCGTTGCGGGTCCAGAAAATGATCAGCGCAGCCGACACGATGAAGGATGGTGGATATGAGTGACCTGAACGCAAAGACTGAGGCCGAACTGGCCGCTGGCGAGCCGCAACTGGCCGCCGACGCAACCAGCGCCGAAGACGAAGCGGCCATGGCCGACTGGGCCAGCGCGCTGGCCGAGCAGAACGACAACACGGAAGTCAGCGCGACCACGGCCGGCGTGTTCCAGCCGCTCTCGAAGGTCGAACCGACTTCGACGCGCAACGACATCGACATGATCCTGGACATTCCTGTCCAGATGACCGTCGAACTCGGCCGCACCAAGATCGCGATCCGCAACCTGCTGCAACTCGCACAGGGCTCGGTCGTGGAACTGGACGGCATGGCGGGCGAACCGATGGACGTGCTGGTCAACGGCTGCCTGATCGCCCAGGGCGAAGTGGTGGTCGTGAACGACAAGTTCGGTATCCGTCTGACCGACATCATCACGCCGTCCGAACGTATCCGGAAACTGAATCGATGAAATGCGTCGCCGGTCGCGCCATGCAGCATGCGTCGCGCAATGTTCTCAATCGCGCTGTGCTCGCAGCAATGGCAACGACGGCAACGGCCACCCCGGCGCTGATGTTCGCAGTGACCTCGGTGGCGGCACTCGCCCCATCGGCCGCGCACGCGGCCGACATGAACGCGGTCAACAACGCCGCGAAAATCGCGTCGGGTGTGGGTGCGGGCACGGCCGTTCCGGCGCTCGGCGTCGGCGCGGTGTTGCAAACCATCGTCGGCCTGCTGGTGGTGATCGGTCTGGTGTTCGCCTGTGCATGGCTCGCGCGCCGCTTCGGCTTGCAGCCGGCCAATCGCGGCGGCCTCGTGAAGACGATCGGCGGCGCCTCGCTCGGCGGCAAGGAACGAGTTGCGGTGGTGGAGATCGGCGATACGTGGCTCGTGCTTGGCACGGCGCCCGGCAATGTGCGTCTGCTGCACACGATGCCCGCCGGTTCGGCCGCAATCGATCCGGTCGCAGGCACGCAATTGGCCACACCCGGCGCATCGGATACATCGAGTAAAGGCGCCGCGTTGCCCGGCACCTTCGGCCAACGCTTTCGCGATGCTTTAAAAGGCGAAGTGGGCAAACGTTTCAATGGGCAAGGCAGCGGGGATCGGTAATGCAGTTCAGTCTTCTTTCAGTGCACCCCGTGCAATCAGCACATCAAACGCATGCCGCGCGCATGTCCTGCGCCGCCTCGAAAGTCATTCCCGTCCTGCACCGCGTCGCGCCAGTCGTGTTGCCGGCGCTGATGCTCGCGCTGCCGACGCTGTCGTTCGCGCAAACCGCCGGCTTGCCGGCCTTCAATACGAGCCCGGGTCCGAACGGCGGTACGACGTATTCGCTGAGCGTGCAGACGATGCTGCTGCTCACGATGCTGTCGTTCCTGCCGGCGATGGTGCTGATGATGACGAGCTTCACGCGCATCATCATCGTGTTGTCGCTGCTGCGTCAGGCGCTCGGCACGACCACCACGCCGCCGAACCAGGTGCTGGTCGGTCTCGCGCTGTTCCTCACGCTGTTCGTGATGTCGCCAGTGCTCGACAAAGCCTATAACGAGGGCTACAAACCGTTCTCCGAAGGCTCGATGCCGATGGAGACGGCGGTGAGCCGCGGCCTCGCGCCGTTCAAGACCTTTATGCTGCGCCAGACCCGCGAAAGCGATCTCGCACTGTTCGCCCGCATCTCGCACGCCGCGCCGATGCAAGGTCCGGAAGACGTGCCGCTGTCGCTGCTGGTGCCGTCGTTCGTGACGAGCGAACTGAAAACGGGCTTCCAGATCGGCTTTACGATTTTCATCCCGTTCCTCATCATCGACATGGTGGTGGCGAGCGTGCTGATGTCGATGGGGATGATGATGGTGTCGCCCGCCACGATCTCGCTGCCGTTCAAGCTGATGCTGTTCGTGCTGGTCGACGGTTGGCAACTGCTGCTCGGCTCGCTCGCGCAGAGCTTTGTTTAACCGGCTCATTTAACCGGTTCACTCAGTTGCGTCACTCAATCCTTCACGCTTCCGGTACTACGCCATGAATCAGGAATCCGTCATGACGCTCGCGCACCAGGCCATGTATGTCGGCCTGCTGCTTGCCGCGCCGTTGTTGCTGGTCGCGCTGGTGGTCGGTCTGGTGGTGAGCCTGTTCCAGGCCGCGACGCAGATCAACGAAACCACGCTGTCGTTCATTCCGAAGCTGCTCGCGATCGCCATCACGATGGTGATCGCCGGTCCGTGGATGTTGACGACCATGCTCGACTATCTGCGCCAGACGCTCACCAATATCCCGTCGCTAGTCAACTGAGCGCGGCCCCGGCTTCAGCTCGGCGCTTGCCCCCTTCCCCACCGCCATGTTTTCCGTCACCTACGCCCAACTGAACGTCTGGCTCACAGCGTTCCTGTGGCCGTTCGTGCGGATTCTCGCGCTGGTGGCGACCGCGCCGGTGCTCGGCAACCGCTCGCTGCCGACGCGCGTGAAGATCGGCCTCGCGGCTTTCATCACGATCATCGTCGCGCCCACGCTCGGCGCGCTGCCGCAGGTCACGGTGTTTTCCGCCGAAGGCGTGTGGATTATCGTCAACCAGTTCCTGATCGGCATCGCGCTCGGCATGACAATGCAGATCGTGTTCCAGGCAATCAGCGCCACTGGCGATTTCGTCGGCCTCGGCATGGGTCTCGGTTTCGCGACATTCTTCGACGCACAGGCAAGCAGTTCGAGCCAGGTGCTGTCGAGCTACATGAACATCATCGCAATGCTGGTGTTTCTGGTGATCGACGGCCATTTGCAGATGATCAGCGCGCTCTTGACCACGTTCCAGTCCGTGCCGGTGTCGGCGAACATTCTGGGCGCGCCCGGCTGGCGCACGCTGGCGAATTTCGGCAGCACGGTGTTTTCGGCTGGCCTGTTGCTGTCGCTGCCGGTGGTCGTCGCGCTCCTGATCACCAATATTTCGCTCGGCATCCTGAACCGCGCCGCGCCGCAAATCGGTGTATTCCAGATCGGCTTTCCGCTGACCATGCTGATCGGCATGCTGCTCCTGCAACTGATGATCCCGAACATGATTCCGTTCTTCATGCGCCTGTTCGACGTCGGCCTCGATCAGATGGGGCGTGTAGCGGCGGGGTTGAAGTAGCGCGGCCCCACCCAAAACAAAGAAGGGCGGAACCGGCTCACACCGGCTTCCGCCCTTCCTCGTTTCAGACTGCTCGCTTAATTCAGGTACTGGAACAGCGAAACGCTCTGGATCTTCACGAACGCCTGCTGCGCCGCTTGCAGCGCGTTTTGCGTCATCGTGTACTGGCCGATCGTCTTGGCCATGTCCGTCTGCGTCAGATCCGCGAGGTTGCTCGACGTCTGCAACGTGTTGGTCTGGGTGACGGTCTGCAACGCCTGCACTTGCTGCTCGCGGCCACCCACCGCCGCCTGCGCGGTCACGACGTTGTTCATCGTGTTTTCGAGCTGGGTCATGCTGGTGGTCAGTGCGCTCTGGTAGCTGGCCGTCGAGGCGCCGCCGGACAGCGGCGATTGCAACGTGGTGATCAACTGGCTCAGATTGGCGAACACATCCATGCTGCCTTGCGTGGCCGGCGTTACGGAAAAGCTGTCGCCCGCGTTCGGTGCGCCAGTGATGTTCACCGTCTGGCCGCCAAGCGTGATCGCCGAGCCGGCCGTAAACGGTTGCGGCGCGCTCGTGGTCGGCGCCCCGCTCGGCGGGGTCTGGGTCACCGTGTAGGTGGTCGCCGACGTGAAGTTGATCGCGTACGTATCCGCATTGGCCGGATTGGTCGGGTTCGTCAGGCTCACGGTGCTGATCACGCCCGTGCCCGTGTTGCCGGCCGTCGCGGCCGGCACCGAGCTGGTGCCGATCGCTGCCACGCTCCCGAAGATCGCGAGACCGTTGTCGCCGGTCTGAATCGTGTGCGAGGACGTGATCTGCATGGAAGGCGTACCGGTATCGCCCGAATAGCTCACGACACCGGCCGCGTTGGTGGTGTACGGCGTCGCAGTGGTTTGATAACCACCGAACAAGGCATTGCCCTGCGGGTCGGTCGCATTGGCGAGCGTCATCAACTGGCTGCGCAAGCTCTGCAATTGCGTCGCGATCGAACCGCGGTCGCCGTTGTTCAGCGAACCGTCGCCGGCGCTCAGCACCAGCGTGTGAATGCTCTGCAGCACGGTATTGACACTGCCGAGCGTCGAATCTTCCTGTTGCAGCGAAGAGAGTGCAGCGCCCTGGTTGGTCGTGTACTGCGACAGGCTCGTCGCCGTCGAACTCAGCAGCACCGCCTGCGCCGCGCCGAGCGGATTGTCCGACGGCGTGGAGAGGCTCACGCCGCTCGAGATCTCTTGATACAACTGCGACAACTGAGCTTGCTGATCGCTCATCGTCGCCACGTTCATATTGAAGTACTGCGTACTGGAGATGCGCATGTTCAACGCCTCACTGGAAGATGCCGAGTATCGTCTGGAACAGGGTCTGCGCAGTCTGGATGACCTTGCTGTTCGCCTGATAGAGCTGCTGATACTGAAGCAGGTTGGCTGCTTCTTCGTTGATGTTCACGCCCGAGACCGACTGCTGCGCGGTGGTGATCTGCGTCACCAGCGCGGTCTGCGCCGTGCTCGAGGTCTGAATCTGATTGGTCTGGTTGCCGATCTGGTTGACGTAGTTCGCATACGCGCCCGTCAGCGTGACCGTGCCGCCCGCCAATACCTTCGCCGCGGAGAGGTTCGACAGCGCCAGTGCATTGCGGCCGTCGTTGCTCGCGCCGGTGTTCGGGCCGATGGTGAACGTGTCGCCGGCAGCCGGTGCGCCGCTGATCGTCACCGAGACGTTGTTCATCTGGCCGGCGGTCGGGTTGGTGATCGTCAGCGCTGCCCCCGTAGCCGACGAATACGGCACCACGGTCGCCGCAGTGGCGATCGGGTAAGAGGTGGGGGGCGAGCCCGCTACTGTCACCGTCGAACCGGCCGGGAAGCCTGAGAGACCCGCGCCGTTGTAAGACAGCGTGGTGGTCGCATTCGGCATCGTGTAACCGGCCGTCACCGAGCCTTGCGAGATCGTACCGGTGCCGGTATTGCTCGCCGTTGCCGCCCCGAGTACCGGTGCCGCGGCGGCAATCGCCGATGGGTCCGTGGTCGCGGTGTTGAAGCTGTTCAGCGCGCCGCGGGTCGGTTCTACCGTAAACGAATCGCCGGCGTTCATCGTGCCGGTGGTCGAGAAATTCAGGCCGTTGATCGGCAGGGCCAGCGTGGTCGCCGAGCCCACCACGCTGCCGGTCGAATTGTCGGTCAGCGTGTAGCTGGTGCCGGTATAAGCCAGCGTGTAGTCGCCGGTGGTCGGCTGCGCAGGATTCGCGAACGAGACGTTCAGCGACGCGTTGCCGGTGTTCTTCGTATTCGCGTAGACGGTCGGGCCGCCCACCGAAAACAGCGCGCCGCCCTGGGCGCCAGCGAGCGTGATGCCGAGGCCGTTCTGCGCGTTGACCTGCGCGGAAAAGCTCACCGCAATCGCGCCGAGTTGCGCTTCGGACGGATCGAGCGTCTGGCTGCGGAACGCCAGCAGGCCGCCAAGCGTGCCACCCGTGATCTTGCTGTCGGGCAGGTTTTGCGGCGCAGCGGCCGGGTTTGCACCTGCCTGGCCGAGATACTGCACCGACAGTTCGCTGGTGTCGCCTGTCGAAGGCGCCGTACCCAGGTTGTAGCTATTGGTGGACGATACGAGCGGCTGGCCGTTGCCCATGAACACGCTATAGCTGCCGTTGCTGTTCACGACGTTCACGCCGATCAGTTGCGACAGGTTCGACACGGCTTGATCGCGCTGATCCATCAGCTGGTTCGGCGGCTGACCTTGCGTGCTGGCCTGGGAGATCTGCCCGTTCAATTGGGCGATCTGCTGCGTGTAGCTATTGATTTGCGAAACGGTGTTGCTGAGCTGCGTGTTGACGCTCTGGCGCATCGCGTCGTATTGCTGACCCGCGGCATTGATCTGATTCACGAGCGTCTGCGCGCCGCTTATCGCGCCCTGGCGGGTGGACAGGCTGGAGGCGTTGTTCGAGACGTTCTGCAAACCGGTGAAGTAGCTGGTGATCGCGCTTGCAATGCCGGCTGTCGGGCTACCGACAAGATTGTTCAACTGCGAGATCATCGTGTTGTACGTCGACAGCGATCCGCCCGAGCTCTGCGCATTGTTCAACTCAGTGGTCAGATACTGGCTGTACTGGCGTGTCACGGTGACGGTCGAGACGCCCTGCGGCAAAAAGCCGGAACCCGTGTACTGGCCACCGGTTTCGGCGTAGACCGGCGTTTCGATCGTGTAGCCCGGCGTCGACGCATTGCTGATGTTCTGGCCGGTCGTCGTGAGTCCCCACTGGGCTGCGTTCAGTCCACTGAGTCCGAGATTGATGAGGTTGCTCGACATGCGTCATCCTGAAGGGCGACACCGACCACTTGCCGCCGCGTTACTTGAACATCCTGTTTAACGGCCCCCACGAGGAAAAATTGAGGGCCATTCCGATGCTTGTTCGACGTTTGTTTCAACGTTTGCGAGGCGCGTGCAGCAAGGCTCTTTCGCCGTTCAGCGCACCAGCGAGCGGCGCTTCATTTCGAGTTGCGTAATCAGACGCTGCAGCGTGTTTTCGGCGCTGCCCGGCAGCGTCAGAAAACGGAAGCCGAGTTGATAGCGCTGCGTGCCGTTCGGCAATGCGGTGGAACGGTGCGACACCAGTTGCAGATCGAGCGAAAGGCGGCCAAGCGAGCCGAGCGACAGTTCGCAATCCTGCAGCCGCGTGCCCATCGGCAATTCGGCCACGCGTTCATCCGAGGTGCGCATGCCGACGCCGCCGAGCGACAGATCGTGCACTTCGAAGCGGAACGTATCGCCTTCGGGCAAACGGCCGCTGCACATATACGGATCGAGAATCGGCGCATCGACGCGAAAATACTCGCGGCGCTGCACGTGGTACAGCACTTCGGGGAAGTCGGACTCGAATGCGGGCAGTCCTTCGTAACGGGTTTCGCGCGGGGTGCCGGTGGCGAACTCGACGCGCACGCCGTCAGGCGACGCGTGGAACTGACAGCGCGGCGCGCCCAATAAGCCTTTGTTCTGTTCGGAGAGTGCGCCCCAATCGAACGTGAAGGTGCGCCCGCGCACGTCGACATCGAGCAGGCGCGTCACGAGCTGACCGCCCGCATATTCAACGGTGAGGAAATCGCCGCGATTGACGAGGTTGCGTAACTGAACGCCAATCTCCAGCGGATTGCGACGGCCGAAATCGGGTGCGCTTTCGTCTAGCGTGGCGTGCGACTGGCCGGGTGCGTCGGTCTGGCCGTGCGACTGGGTAGTATCCATAGGCTTGCCGGTATGCATGTTCTTGCGGGCGCGTGCCAGGGCTCCTGCCGGGGCTTTCGCGCGGCCTTCATCGAAGCCGCAGCACGCGCATTCAACCGGACATTAAACGCTTTCCGGTATCGGGTCTAACTAATTAGCGGCAGCATTCAGCCAAAATTTAGGGGCGTGTAATGAAATATTTGCCGCAAACGTTAAACGCCGATATTCCAGCAGTGGAATCCGCGTGCATCGAATCCCGGCAACAATCACGCCGGTTATGCGGGTGGACCGGCCGCCTGTAGGCGGCCGGCCTCGTCCGTCTTGTTATGCACCTGGCCCCGTCGCGTGCATACTTTATTCGAGAAAATCAGACTGCATAAACCGATCGGCTGCGCAGTCGAGTGCGACTGTGCACCTGCATTAACGGCAGGTCAGCCCATTTTCTGCATGATGGACATCAGCTTTTTCGCGTAATGCGGATCGGTCGCGTAACCCGCGCGCTGCATGCCGTTGGCAAAGCCATTCACGTCATGCGAGGAGTTGATCACCTGCGCATAACGCGGGTTGCCCTTGAGCATGCTCGCGTAGTCGGTCATCGCTTCCTGGTACGAGTCGTACGCGCGGAATTTTTCGACGGTGCGCTGCGGCTTACCGTTCACATATTCGGTCGTGACCGTCGAGACGGTCTTGCCGGTCCAGTCCTTGGTCGCCTTGATGCCGAACACGTTGTGGCTGGTCGAACCGTCCGACTTCCTGATCTCGCTCTTGCCCCAACCCGATTCGAGCGCGGCCTGGCCGATGATGAAGCGCGCCGGAATGCCGGTTGCCGCGCTGGCGGCTTGCGCCGGCTCGGCGAGCTTGTCGACGAAGGCGTCGACCTTCGGCGAGCTGCCGTCGCCTTTGATCGGCGGAGTCAGCGCGCTGTTGGCCGAGTAGCCCTTGCCCATCGCCAGTTGGCCGTTGGCCTGCGCGTTGCCGTAAGCCTTCGCGAGCGCATTCAGCGCCGCGGTCTGGCCTTCGTCGCCGCCGCTGCCGCCACCGAGCGCATTGGCCATGCCGGCGAGGCCGCCGCCTGCGCCGCTCGCGCCGCCCACCTGCATGCCCTGATTGCGCATCATCTGCTTGAGCATCGCGTCGGCGACACCAATGCCCTTCTGCGACAGTTGTTGCGACAACTGCTGATCCATCATCGACGTGAAGGTGGCGCTGTCGTGCGAATCGAACGGACCATCCTGTGGCGTCGCATCGCGCATGCTCTTCAGCATCATCTGCGTGAACACCGCGTCGAACTGTTGCGCCGCCATCTTCATGCCGGCTTGCGGCGAGGCCTTGGCCTGTGCGCTCAACTTGCCGAAGCCCTGCACGTCGAGCGCGAAGCGCTGGGTCAGGTCGTTCGCCGCATTGGCGGAATTGGTCGTATCCGAATTCATCTGTTGTCTTCCTTAGATGATTTCCAGGTCGGCGCGCAAAGCGCCCGCCGCTTTCATGGCCTGCAGGATCGACATCAGATCCGCGGGCGTCGCACCCAGTGCGTTGAGCGCCTTCACCACTTCGGCAAGGTTCGCGCCGGCGGTCACCAGCTTCAGTGCGCCGTTGTCCTGCTTCATCTGAATCTGCGATTGTTGCGCGGTCACCGTCTGGCCGTTCGAGAACGCGCCTGGCTGACTCACCACCGGCTGCGTATTGATCACCACGGACAGATTGCCGTGCGCCACCGCGCAGCTTTGCAGCGTGACCATCTGGTTCATCACGATCGAGCCGGTACGCGCGTTCAGGATTACCTTCGCGGCCGCTTGCGCCGGCTTGACGTCGAGGTTCTGCAATTGCGCCATGAAGGCGACCTGCTGCTCCGGATCGGAGGGCGCGCGCAGTTGAATCGTGCGGCCGTCGAGCGCCGTGGCCGTGCCGCTGCCGAACGCGTTGTTCACCGCGGCCACCACGCGCTGCGTGGTGTCGTAGTCCATGTCGTTCAGGTCGAGCTGCATCGTGCCCGCTTGCGATACCGAGGTCGGCACCGCGCGTTCGACGATCGCGCCGCCGGCGATGCGGCCCGCATTGAGTGTATTCACCTGCACCTTGCTGCCGTTCGCGCTCGCGCCGGCGCCGCCGACCGCCACATTGCCCTGGCCAAGCGCATACACCTGGCCGTCCGCGCCCTTGAGCGGCGTAAGCAGCAGCGTGCCGCCGCGCAGGCTCTTCGAATTGCCGAGCGACGACACCGTCACGTCGATCGCTTCGCCGGGACGCGCGAACGGCGGCAACACCGCCGTCACCATCACCGCGGCGACGTTCTTCAACTGGATGTTCGACAGCGACGATTGCTGGTTGGTCGAGCCCGCCGCCTGGTTGTTGATCGAGATGCCGAGGTTCGCCAGCATGTTGGCGAGTGTCTGCGTGGTGAACGGCGTCTGCGTGGTCTGGTCGCCCGTGCCGTCGAGACCGACGACGAGGCCGTAGCCGATCAGCGGGTTGTCACGCACGCCCTGGATCTGCACGAGGTCTTTCAGACGTTCGGCATAAGCGGGCGTAGCGGCCGGCAGCGCGGCGCAAGCAAGCGCGATGAAGGCCAGTGCACGGCCCACGCGAGCCAATCGCGCGAGAGGTGCGGCGAATGCGGCGCAGCGGGAGCGGGAGAAGGCGGTACACATGATCACCACGGCGACACGTTGAGGAAGAAGCGCTGCAGGAAGCCCATGTTCTCGGATTCGTCGATATAGCCCTTCGCGGAGTATTCGATTTTCGCGTCGGCCACCTGGGTCGAGTACACGGCGTTCAGGTTGGAGATCGTGTTGGGATTCACCACACCGGAAAAGCGCACGAATTCGTTGCCCTGGTTGATCAGCATCTGCTTCTCGCCGCTGACCATCAGGTTGCCGTTCGGCAGCACGCCGGTCACCGTCACCGTGATCGTGCCGCTGAACGTATTCGACGCATTCGCACCGCCGGTTGCCGAAAACTTGTTGGCGCCGTTCGCGCTCAGGTTGGTCTTGCCGAACAGGCCGCCGAGAAAACCGGCGGTCGGCACGTCGAAGTTGGTGTTGCCGTTACGGTTGACCCCTGCGCCCGACGACTTCGTTGCGTTGACGTTTTCCTGAATCACGATCGTCAGGATGTCGCCCACATTGCGCGGCCGCTGATCTTCGAACAGCGGCCGGCCCGCGTAACCCGGGTTGTAGATCGAGCCCGGCGATTGCGCCTGCGGCGGCATCGGCGGCTGTGCCGTCATCGGTTGCTGGACGATCGGCTGCTTCGGCACGAGGCCGCAGCCACCCAGCACCGCGAGCAGTGTGAGCTGCACGAGCGCCTGAGCGGTGCGCGAATGAACCGGGTTACGAGTGAAGTGCGACATCTTGATTATTACCGCCTGTTAATTCCCCAGTCCCTTACGCCTTAAACCTGCATCTGGCTGAGGGTCTGCAGCATCTGGTCGGAGGTCGTCACGGCCTTGCTGTTGATTTCGTAAGCGCGCTGCGTCTGGATCATGTTCACCAGTTCCTGCACCACGTTCACGTTCGATGCTTCCACGTAACCCTGATTCAGCGTGCCGGCGCCGTTCAGGCCCGGTTGCGCGACGTTCGGCGCACCCGACGAAGCCGTTTCCGAGAACAGGTTTTCACCCTTTGCATCCAGACCGGCCGGGTTGATGAAGGTAGCGACCTGCATCGAGCCGAGCTGCTGGCTGTTGGTCGAGCCGGCGACGGTGATCGACACCACGCCGTCGCTGCCGATGGTCAGCGAGGTTGCGTTGTTCGGAATCGTGATCGCCGGAATCACCTGGTAGCCGCTCGACGTGACGAGCTGACCCTGCGCGTTGGTCTGGAACGAACCGTCACGCGTGTAGGCGGTGGTGCCATCGGGCATCTGCACCTGGAAAAAGCCCTGACCGTTGATGGCGACGTCTTTCGAGTTGCCGGTCTGCTGCAGGTTGCCCTGCGTGTAGAGACGTTCGGTCGCGACCTGTTGCACACCTGTGCCGAGCTGGATGCCGGACGGCAGTTCGGTGTTTTGCGTCGAGTTTGCACCCGGCTGACGGATGGTCTGATACAGCAGATCCTCGAACACCGCGCGCGAGCCCTTGAAGCCGTTGGTGCTGACGTTCGCGAGGTTGTTCGAAATCACGTCCATCTGCGACTGTTGCGCATTCATGCCGGTGGCGGCGATGTAGAGCGAGCGATTCACTATTCTTCTCCTATGTCGACCGGAGTTAGCGCTTTAGCGCTTAGTCCGGTCCCATGCAAAGCTGTCGTTCGGAGTTAGCGCTTTAGCGCTTACTCCGGGCCCATCCCGTTAGCTAAAGCTGAGCATCTGGTTGGCGGACTGGTCGTTCTTGTCCGCGTTTTCCAGCAGCTTGGTCTGCATCTGGAACTGGCGAGCGTTGGTGATCATCGCGACCATCGCGCTGACCGGATTCACGTTGCTGCCTTCAAGCGATGCCGGCGCCAGCGTGACGGCCGGATCGGCGTCGGCGGCATTGCCGTCGGCGGTGCGAAAGAGGCCGTCGTCGCCGCGCGTCATGGTTTGCGGATCCGGATTCACCAGCTTCAACTGATCGACCGTCACCACCGCCGTCGGCGGATCGCCCGGCGTCAGCGCGGACACCGTGCCGTCCTTGCCGATGGTGATTTCCGCACCCGGCGGCACCGATACCGGGCCGCCGTTGCCGAGCACCGTCTGGTTCATGGCGTTCACCAGTTGACCGTTCTCGTCGACGTGCAGATTGCCGGCGCGCGTATAGGCCTCGTTGCCGTCGGCGGTTTGCACCGCCAGCCAGCCCGGACCCTGGATCGCCACGTCGAGCGGGTTGCCCGTCTGCTGGATCGGCCCCGGCGTATAGTCGGCACCCGGCGTCGACGACAGCACGAAGGTGCGCGTGGTGGTGTCGTTGATCGAACTGCCGTCGCCGAACGCCATCGGCACGGCGCGGAAAGTTGCAAGCTGCGCGCGAAAGCCGGTGGTCGAGGCGTTCGCCAGATTGTTGGCAACGATAGCCTGCTGTTCGAGCGCTTGCGTGCTGCCCGACATCGCGGTGTAGATCAGCCGATCCATGATGGGAAGTCCCGGTCGCTTACAGGTTGATCAGGGTCTGGTCGACGGTCTGCTGGGTCTTGATCGTCTGCGCGTTCGCCTGATAGTTGCGTTGCGCGGTGATCAGGTTCACCAGTTCGCTCGTCAGGTCGACGTTCGAGTTTTCCACCGCGCCGCCTTGCAGCACGCCGTGGTTGGTCGAGCCAGGCGCTGAGATCTGCGCGACGCCCGATTGGGACGTCTGCTGGAACTCGTTGTTGCCGAGGTTCACGAGACCGTTCTGGTTCGAGAAGTTCGCGAGCACGACCTGGCCGAGCGCCGCGGTTTGCTGGTTCGAGTAGTTGCCGGTCAGCGTGCCGTCGGCGCCGATCGTGAAGCTCGTCAGCGTGCCGGCTGCGAAGCCGTCGGGCTGCAGCGAGTTCACGCCGTCCTTGCCGCCGTACTGCGTCGTGCCGCCGATATTCAGCGTCAGGTTCTGCGGCGTCGACGAACCGTCGGTGGTCGGAACGCTGAAGTTGAAGACGAACGGCGTGGTGGTAGCAACGCCGGCCGCGTTGGTCGTGCCGAGCAGCGTGCCCGACGAGTTGAAGTTCGCGTGTCCAACCAGGCTTGCGGTACCGGTCGAGGTGCCCGCGTACACGTTCCACGTGCCGGCCGAGGTCTTCGCGAAGTACATGTTGACCGTCTGCGAGCCGCCAAGCGAGTCATAAACCGTCGTGCTGGTCGAGTAGTTATACGTCGACGAGCTGTTCTGGTTGAACGCGACCGGGGTCGGCGCGATCGCAACGCTGTCGCCAGTTGCCGGCACGCCGTTGAACGTGATGGTCTGGCCGTTGCCGAGCGAGACCGCCGTGCCGGCCGTGTACGTAGCGGCGGCGGTCGTCGTGCCGAGCGTGGTGTCGGTCACCGTGTAGGTCGTCGGGCTCGTGAAGTTGACGGTGTAGCTGTCGTTATTCGTGCCCGAGGCGGTGTTCGTGATGGTCGCGCCGGGCGTCGTGAGCGTGCTGCCCCCGACAAGGGTCGGCGTCACGGCCGGCGTGCCGAGCATCAGCGGATCCTGCGCGTTCAGG
Source organism: Paraburkholderia sp. GAS32 (assembly GCF_050434225.1). Classification (NCBI taxonomy): domain Bacteria; kingdom Pseudomonadati; phylum Pseudomonadota; class Betaproteobacteria; order Burkholderiales; family Burkholderiaceae; genus Paraburkholderia; species Paraburkholderia sp. GAS32. The sequence continues at coordinate 235,237 of NZ_JBNPVS010000007.1, read as the reverse complement.
TTCAAACCGGCGACGATCTTGGTGGTCGCTTGCGGCGCGATATTCGCGGTCGGCACGCTGAGCGGCACAGTCTGCGCGGTGTTGATGATCCCCGCGCCGTTCGCGGCGTAGCCCATCAGTTGCAGGCCTTGCGCGTTGACGATGTTGCCGTTCTTGTCGAGCTGGAACACGCCGTTGCGCGAGTACACCAGCGAGCCGTTGTTCGACAACTGGAAGAAGCCGTTGCCGTTGATCGCGACGTCGAGCGCCTGGTTGGTGCTGGTGATCGTGCCTTGCGAGAACTGCTGCTGCACTTCAGAGAGCTTGGTGCCGATGCCGACCTGATTGCCCACCGCGGTCGCCACTGAATTGGCGTACATGTCGGCGAATTGCGCCGCGCCGCTCTTGAAGCCAACCGTGTTCGCGTTGGCAATGTTGTTGCCGATCACGTCGAGGTCGCTCGACGACGCGGACAAACCACTCAAACCTTGTTGGTAACCCATGACGGTCTCCGTATCTGGAAAGTCGTAACTGACAGAATCTGAATCAGAGGATGGCGGCGACGCTGGTCAGCCCCACGGTCGTGCCGTTCGACAGCACGAGGCCCGGCGTACCGCTGCTCTGCATGACGACGCTTTGCACCGTCGCGCCCGTGAGCGTCGTGGCCGTTGCCTGCTGACCGTTGATCGTGCCGACCGCGCTGATCGTGTAGCTGCCGTCGGGCAGCGTGTTGCCGGCCGAATCCGTCGGCGTCCAGCCCACCGGAATCGTGCCCGCCGACTGCTTGCCGAGGTCGATCGTGTTGACGATCGTGCCCGCCGAGTTCTTCACCACCACCTGCAGATCGCTCACCGAATTGGCGAGCTGCACGCCGAACGCGCCGGCCTTGCCGCTTGCAACCGACACCGAGCTGCCCGGCGCGAGCACGGTCGAGCCGATCAGCAGCGCGGCTTGCGACTGCTGGCCTGCCGACATCTGCGTGGCGAGCGAGGTGAGCGTCGTGTTCAACTGGCTGATGCCCGACACCGTGTTGATCTGCGCCAGCTGCGAGGTCATCTGCGAGCTGTCCATCGGATTGGTCGGATCCTGATTCTTCAACTGCGCGACGAGCAGTTGCAGGAAAGTATTCTGCAGATCGGTCGCCGAGGTGCCCGACGTGCTGCCGGTCGAGCTGGTGGAGCTGGTCGCGCTCTTGGTGCTGCTCGTGCCGTTCATCGTATCGAGCAGCGTTTGCGACACGTTCGTGCCATTGCTGCCGATGGTGGTGTTGGTGGTCAAGGAATTCTCCTCAGGTTCCGATCGTGAGCGTTTTCAACATCAGTGTCTTGGCGGTGTTCAGGGTCTCGACGTTGGCCTGGTAAGAGCGCGAGGCCGAGATCATGTTGACCATTTCCTGCACCGGGTCGACGTTGGGCAGCGTGACGTAACCGTCCGGGTTGGCCGCCGGGTTGCCGGGGTCGTAGGCGGTCTTCATCGGCGTCGGGTCGTCGACCACGCCGGTGACCTGCACGCCGCCGATCTGCTGACCGGAGCCCGTGCGCGCGCCACCGATCGGGCTGACCGCGAACACGACCTGCTTGGCCTTGTACGGCTGACCGTCCGGGCCGGTCGTGCTGTCCGCGTTGGCGAGATTCGACGCCGTCACGTTGAGCCGCTGCGACTGCGCTGACATCGCGGAGCCTGCAACACCAAAAATGTTCATCAGGGATGGCATGTTTCCTGACCTCTCCTGCCGGGTCGAGCCGGCTTCCTGTTAAATCCCGTAGCGATTTGTTCCTGCGTACTGCGTATCTGGTATTGCGCCGATCGTTGTGCCGGCTATTTACGATCCCGACTGGATCGCCGCGAGCATCGTCTTGATCTGGCCCGACAGCACCGTCATGCCCGATTCGAAGTGCAACGTGTTGTCCGCGAACTGCACGCGTTCCGTATCGATGTCGACCGTGTTGCCGTCGAGCGCGGGTTGCGTCGGAATGCGGTACTGCAGATTGCCGTAGTCGTCCGGTGTGCCACCGGTCGGCGTCAGCGTCGTCTTGCCGGACATGTGACCCGGCGCGGTCGACACCATCGACATGCCGCTCGTCACCCCTGCGGGCTGCGTCATGGCGAGCGTCGAGTTGTTCGAGGCGCCCGTGCCCGCACCGCTGCCGGTCTTCTTCAGCGCGCCGGCCAGCGACGAAGCGAAGTCGACGTCGCGCGCCTTGTACCCGGGGGTATCGGCGTTGGCGATATTCGACGACAGCAGTTCCTGCCGGTAAGCGCGCACATCGAGCGCCTGGCGGCCAAAGGCGAATTCGGCATCGAGTTTGTCCAGCATAGAAATCTCCGGAGAACGTTCCCGAGGCTTCCCGTTTTGTGCCTCGCGTGAGGATTGCGTCGGCCGGGAAGACCTTTTTGCATGAAGTGCATCTTATGGGCCGAACGCAAGTGGCAATCGGACGAATAACCGGGAAAGGGGGCTTCTATTCAACGTTTGCACAATGGGGGCGCTCACTAGAATGCAAAGCGTACCGATGCATTCGATGGAGAAACACGATGGACCAGCCCACCTTCGACCCGACGCACCGCGCAAGCTGCGCGGCGGCGCATCGCGTGGGTGCTGGCGCCGTGCGGCGTGTTTCGCGCGGTGCATCCCGTCTCCTGACGCGTCTCGTCGTGAATCTGGCGGTATGGGTCGCCGGCGGCATCGTGCTGCTGCCGGCCACGACTCAGGCTCAGCAGGCTCAGGACGCCGGTGGTCCGATCGTGATTCCCGGCCCGGGAGAAAAGAATCCGGCCGCGCTCAGCGATCTGGCCGCGCAGATGCAGGCAGCGCCCGCGAAACGCACGGGGTCCGCGGCGACGCTCGCCGCCGCTACCGCGCAGTCGCTGACGCCGGGGCCGGTCGCGCGCGACGCCGATCAATTCACGCGCGCCGCCAACGCGAGCGGCTCGATCGTCATTCCGGGCGCGGGCGAGCCGCCTGCCGCGCCGCAGATGATCCGTACCAGTTTTAAGCCCGACGCAAACGGAGTCGTGACGATTCCCGCGCCGGGAAGCGCCAATGTGGCTACGGCCGCAACGACTCCGCCGGCCGGGATGGCGCGCGTCAATGGGGCGCCGGCCTCGCGTCAGATCGTGCCGGTCGTGATGACGCCGGCGCCGTCGCTCAATGCCGGGCGGCAAGCCGCCGGCGTGCAGTCGGTCGTCGCCAATGCGCCTAACGGCGTAGCCGCCAGCGCGCCGGCAGCCGGTGGCTTCGACAGTCTTGCTTCGCGCGGCGAGCCGCCGCAACTGGGCGCGAACGGCAAACCCGTCGTGACCACGGCGGTGGCCGCGCCGACACCCGCGCCGATGCCGCCACCGCCTGCCACCATCGCCAGCACGCCGTCGATGCGCCAGGTGGCGCCGGCTGTCGCGCAACAGAATCTGCGACCCGCAGCGGTGGCGCAACCCGTCCCGCAGGCAGGCCAGCAAGACGCCGAGGCGATCCGAAGTGCCGCGCTCGCCTTCCTGCAACAGCAGTCGGCAGGCTTGCCCGGCAAGGTCGAAATCACCGTCGCGCCGGCATTTCCGCGCGGGCTCGCGGCCTGCACGATGCTCGAACCCTTCATGCCCAGCGGCGCGCGCCTGTGGGGCCGCATGACCGTCGGGGTGCGCTGCGCCGGCGAACGGCCGTGGACCATTTATCTGCAAGCGCGCGTTTCGCTGCGCGCCACTTACTATCTGGCCGCCCGCGCAATGGCGCCGGGCGAAGTGTTCACCGCCGCCGACCTCGTCGCGCGTGACGGCGACCTGACCGGTTTGCCGCAGGCGATCGTCACGGACCCGTCACAGGCAGTCGGCTCCGTGTCGCTCGTGCGCATCGCCGGCGGCATGCCACTGCGCCGCGACATGCTGAAAAGCGCGTCGGCGGTGTCGATCGGACAAACGGTGCGGGTTGTCGCGGCGGGCAACGGTTTCGCGATTTCGGCCGAAGGCAGCGCGATGAACAACGCGTCGCCGGGCCAGCAGGTGCGGGTGAAGACGGCTAACGGCCAGATCATCTCCGGCATCGTCAAGGATGGTTCGACGGTGGAGATTCAGTTGTGACGCGGCCCGGCGGCAAGTCCGGCAGCCCGTCCGCCGGCGTGGATTCACATGCGACGGCCGGTACGGCTGACGCAGTGGATGTCGAACCCGTCGTGGGGCCGGATCGCCTTGAAAGGCGAGGCAAAACCTGGAGCGATTGCGCTAAAGTTTTGATCAGCGGTTGCCGTTATCAAGATCAAATCGTTCAGGAAGCCAATCGTGAAAGTCGATTCCACAACCAATTCGAATCTGCCGTCGTTGAAAGACGCCCTGTCGCGCTCGCAGCAAAGCGACGCGACGAGCGCGAACAGCAACGCGCAGAGTGCGGGCACGACCTCGCAGACCACCACCAGCAGCGGTTCGGGCGACGCCAGCGTCAGCCTGTCGGGTCTGTCGCAGCATCTGCGCAGCCTCGCGGCGTCCGGCTCGGCCGATATCGACACGGCGCACGTCGAGTCGATCAAGGCAGCCATCAAGGACGGCTCGCTGAAGATCGATTCCAGCAAGATCGCCGACGGCGTGCTGAATACCGCGCGCGAACTGTTGCAAAGCAAAACCTCGTCGACCGGCAACTAATCGACGCATCGAAATACGGTGAATTGCCGGGCGGCATTCGACAAACCCGGCTCGCGAATCATGCGCGAGCTGTCGTGTTCAGCGAGTTGTTGAGATGAAAGACGCCCTGCTTGCCACCCTCATCGAAGAATATTCGGCCGTCGAGGCGTTCGCCTCGATTCTGACGCTCGAGACCAAGGCGCTGACTGCCTTGTCGCCGCTGGAACTGCTGCCGCCGATCGTCGAGAAGAAAACCGAACTGATCGGCCTGCTCGCCAGGCTCGAGACCACCCGTGACACGCTGCTCGCGGAAATGGGCCTTCCGGCCGGCTGGCCAGGCATGGAGCTCGCAGCAAGCGCGGATGCGCGGCTGGCCGATCAATGGGCGCTGCTGCAAAAGGCCGCCGAGCGAGCGCGGCGCTTCAATACGAGTAACGGTGAACTGATCCGCGTGCGGATGGACTACAACCAGCGCGCGCTGACGGCGCTGCAGGTGGCCGTGCCGCAGAAGGCCGGTTTCTATGGACCGGATGGCCGGATTCCCGCGCGTCCCGCGGCCTGAAGATTTCGCTGGAACGGCGCGTTTCACGCGCCGACGCAATTGAGTAGCTTGCTTTGAACAAAAAGGGTTCGTCTTTGACGAGCCCTTTTTGTTTTCCCTTCCCGCACTGGGCGCCCAAGCCCGCCGCCAACGCGCGTTAGCCATCCGGCGAGGTAGCGCGAAACTCTCCGCCACGTTGAAATCACGGCTTCCCCCACTGGGCCTATCCGCGGTCACGTGCAGCTTTCGAGGCTGCCTTTGACGAACCTGGCGGAGCGTTACCCACTAGCGAGGTTGTGTAATCGTGTGTATGATTCGAGGAGTGCAATATGAACAGTGCCGAGGTCGTCAAAGTGATTCAAGCCGATGGCTGGCGGCTGATCCGCATATCGGGCAGCCACCACCATTTCCGGCACGCGGTAAAAGCCGGTCTCGTGACCATCCCGCATCCGAAGAAAAATCTTCCGCCCGGCACACTGAACAGCATCTTGAAACAGGCAGGCCTGAAATGAAGAACCTGATTTTCCCGATCGCGATCGAACCTGGTGACACGCATCAAGCGTTCGGCGTGGTCGTTCCCGATATTCCGGGTTGCCATTCGGCGGGCGATTCGCTGGAAGAAGCCTACGCGAACGCGAAGGAAGCGATCGAGGCGCATCTGGATACGCTGCTCGACGAAGGGTTGCCGATTCCCGAACGGCTGACGCTGGACGAGCATCGGCGCAATCCGGACTACACGGGTTTCACGTGGGGTTTCGTGACAACGCGGAATATTCCGGCGTTGAAGAAAGCGGTGCGTATCAATATCTCGCTGCCCGAGGCGCTGGTGCACGATATCGACGCTTACGCACAAGCGCGCGGCATGTCGCGCTCGGCGTTTCTCGCGCTGGCCGCGGAGCATGAGATGGCGGACGCGTAACAGGAGGGAAAACAAGGCGGACGTTTCGCGCACCGCCGGTCAGCCATCCGTCTCAGCTCAAGTCGCCTCGGCGTTCGCCCAGGCCATTTCGCGCAGGCGCGTGCGCAAGCGCGCCACGGCCTGGCTGTGCAACTGGCACACCCGCGATTCGCTGACTTCCATCACCGCGCCGATTTCGCGCAGGTTCATGCCGCGTTCGTAGTACAGCGACATCAGCAGCTTCTCGCGCTCCGGCAGGCGGTCGATCGCTTCAACGAGTGCCGAGCGCAGGCTGTCGTCCAGCAGCGCCGACAGCGGGTCCGAATGATCGACGCAGTAACGGTCGAGAAACGGTTCGTCGTCCGCGGACCGATCGAAGTCTTCGTAATAGATCAACTGGCTGCCGTGCAGATCCTGGAGCATCGACTGGTACTCGTCGAGCGGCATTTGCAGATGCTCGGCGATCTCCGTTTCGCTCGCCGAGCGGCCCAGATTCTGTTCGACCTTGTGCACGGCAGATTCGACTTCGCGCGACGTGCGCCGCAAGCTGCGCGGCAACCAGTCGTTGCTGCGTAACTCGTCGAGCATCGCGCCGCGAATCCGCTGGCTGGCATACGTCTCGAACTGCGCGCCCTGGTCTTCCTTGTAGCGGCTCGCCGCGTCCAGCAGTCCGATCATGCCGGCCTGGATCAGGTCGTCGAGATCGACGCTTGCCGGCATCTTGGCAACGAGCTGCAAGCCGAGGCGACGCACGAGAGGCGCGTACTTCGTCAGAACTTCGGCTTGGGAAATCTTTCCCTGAGCGTTATACATCGTGCTCCCCTTGTCCATGTGCCGCCTCTCAGGCGTGCTGCGCGGACGGTTGGTCGGCGTGTTGCGCCGCTGTAACTGTCGCAGGCGCCATCCAGGGCGTTTGCGACGACATCGCTGGCCGCATCGGCCAGTACTGCAATTCGGCGGCAAGGTGCCGGAAGTCGCGCGCGGCCGGTGTCGATGGGAACGCATCGACGACACACCGCGACAACTCAAGGGCTCGCGCCATTCGCACATCGGCGGCAATGCATCCGGCGTCTTCCAGCGCCACCGTCAGGTAGCGTCCAGCCACGCCGGCGAGGTTGACAAACGCGGTATGCGCGTCGTCCACGCTCTGCACGTGGTTCACCAGCACGCGAAACTGCGCGGTGGCGTGCGCGTAGTGCAGACGCTTCATGCACGCGTACGCCTCGGTGATCGCTTGCGCGGCCACCCTTGTCACGATCATCAGGTCGTGCGCCTGCATCGCGAGGGGCGAAAGATGGCCGTGCTCATCGAGTTGCGCATCGATCAGCACGATGTCCGCGGAACCGCGCAGCAGCACGTCGAATTGCGCGGCCGTGCGGCCTTCTCGGTTGTTGCGCGAGGCGGCCAGCACGGAGAAGCCCAGTGCGTGGCGCGCGGCAGCGTCGTCGAGGGTCATTTCGCCACGCATCACCGCCGCAAAATTGCCTGCGCCGCGCACGCCGCCGAGCATCGCGCTCACCGATTTGTCGCCGAGGCACTCGTCGATCACCAGCACGTCCTTGCCTTGCTGCGCGAGCGCCGCGGCGAGGTTCACTACCGTCGTTGTACAGCCGACGCTGGCCGAGCCGCCCGTCACCGCAATCACGCGCGAGCCGCTACGAGCCAACAGCCGCCGCAGTCCTTCTGCCTGATCGGACATGAACTTATCCAAAGCGGACCTCGTGCAGTTCGGCCGTAGAACGCGCCGACAGCGCGGACAGCAACGCCGGAATGTCGTCGTCGTGCGGCACGAATGGAGAGTTGTCGCGCGGGATGCAGAACGTACTCTTGATCAGGAATTTCTTCGTTGCGACGTACAGGTTTTCCGGCACCTTCTGACCGGTCGACACGTAGTGCACCGGCAGCTTGTAGCGGATCACCGTATCGAGCACGCCGCCCAGATTGGTGGCTTCGTCGAGCTTGGTCAGAATGCAGCCGGCGAGCGGCTGTTGATCCGGCGCGCGCTGATAGGCCTGCACGACTTCGTTCAGCGTATCGCCGTGGCTCGTCGCGTTGAGCAGCAGGAGACGCTGCACCGGCTGGCCGGCGCGGCACAGCATCGCGATCTGGTCGGAGACCAGGCGGTCGCGCTGGCTCATGCCGATCGTGTCGATCAGCACGATGTGCTTGTTGCGCAATTCGGAGAGCGCGAGTTGCAGATCGCCGCCGTCTTTCACCGCGTGAACCGACACGCCGAGAATCTTGCCGAAGATGCGCAGTTGTTCGTGGCCGCCGATCCGGTAGCTGTCGGTGGTGAGGAGCGCCACCTTGCTGGCGCCGAAGCGCATCACGCAGCGCGCGGCGAGCTTGGCGGTGGTCGTGGTCTTGCCGACGCCCGTCGGGCCCATCAGCGCGAACACCCCGCCGCGCTCCATCAGCGCGTCTTCGTCTTCCATCACCGGCAGGTTCGATTCGAGCACCGAACGCACCCACTCCATGCCGCCTTCCATGTTGTCGACGTCGTCGGGCAGGTTGTCGACCATCATCTGCACGAGTTGCGCGGAGAAGCCGGCGGCGAACAGGTGTTTGGTGAGCGCCGCGCGCGCCGGGCTGCGGCGCTGGCGATCGCCCCACAACAGGCCGGCGAAGTGTTCTTCCATCATCCCGCGCATCGACGACAGCTCGCTCATCACGGTGTCGTTGACGACTTGCTCCATGCGCGTCTTGATCGCTTCGGCGACCGAAGCGGGCGTGCGGGCGTCGTCGGCGGCAGGCAGCGATGCGGCCACTTTCTGAGCGGCGCGGCGCGCGGCGAGTTGCGCGCCTTCACGGGCCCACTCGGGCGTATCGGTGACTTGCTGCGCGGCCGGTTGCGAGGCCTGTTGGCCCGCTTCCACCGCAGCGCCGAGGCCCTTGGCCATGGCGGCAGCGGGTGTCATCGCAGCGGGGCGCGCGCTGTACGCGCCTTGTTGTTGCTGTTCGGCGGCGATGCGGCGAGCGTGGTCGATCAGCCAGGGATTCGATTCAGCCATCGTGCGCGGCGCTTGAGCTTCGGCGGCTTTGAGCAGATCGGCGCGGATGTCTTCGGTGAGACGCGTTGCAGCAGCGCGGGCGCTGGGTTGCTCCGTGTTGATCGGTTGCGGCAGCGACGCGGCAGCGGCCAGCGCTGCTTTGGGCGCGTTCGGCAGCGTGGCCTTCGGCGCGGCAGGGACGACGGCGGACTTCGCGGCTGAGCCTGAGGCGGCGTTGGCGGTTTGAACGGTGCCAACGACGTTCGGCGTCATGTTCTCGGCGCCCGCTTCCGGGCTTGCGCCGAACACCGACGAGAACACATCGGGCATGCCGCTCGCATACGGATTCGCTTGCATCATCGGATTGGCGCGCGGTGCGGCGAGCGCGGGCTGTTGTCCGGCCATGGCGTTCATCGGCGTGGCCAGCGGTGCGCCTGCGCTGCCGCGCGGCGCTTTCGGCGTGATGGCGGCGAGGTCGCTATCGGCCAGGGCAACGATCTCGACGCTGCCGTCTTCCATCGTGCGGTTGGACAAAACGACGGCATCCGGGCCCAAGGCTTCGCGCACGAGACGCAGAGCATCGCGACTGGTAGCACCGACAAATTTACGAATGTTCAAGCTGGACCCCCGATGAGGTATACGGACTTAAGGACTACCGGACCGGCAACATACCGCTTCCCATTGAGATCATTATTGCGAAACCTGTCGAGTGACGATCGATGGATAAAGACCGTTAAAGGCGGGCAATTCGGGCGATGGAAACGCACATCAATTCACACGCGCGACGGTTTGAAACAGGCTCTCCGGCGGCGTACGGCGGCATTTTCGCGGACGCAGCATGACCTCCGCCGGCCGCTTGCAGGGCGAAAAGTCAGGCGCGGGAATGAAAACCGGCGCTCGAGGAGCGCCGGCGGAAACCATCGGTCTGGAACGGCTGCGGCTCGCTATCAGGCTTAGCCGCACGGGGTTTAGCCATGCGCCCCGATCAGATTCACCACCTTGATATTGCGCGTATCCGGCACTTCGGCATAAGACAGCACCTTCAACTGCGGCAGGCTGCGGCGCAGGAAGCGCGCGAGCATCGGCCGCAACGCATGCTGCACCAGCAGCACCGGCGACAGCCCAAGGTTCTGCTGACGCGTCATCGCCTTCTGCGTTTCGTTCAGCAGCGTATGCGCGAGGCCCGGTTCGAGGCCCGGATTGGCGCCCGTGGAAAGCGCCTGCGACAACACCCGCTCCAGATTCGAATCGAGGCCCATCACCTGCATGTCGCCCACGCCCGGGAACCACTGCTGCGTAATCGCGCGGCCCAGCGCGAGGCGCACGGCGGCGGTGAGATCGTGCGCGTCGGTGACCTTCGGCGTGTGTTCGGACAGGGCTTCGAGAATCGTGCGCATGTCGCGGATCGGCACGCCTTCTTCCAGCAGGTTTTGCAGCACTTTTTGCAGCGTGGTGAGCGGCAGCGACTTCGGCACCAGATCGTCGACCAGCGACGGCGTGTCCTTCTGCATCCGCTCCAGCAGCGCCTGCACTTCGCGGCGGCCAAGCAGTTCGGACGCATGCGTGACCACTAGGTGATTCAGGTGCGTGGCCACCACCGTGCTCGAATCGACCACCGTGTAGCCGTACACCTGTGCCTGTTCGCGCAGATTCGTATCGATCCAGATGGCCGGCAGACCGAACGCCGGATCTTGCGTCGGCGTGCCCGGCAGCGCAGCGGACACCTGCCCCGGGTTGATCGCCAGCCATTGCCCCGGATACGCTTCGCCGACGCCCACCTCGACGCCCTTCAGCGCAATCCGGTAGCCGTTCGGCCGCAATTCGAGGTTGTCGCGGATATGGATCACCGGCGGCAGGAAGCCGATTTCCTGCGCGAACTTCTTGCGGATGCTCTTGATCCGTTTGAGCAGTTCGCCATCCGAGTTCTTGTCGACGAGCGGAATCAGCCGGTAGCCGACTTCTAGACCGAGCGTGTCGATCATCGTCACGTCGTCCCAGCTCGCTTCGGCATTCTCGACCGGCGCGAGCGTGGCCGGTGCGACGTCGACGAGTGTTGCGCTGTTCTTGCGGGCTTCGCTGCGCTTTTTCATCGTGCGGCCGAGCTGGATCAGGCCACCCCCGAGAATCAGAAACGCGAAGTGCGGCATGCCCGGAATCAGGCCCATCAACACCAGAATGCAGCCCGTGATCACCAGCACGCGCGGGTTCGTGAAGAGCTGGCCGGTCAGCTGCGTGCCGATATCCTCGTTGGTCGCGACGCGCGAGACAATCACACCGGCCGCCGTCGAAATCACGAGCGACGGGATCTGTGCGACGAGGCCGTCACCGATGGTCAGCAGCGTGTAGGTCTTGCCCGCGGACGCGAAGTCCATGCCGTGCTGCACCATCCCGACGATCAACCCGCCCAGGATGTTGATCACCATGATCAGCAAGCCGGCGACCGCGTCGCCGCGCACGAACTTGCTCGCGCCGTCCATCGAACCGTAGAACTCGGCTTCCTGGGAGACTTCCAGGCGGCGCTTGCGAGCTTGATCTTCGTTGATGAGGCCGGCGTTCAGGTCGGCGTCGATCGCCATCTGCTTGCCGGGCATCGCATCGAGCGTGAAGCGTGCGGACACTTCCGCGATCCGCCCCGCACCCTTGGTGATCACCATGAAGTTGATGACCATCAAAATGACAAACACGACGATACCGACCGCGAAGTTGCCGCCCACGAGGAAGTGGCCGAACGACTCGATCACCTGGCCTGCGGCGTCCGGGCCGGTATGGCCTTCGAGCAGCACGATCCGCGTGGACGCCACGTTCAGCGACAGGCGCAGCAGGGTCGAGAACAGCAGCACGCTTGGGAAAGCGGCGAAGTCGAGCGGCTTCATCGTGTACATGCTGACGAGCAGCACCATCACGGAAAGCGCGATATTGAAGGTGAACAGCAGATCCAGCAGAAACGGCGGCAACGGCAGAATCATCATGCCGAGGATCATGCAGATCAGCACCGGCCCGGCGAGGGCGCGCAAATTGGTGCCGCTCAAGGCATCCGGCCGTCGGGACAGGAATCCGGCGCGAGCGTTCATGCGGAGGCTCCTGAAACGTCGTCGTTATCTGGCTTATTGGCAGAATTAAGCACGTCGGCGGCTTCCTGCTCGGCTTCATCGTCCGGCACGCCGCCCTTGTCGAGGTCCGCCGGCACGTCGAACTCGGTCGGTGCGACCGGCGCGACGCCGCCTTCGGTGTTGAAACGCCGCAACTGATACACCCATGCGAGCACCTCGGCGACCGCGCCATACAGCGGGCCGGGAATCTCACGGTTCAGATCGACGTTGTGATACAGCGCACGCGCAAGCGGCGGCGCTTCCAGCAGCGGCACGTTGTTCTCGGCGGCGATTTCGCGAATCCGCGCGGCCACCAGGTTCACGCCCTTGGCGACCACCTTCGGCGCGCGCATCTCGCCGTCGGTGTACTGCAGCGCGACCGCGAAGTGCGTCGGGTTGGTCACCACCACGTCGGCCTTGGGCACCTGGGTCATCATGCGGCGGCGGGCAATGGCGCGCTGTTGCTGGCGAATCCGGCCTTTCACATGCGGATCGCCTTCGCTTTCGCGGTGTTCGCGCTTCACTTCTTCCTTCGTCATGCGCAATTTCTTGTGGAACTGCCAGAGTTGATACGGCACATCCAACGCAGCCACGACGAACATGCCCGCGACCGTCATGCCGCAGCACACCGCGATCAGATGCACGGTGTTGGCGAGCGCCAGGTGCAGCGGCTGGGTTGCCAGCGCGAGAATTTCTTCGCGGCGATTCCAGATCGCCGAGCCACCGATGACGCCTACCACCAGCGTCTTCGCGAGCGACAGGCCGAGCTGAACCGGTCCATTGATCGAGAATATCTTGCCGAGCCCTTCGATCGGATTGAGCCGGTTGAACTTGGGCTCGAGGCCTTTCGAAGACAACTGCCAGCCGCCCAGCGCCATCGGCGCGAGCAGGGCGGCGGCGCCGGTGAAGGCCAGAACCGGCAGCAGCGCGTACAGGCCTTCGCGGCCCGCGGCGCCCGCGCCGATCAGCATGCGGCGGGTTTCGAACACGGTGGCGTGGTCGAACGTGAAGGACGCCCGCAGCATGCCCTGCAAATGCTCGCCGATGCTGTCGGACATGCCCCATACGCCGAAGAATCCCGCTGCCAGCAGCGCAAACGTCGACAGCTCCCGCGAACGCACGATCTGCCCTTCCTCGCGCGCCTTTTGCAGGCGCCGGGGAGTGGCTGATTCGGTTTTTTCGAGGTCGCTATCCTCTGCCACAAACGCTCTCCAGTCGGCCGAGGCACGACGCCTCTTTCCAGTGAGAGCGATTATTCCCGCTCGACGCAAGCGACGATCGGCGGATAAGGGCGGAGAAAGGGGGGTATTTCGAGGGATGGAGGGCCGGCTAGCACCGGCTACGGCCAGCGGACACCCGCGTTGATGCGCGCGGGTGTCCGGCTGGTTCTTACGCGTGTGTCATGCGCCTCAGAAGCCGACGTAAGGCGCCTGACCGCCGGTCGCGAAGCCGTAGTACATGTAGCGGCCATAAAAAAACGGCAAACCGAGATCGAAGCTGCTGCTGCCGCCGATCTGCCCGGCCAGATCGTTGAACGCAAAGTTGCTGGTGTTGCCGAACAGCGTCGACGCACTCAGGATGCCGATGCTGACGCTCGCTCTCGTGCTGCTCAGGCCGCCCAGCGTGATCGACCGGGTTTGCGCGGACGACGGGCAATAGAACCCGGCGAAATTACTGCCGCACTGCGCGAGCGAGCTGTCGGCGAAGAAGTATGCGTTCGACCCCGAATCGAAGAACGCCTGCACGGTCGTGCCGTTAAAGACGCTGTTGTTCATGTTGCCGAAAGTATCGGTGGTGAAGGTCTGCACCGACGCCTGCCGCACATTGTTCGACTGCGTGCCGATCCCGAACACCAGCGTGCCGGTGGCCGACGCTGCACCAGTGTTCGACACCGGCGGCATCTGCACGATCACACCATTATTGTCGGCCGCAAAGTTGGCCGCCGGATTGGCGACCTGCTGGTTGAGCGGCACCGTGGCACGGGCGCAGGTGCCCCCTGGACACGTGAAGTAATTGCTGAAGTTGGCGGCCGTCGACGGGGTCGAGCAGGTTGCGCCGCAATCGGTGAGCGCCGTGCCGATGCCGAGAATGCCGTTGGCGCCGAGAGCGGTGGCCGTGTTGTCCGCCGGGCCGCTGCCGCAGCCGCTGGGCACTGCGCCGGCCGCCGAATCACCAATGATCTGTATCGGGATGGCCGCGGTCGTTTCGCCGCCGATCTGTATGGTCGCGGTGCGCACCGTGCCCCATGTGAAGCCGTCGGCGAAGGTCGCGCACTCGGCGAGCTGCGCGCCGCCGGACAGAGTACTGACCGGCAACGCAGCAAGCAATGAAGTATTCAGCACCGAGCTGACCAGACGCAGCCCGAAGGAACCAGTATCGACCTGGATGTTGCTGATGACCTGACAATTGGATGTCGTACCCGGCGGACAGACGGTCACGCTAACTGTCGGAATATTGATGACGCCGTTTACACCCCGCCCGACCGTGATCGGCACGGTGTTCGCCGCGTTCGCGGCGATCGGTTGCTGGGTCGGGCTGGCCGGCAGCGAGCCGCCGTTCAGCGTGTTCGACGAATTGCTGCTGGAGCTGTCGCCGCCGCCACCGCCGCAGGCGGCCACCACCGACACCAACATCACCGCCACGACGGCGTGCACCCAGCCCCTGAACTTCCCAGCAATATGACTTTGCATGGTTCGCATCGTTCGTCCTCGCCCTTACTGGATGTCGGAACCGCTGACGCCGGCCGGCAACGCCGGCGGCAACCAGGCCTGACCGTTGAACCCGCCCATGTGGCCGCCGGAGCGGACCACGAGGTTGCTCTGGTCGACCGCAACGGGGCCACGAGCGCCTCCGCGCGCCGCGCGCACGGCTTTTACGCCGGCGACGTACTGCGGGAAATAGCTGCCGAGCAGATCGTTGAGATCCGGCATTTGCGGACCACGCCACGCGATGCCGAAGACCGAACCGTCCGCGGCGAGGTATTCGCGCACCACCGTGCCGTTGCCGAGCGTCGTTTCACGCACGGTGTAGGACGCCGAAGCCGAGGCGGAAGAAGCAGCGCTCGATGCAGAACGCATCACGCTTTGAGCCGCCGTTGCCGAACTGGTGCCGGGTTGCACGGTGCGAGAAGAAACCGACGCATCCGTAGGGGGTGTCATCGGGGCGCCGCCCAATCCCGCATACGCGGACTGCACGGCTGACAACGAACAGGGTAATGCAAGCGCCATAACGAACCCGGCGCGGCGTACGCGACTCCACATGACAAGGCTCCTCCCGAGCTGCTGCTGCTCGGCTCGCACCTCGTGCGAACCGGCCGCATGTATGCAGATCATACGGCACCGCTGCGGTCGCACTCCGGGGAGTTGCCTCGCCGTGCCACCGTCCGGTGACTGTCTCTCACCGGAATGCCATGCCGCTGCTTGAGTCCGTAGTATGCCTGTGGTTTGTGTCGACAGACAGCAAGCGCACGCCGGAGCATGGCTCGCCACCCATAACCGGTCCGGCGATCCTGCCTCGCGCCCTTGCGGGCGGCCGGCAGGTCAGAAGCCGAGGCTCGCCAGCAGATCGTCGACCTGCGACTGATCCTGCACCACGTCCGTCTTGCCTTCCGGATTGATCTGCGGACCGTTCAGCAGATGCTCGGGGCTGCCGGTGGACGACGGCTCGGCCGCCAGTGCCGCCGCATTCGCCGCGAACTGCTCGCGCCGCTCGAGCGCGATGTTCTCGACCAGCACGCCGAGCAGTTGCTGCTCGATCAGGTACACGACATCCGTGATCTTCTTGATGACCTGCCCGGTCAGATCCTGGAAGTCCTGCGCCAGCATGATCTCCATCAACTGTGAGTTGGTCGCGGTGGTCGCCTCGGGCACGCCGCGCAGAAAGGTGCGCGTGTCGTTCATCAGCGCGCGCACTTCCTCGCGCTCGATCGGCGCCGCGTACCACTGCTCCCAGCGCGCGTCGAGTTCGCCAGCATCTTTCTGCAGTTGCTCCTGGATCGGCTTGGCGATATCGATCGATGACAGCACGCGCTCGGCGGCCTGCTCGGTCATGTTCGCGATGTACTTGAGACGGTCGCGAGCATCGGGCACGGCTTCCGCAGCGCGCTCGACATGCTTGTCGATCCCGAGTTCACGCATCGAGTCACGCAGCGTGCGCGTCAGTTGTCCGATACGGGCGAGGATGCGGTCAGACGCGAGGTCGCCGCTCTCGGTCGCCGCTTCGGCTCCGTGCGCGTTGGTCGGCAGAGTCACATCAGCTCCCGGCTTTCGCCATCTTCTCGAGAATCTTGTTGAGCTTCTCGTCGAGCGTCGCGGCCGTGAACGGCTTGACGACATAACCGCTCGCGCCGGCCTGAGCCGCCGCGATGATGTTTTCCTTCTTCGACTCGGCCGTCACCATCAGCACCGGCAGATGCGTCAGGTGGGCGTCGGCGCGGATTTCCTTGAGCATGGCCAGACCGTCCAGGTTCGGCATGTTCCAGTCGGATATCACGAAGTCATACGCCCCGCTGCGCAAACGCGCGAGGCCGGCCTGCCCGTCTTCCGCCTCGTCGACGTTCGAGTAGCCGAGCTCTTTGAGCAGGTTGCGAACAATCCGGCGCATCGTCGGAAAGTCGTCAACCACCAGAATCTTCATTCCCTTATCCATTTCATTCCCTTTGCTTGATCCATGATGCGGCGCATGACCGCCGGTTCATTCCGATTCGCGTCGACCGGAGTTACGTGTTCCGGTCCCATGCCTGGCGCTCGCCGTCAGGCCCGCGCATCATACCCGCTGCACGCGGTCGCCCATTGACGACAGACGCGCCATCACGCGTCGGCTCATTTCCGGCAGCGATGCAATTTCGTCCGCGGCGCCGAGCGCAATGGCTTCGCGCGGCATGCCGAATACGATACAGCTCGCCTCGTCCTGTGCAAGGGTATACGCCCCTGCTTTTTTCATGTCCAGTAGTCCGGCGGCGCCATCGCGCCCCATTCCGGTCAGGATCACGCCTACCGCATTCTTGCCGGCGTGCTGTGCAGCCGAACGGAACAGCACGTCCACCGACGGACGGTGCCGGTTCACCGGCGGCTCGTCCGACAGATGCGCAATATAGTTCGCGCCGCTGCGGGCCAGCAACAGGTGAGCGTGGCCGGGCGCGATATACGCATGTCCCGGCAGCACGCGTTCGCCGTGCTCTGCCTCTTTAACGGTAATCCGGCACAAACCATTAAGGCGTTGCGCAAAAGATTTTGTGAAACCCGGCGGCATATGCTGCGCGATCAGCACGGCAGGCGCATCCGGCGGCAGCGGAACCAGCACTTCGCGGATCGCTTCGGTGCCGCCCGTCGACGCGCCGACAATAATCAGCTTCTCGGTACTGAGCAGCGGATTGTTGAAGAGCGGCGCGGCGGCAGCGGGCGCATGCGCCGCATGCGCGGCCGCGTGCTGCACCGGCGCGGCCTGGCGCACCCGTGCACGGGCCGCGGCGCGAATCTTGTCGGCGAGCTTTTCCGAGTAGTCGAGCATGCCGTCGCGAATGCCAACCTTCGGCTTGGTGACGAAGTCGACCGCCCCCAGTTCCAGCGCGCGCAGCGTGATTTCATTGCCACGCTCGGTCAGCGACGACACCATCACGACCGGCATCGGCCGCAGGCGCATCAGCTTCTCGAGGAAGTCCAGACCGTCCATGCGCGGCATTTCGACGTCGAGTGTCAGCACGTCCGGATTGTGCTGCTTGATGAGATCGCGCGCGACCAGCGGGTCGGGCGCGGTCGCCACGACGGTCATGTCCGGCTGGCCGTTGATGATTTCCGTCATCAGGCTGCGGATCAGCGCCGAATCGTCGACGCACAGTACTTTGATCTTTTGCACAGCGCTCACGCCTCCTCTGTAGTTCTGGCGTTGTTTGAGTTAATCGGGCGCGGGCTTGCGCCGAACAGTTCGATGCGCGGCTTCGTAGCACCTGCGCCCGCACCGCCGCCCGCCGCGCCGAACAGTTCGACCTTGGGCCGCGTGGCGGCCGGCGTCGAGAACAACTCGACCCGTTTGCGTGCCGCCGCGAGCCGCTCGGTACGCGCTTCGGCACTTTGCCGCATCAGCGCCTGTTCGCGCTCGGCCACGCCCGCTTCCTGCTGCAGGCGCAACTTCTTCACCATCACCTGGCCAGTGCGCGGCATGAAAGCGACCTTGCGCGGATGATTGCCCTGCAAATCCTCAGCGACGATGCGGATCTTTTCGAGCGCCAGATAGCGGCGCACGAATTCCGAATTGCGATCGCCGATGTTCATCGTCGTCATGCCGGCCAGCACCGCGCCGCCGCCGAACACCTTGGCTTCGAATCGCTCGCGCCGGCCACCGGCCTTGATCAGCTCGTTGATCAGCACTTCCATGGCGTACGCGCCATAGCGCATCGAATCCGACGCGGGCTGGCCGGCGTCGGCGCCGTCGTCGGGCAGCATGAAGTGATTCATGCCGCCAATGCCGGCCGTGCGGTCCTGAATGCAGGCCGCGACACACGAACCGAGCACGGTGACGAGCACCATATCTTCGCTCGTCGTGTAAAACTCGTTCGGCAACAGCTTCACGCCGGGGCGCTGGAAGTGGTTGTCGAAGTACAGATTGGAGGCGATCGGCAGGCTGCTGCTCATGCGGCCACCCCGCTCGCCGTTGCACTGCCGGCATGGCTCGTGGCGCGTGCCGGCGTGCGTGCGGCGCCTGTGTCGCGCGTCAGTTCATAGACGGTCTGACCGCGCAGCTTGAACGCCTGCGTCACATAGGTGAAGTTTTCCGAGTGGCCGGCGAACAGCAAACCACCCGATTTCATCAGCGGCTCGAAGCGCCCGAGCACCTGCGCCTGCGTCGGCTTGTCGAAATAGATCATCACGTTGCGGCAGAAGATCGCGTCGAACTGCGAGCGCAACTGGTAATCGCGGTCGGTCAGATTCAGTTGTTCGAAGCGCACCATCGCGCGCACTTCCGGGCGCACCTTGACCATGCCGGCGTGCGCGCCGGTGCCTTTCAGGAAGAAGCGCTTGAGCCGCTCGGGCGACAGGTGCTTCACCTGGTCGAACTGATACATGCCGGCTTCGGCTTTCGCCAGCACTTGCGTGTCGATGTCGGTGGCGAGCACGCTGGCCTGACGTGCGCCGCTGTCGCCGAGCGCTTCGATCAGCGTCATCGCGATCGAATACGGTTCCTCACCGGTCGAGGCCGCCGAGCACCAGACCGACACCGGCTGCGCGCGGCGCGGCACGAACTCGGCCAGGATCGGAAAGTGATGGGCTTCGCGGAAGAACGCGGTCAGGTTGGTGGTCAGCGCATTGGTGAACGCTTCCCACTCTGCCGGATCGTTTTCCGCTTCGAGCAGATCGAGGTACTGTTTGAAGCTCTCGAGGCCACGGGCACGCAGCCGGCGCGCCAGACGGCTGTACGCCATATCGCGCTTGTGATCCGACAACGAAATGCCCGCGCTGCGATGAATCAGATCGCGAATGCGAGCGAAATCCGCCGACGTGAATTCGAAATCCCGTCCTTGCTCGCCGGATCTAGCCGGTTGCGAAGATTGCTGTGCGCGCGTTGCCATTATGAAAGTTCCTGCCTGCAATACGAGCCATCCCGCTTTTCGCCAACTGCATTGCTTCTGGCGAAAGGGGTTGTGTTCGCGGGGTCGCGCCCGCCCGCGAGTTCTGCCAACACGCGGTCGGCCCGCGACACGCCTCTTAAGCGTGCTTCGATGATTCGCCCCTCACGGAGCGAGATGCCGAATGACCGCATGTCTTTGTGCCACTTCCTAGAACGTTTGCCAGTCCGCGTCCGATCCTGCCGACGCGGCGCCTGCTGCGGCCGGACGTGCTGCGGAGTCGGATGCGGCGCGGGCCGTCTTCGGTTTGAGAGCCGGTTCCACACGCGCGGTGTCGGCACCCTGGGTGGCCGAAGCCGGTGTTGCATGCGCTGCCGAGCTTGCCGCACCGGCCGCCTTGCCTGCTGCCGGATGCGCTGCGGCGTGTGCGGTCGCTTGCGGCGCGGCTTTTGCGGGCTGCACGCGCTGGCTGCCGCTCTTGCCGCCGTTCGAACGTGCCGCCGCTTGCGGACGCGCTGCAGTGGCGACGCTGCGCGTCTGGCCGCCGGCTACTTTCCAGCCGCTCACCACCGCTTGCAACTGACGCGTCTGGTCTTCGAGCGACGCCGCCGCAGCCGCGGCCTGTTCGACCAGCGCGGCGTTCTGCTGCGTCACTTCGTCCATCTGCACGACTGCGCGATTCACCTGTTCGATGCCGCCCGACTGCTCTTCGGAAGCCGCGCTGATTTCGCCCATGATGTCGGTCACGCGGCGCACCGCCTGCACGATCTCGTCCATCGTGGTGCCCGCGCGGCCCACCAGGGCTGAGCCGCTTTGCACCTTGTCGACAGAGTCGCCGATCAGTTCCTTGATTTCCTTCGCGGCGCTGGCGCTGCGCTGCGCGAGGCTGCGCACTTCGCCCGCGACCACCGCGAAACCGCGGCCCTGCTCGCCGGCCCGCGCGGCTTCGACCGCCGCGTTCAGCGCGAGAATGTTGGTCTGGAAGGCAATGCCTTCGATCACGCCGATGATGTCGACGACCTTGTTCGAACTGGTCGCGATGTCCTGCATGGTCGTGACGACCTGGCTCACCACGTCGCCGCCGCGCGTCGCGATATCCGACGCATTGACAGCCAACTGGCTCGCCTGGCGCGCGTTCTCGGCGTTCTGGCGCACGGTGCCGGTCAGTTGCTCCATGCTCGAAGCGGTTTCCTGAAGCGACGCGGCCTGCTGCTCGGTGCGTTGCGACAGATCGGTGTTGCCCATCGCGATTTCACGCGCGCCGGTGTCGATCGATTCGGTGCTGCTGTGAACCGCCGTCACCATCGTCGCCATGCTTTCCTGCATGCGCTTGATGCCGGCGAACAGGCGGCCGATTTCGTTACGGCTGAACACGTTGATCTGCTCGGACAGATCGCCCGAGGCGATCCGTTCGAAGCACGCCGTCGCATCGTTCAGCGGCTGCACGATCAGGCCGCGCAGCGCAAGGCGGATGCCCACCACCAGCAGCAGCGCGATCACGGTGACGCCGATGATCAGCGTGGTCATCAGCGAAATGTTCGATTGCGCGCTCGACTGCTGATCCACCGCATGCTGCTGCATCGCCTTGATCACATTGGACGCAACGTTGTCGTACGCAAGGAACATCGGGGGAATCTTGGTATCGGCGATCGCGTGATAGGCC
Source organism: Paraburkholderia sp. GAS32 (assembly GCF_050434225.1). NCBI lineage: Bacteria > Pseudomonadati > Pseudomonadota > Betaproteobacteria > Burkholderiales > Burkholderiaceae > Paraburkholderia > Paraburkholderia sp. GAS32. Next base: position 213,911 of record NZ_JBNPVS010000007.1, on the reverse strand, counting down.
GCTGGATCGTTCGCCCGCAGCGCGGCGAACTCCGGATCGACGCCGTCTCGCGTCAGAGTCGTGCGGCGCGCCGTCAGATCGTCGAGCAGCGTCTGGTCAACGCCGTTCTTCGGTGCGTTGAGAAACAGCTGCCAGTTTTCGCTTGACTTGGCGAGCAGCACTTGCGCACGATCAAGCGCCGTCTTCGCCTGCTCGGTGTCGCCAGCGGTGCTCAACGCGGTGACGCGGTCCAGCGTCACGCGCGAACGCAACAGGTACGCCGACGCATCGTCGAGCGCGTGAATGGCGACCAGATCGCCGCGCGCGATACGGTCGAGCGACTGGCTCGCGCTGTTCAGCGCGGTCAGACCAAGCGCGCCGACCACGACGGTCAGCGCAACCAGAATGATCCCCACCATCGTCAACGATGTGCGAATCGACCACCTGCTCAGCATCTTGATGCTCCCTGTTCGATCTGTCTTTCGTACTGGCGCGTAGTGATGCTTACGCGCTCAGCGTTTCGATCAGCGCCATTTCGCGGCTGGTCATCAACTTCTCGATGTCCATCAGAATCAGCATGCGGCCGTCGACGGTGCCCAGACCCGTCAGATACTCGGTCGTCAGCGTCGCGCCGAATTCCGGCGCCGGCATGATCTGGTCGGTGGCGAGCGTCAGCACGTCCGACACACCGTCCACCACCATCCCGACCACGCGATGCGCGACATTCAGGATGATCACGACGGTCTGGTGGTCGTACTCGACGCGGCCCAGATGAAACTTGATGCGCATGTCCACGATCGGCACGATGATGCCGCGCAGATTGATCACGCCTTTGATGAACTCAGGCGCATTGGCGATCCGCGTCACGTTGTCGTAGCCGCGGATTTCCTGCACCTTGAGAATGTCGATGCCGTACTCTTCGGCGCCGAGCGTGAAGACGAGGAATTCCTGACCGCCGGCGTCCGCCTGCTGCGAGTCGCGGCGGCCATTCGTACCGCTCGCGTTCGCGACGCTCGAATTGATGGATTGGACTTCTGCCACGTTAGCCCCCAAACGGTTGGGATGAAATAAGTTGAGTGAGTGTTGCGAATGTCATGCGAGGCTCATCGCGCCGTGCGCATGGCGCGTTTCGCGATTCAGCGCCGCCACGTCCACGATCAGCGCGACACTGCCGTCGCCGAGAATGGTTGCGGCGGAAATGCCGTGCACCTTGCGGTAATTCGTTTCCAGATTCTTCACGACCACCTGCTGCTGCCCCACCAGCTCGTCGATCAGCATCGCAAAGCGGCGCCCTTCGGTTTGCATGATGGTGACGATGCCTTGCGTCGGTTCCTGCTTGGCGTCGTCGACGGTGAATACTTCATGCAACGCGACGAGCGGCAGATATTCACCGCGCACGCGCACCACGCGCTCGCCGTTGGCCACCGTGTAGATGTCCTCGGCACGCGGTTGCAGCGACTCCATCACGAAGTTCAGCGGCAGAATGAAGATCTCGTTGCCGACCTTGACCGACATGCCGTCGAGAATCGCCAGCGTGAGCGGCAAGACGATGCGCGTGGTGCTGCCCTTGCCCGCATGCGAGGTGATTTCCACGTGACCACCCATCGACTGGATGTTGCGCTTCACCACGTCCATGCCGACGCCGCGGCCGGAGACGTCCGTGACCTGCTCCGCCGTCGAGAAGCCCGGCAGGAAGATCAGGTTCCAGACTTCTTCGTCGGACATCGATTCGCTGACCTGCATGCCCTGCTTGGCGGCCTTCGCGAGAATCTTGTCGCGGCGCAGACCGGCGCCGTCGTCGCTCACTTCGATGACGATGTTGCCGCCATGGTGTGCCGCCGACAACACCAACTGGCCGGTCGAATCCTTGCCCGCCGCACGCCGCGCTTCCACGGTTTCGATACCGTGGTCGAGACTGTTGCGCACGAGGTGAGTCAACGGATCGATAATCCGTTCAATGAGGCTCTTGTCGAGTTCGGTCGCCTGACCGAAGGTGACGAGTTCCACTTCCTTGCCGAGTTTCGCCGCCAGATCGCGCACCAGACGCGGGAAGCGGCTGAACACGTAATCCATCGGCATCATGCGGATCGACATCACCGCTTCCTGCAGATCGCGCGCGTTGCGCTCGAGTTGCGCCATGCCGTTGAAGAGCCGGTCGTGCAGCGCCGGATCGAACGTGCTGGTGGTCTCGGCCAACATCGCCTGCGTGATCACCAGTTCGCCGACCAGGTTGATTAGTTGATCGACCTTTTCGACGCCGACGCGAATCGAGCTGCCTTCCGCGCCGCCTGCCGCCGCGGCCGGCCGCGCTGCCTTGCGATCCTGTTCGGCGGTCGCCGTCGTGGTTGCTGCCACACCTGTTGCCACGCCTGCCGCCGGTGCGCTGCTCGCTGCTGCGGGTGCAGCCGCGGCGGGCGCCGGCGTAGTCGCTGGCGACGCCGGCGCGTCGGATAGTCCGTGCGTGGAGGCGGCTTGAGCGGGCGCAGCGGTGTGGGCCGCCGGTGCCGACGATGCTGCCTGCTCCGCCTGGTGTGCTGGTGCCGTCTGTGCTGCTTGCGCCGGGGTCGAATCGGCAGCGTCGGGCGTTCCAGGTTCGCCTTGCTGCGTCTCGTCCGCCGGTGCGGCGCCGCGGCCGATCGAGATCTGACTTTCGTCGATCACGAAACAGCACACGGCGATGATGTCGTCGGAGGTCACATCGGTCTGGAGCCACAGCGTCAGATCGCCGCCGCTCTTGACCTGCCCGACGATGTTGCCCAGGTTGCCGAGCTCTTCGGACAGCAGTTCCTGGTCCTTCTCACCTACGCCCCGTAGCGTAATTTTCAGATGGGGGCCGGCTGCATCACCGGTACCCGCGGCTTGTCCGGTCTGTGCCGGTTCGCCGTCAGTCCATTCACCCGCCGCCTGCACCGCCTGTTCGACGACGTGCTCGGGCGGGGTCCCGCCTTGTCCTGCTGTTTGTGCTTCTACTGATGCTACGGCTGCCACCGGTACGGCCGCTGCCGGTGCCGCGGCCGCTTCGGCGCCCAGGCGGCTTTCCGCATGCAACTGTTCGAGCTTCGCGCAGATCGCCTTGGCCACAGCCGTATCCGGCTCGGCGCTCGCACGGTAGTCGGCGAGCTGGCCCGACAACACGTCCTTGGTTTCGAGGAACGTGTCGATCATGTCCTTGCGCAGCACGAGTTCGTTATTGCGCGCGCGGTCGAGCAGCGATTCGAGAATGTGGGTGGTTTCCGTCAGTGCGGTAAAACCGAACGTCGCCGCGCCCCCCTTGATCGAATGCGCCGCGCGGAAAATCGCCGCGAGGTCTTCGGGGTCCGGGTGCGCGATATCCAGATTGAGCAGCAACTGCTCCATCTGCGCGAGCAGTTCGTCCGCTTCGTCGAAGAAGGTCTGATAGAACTGAGTGATGTCGAGTGTCATGCCTGGGTCACCGCGAGAGTTCCTGTCTACGCTTGGGCTGTCGTGCCGCCGCGTCGAGAGCTTCTATAACTTGTGTAAAGGTGGCGCTTATGGGGCGTTCATGCGTTGTCCGATTCGGCCAATGCCGCGACCAGTTCGGTCAGCATGTCGGGGTCGAGCGGCTTTTCGATCCAGCCGGTTGCTCCCGCGGCCCGCGCCGCCGCCTTGAACGGCTCGCCCGATTCCGTCGTGAGGACGAGGATGGGCGTCGCCTGGTAAGCCGGATTGCCGCGCAGTTCCGTGATCAGATCGAGGCCGGTTTTGCCTGGCATGTGCTGGTCCGTCAGCACGAGGTCGAACGACATGGCAAGCGCGTTTTCGAGCCCTTCATTGCCGTCCGCCGCGAGCGTCACTTCATAGCCGGCCGTCGTCAGCGTTGCGGCGAGGATTTGCCGCATCGATGCCGAATCGTCGATTGCCAGGATGTGCCTGATCATGAAAACCTCGCTGCACTTACGCTATGGACCGGCCCGCCGTCCGCGCCACCTGGGCGCATGGACCGGCCTGCCGATCGCTGTCTGTTACTGGGCCGCCGGCGCTACCGCCGGCACCTTCGGTGCAACCGTCACCGGTTGCGCAAGTCTTTGCAGCAGCGGCTTGGAGCCGGCCGCGTCGTCCGACAAGGTGGTCGTGGTGGAGTCGTCATGGTCAAGCGCCTCCTCCGACTTCCTGTTCAGTACGATGATGCTGATGCGGCGGTTTTCCGGGTCCATCGGGTCCGCCTTGTTCAGGTTCTGCGTCGACGCGAGGCCGAGCACGCGCATCACCTTCGCTTCGTCCATGCCCCCGGCGATCAGCTCACGGCGCGACGCATTGGCGCGGTCCGCGGACAGTTCCCAGTTGCTGTAGCCCTTCTCACCGCCCGCGTATTGCGCGGCGTCGGTGTGACCTTGCACGATGATGCGGTTTGGCACGTCGTTCAGCGTGTGGCCGATTTCGCGCAGGATGTCGCGCATGTATGGCTCAACCACGTCTTTCGCGGTCGCGAACATCGGCCGCTTCTGCGAGTCGACGATTTCGATGCGCAGGCCGGTCAGCGTCGAGTCGATGCGGATCTGCTGCTTGAACTGGCGCAGCACCGGGTTCGCTTCGATCGCGGCCATCAGCTTGACCTGCAGATCGTGCAGACGGACCTGCTCGCGGCGTTCCAGCTCACCCTGCAACTGCTTGACCGAGTCGTCGTTGCTGTGGGAGACCGTGCGCTCGGCGCGATTGTTGGTGCCATCGGTCGAGCGCGTCACGCCCTGCGCGTCGGTCGAAATGTCGCGGCCGCCGCCCTTCAGAATGCTCGAGTCCTCGGCGCTGCGATCGCCGCCCCACAGCGTGATCTTCAACGGCTGGTTGAAGTAATCGGCGATGCCCTTCAACTGCACGGTGGAAGCCGAGCTCAGCAGCCACATCAGCAGGAAGAACGCCATCATCGCGGTCATGAAGTCCGCATATGCGAGCTTCCACGCGCCGCCGTGGTGGCCTTTCTTGGCCGGCGCGGAGCGCTTGACGACAATGGCGCGGTCTTTGTCCTTGCTCATCGAATCGGTTCCCGGCGCCCGTTACTTGGCTTTGACGCGGCGCACATGCTCTTCCAGCTCGGCGAACGACGGGCGTTCAGTCGAGAAGAGCACCTTGCGGCCGAATTCGACGGCAATCGCCGGCGCATAGCCATTCAGGCTGGCGAGAATAGTCACCTTGATGCACTGGAACATCTTGGTCGACTCGGTCACGCGCTGTTCGGCGACGCTCGCGAGCGGTCCGATCAGCCCGTACGAAAGCAGAATCCCGAGGAAAGTGCCGACCAGCGCCTGGGCGATCATTTCGCCGAGCACCGCGGGCGGCTTGTCGGCGGAGGCCATGGTGTGCACCACGCCCATCACCGCGGCCACGATCCCGAACGCCGGCATGGCGTCGCCGACCTTGTTCAGGGCGTGCGCGGGCGCCTCGCCTTCCTGGTGATGCGTTTCGATCTCCTCGTCCATCAGGCTTTCGATCTCGAACGCGTTCATGTTGCCGCCGACCATCAGACGCAGGTAGTCGGTCAGGAACTCGATGATGTGATGGTCGGCGAGGATCTTCGGATACTGCGTGAAGATCGGACTCTTCGACGGATCGTCGATGTCGGCTTCCAGCGTCAGCGTGCCTTCCTTGCGCGCCTTGGCCAGCAGGACGTAAAGGAGCGCCATCAGCTCCATGTACACGTCCTTGTTGTACTTGGCGCCCTTGAACAGGGTTGGAATGACGCGCAGCGTCGCCTTGATCGTCTTCATCCCGTTACCGAGAATGAACGCGCCGACGCCAGCGCCGACAATCATCAGCACTTCGACGGGTTGCAGCAGCGCGCCAAGATGGCCGCCTTCCAGCGCGTAACCGCCGAAAACGGACAGAAGCGTCACGAGTGTTCCCACGAAAATCAGCACTGCCGAGCCCTCACAAAGAAGCGACGGTGACCGTCGTTAATCTGGTTTACGGCAACGGAGCAGAAAACTTTGACGGAAAAGCGGCTCGTCGCTCCGGTGTAAACCAGAGGCGGGTTAAACCGGCCCGGCCGGGTCCGGTGTTGGCCGATCGGGCTGGAAGGCCTGTCGAATGGGGGTGTGGGCGTTGTAACGAGCTGCGCGCCGGGTTGCGAACCATGGGCCGGCATCGCCCTGCAGCTCAAATTTGGAGCGCGGCGAGGCTTTCGCGGGCCCGGGCGTCGGCAAATTTCTTTGTCTTACCCGCGCGCGACGGCGGCTGGCACAACCCGCAGACGAAGGCGTGCTGCGGATCGTGCGCATGCGCGACAAAATGTCCGCCGCACCGGCAACAGGTGGTCATTTGCAGCATTCCGGAGTCGAAGAAACGCACCAGCGTCCAGGCGCGCGTGAGACTGAGCACGGGCTCGTCGTCGTGCAACTGGACATGTTCCAGATAGAGCCGGTAGCTCTTCACAATCGACTGGATCGTCAGACAGCCGCCGTGGCCGGCCATGAAACGGTAGATGTTGTAGAACAGCGATGAGTGAAAGTTCGGCTGCCAGGTCATGAACCAGTCGGTCGAAAACGGCAACATGCCCTTGGGCGGCGACACCCCTTTCAGCTCCTTATACAGCTTGATAAGCCGGTCGCGCGACAGGCTGGTTTCCGCTTCCAGCAATTGCAAACGCGCGCCGAGTTCGATCAGCTCGATGGCCAGGGTAATTTCCCTGACTTCCTGCACAACACTTTTATATGCCATCCGCTCGCATTTCCCCCGACCTGATCGCTTTATTTGAACTAAAAGCTGCCATCAGCCGAGTTGCTCGACTGGCTGGCTTGCCATCAGGATCGCGGAATGCGCCTGGGCCACGGCGCTGGATTTGCCTTTGTCCGCAAGGGCGGACAGCACGGCATGGTCATCGAAACGGAAACGGCACAACACCTGATTGGACGCCGCCAGCTTCACGGTCTGCGCCAAAGACAGATTGGCGAGCACGTCGGCCAACTGGTCCGAAATCCCCATGCGAAACATGCCCATCGGCTTGTCTTCGCGCAGCAGACGCTGGGCGAGCAGGAGATAAGAAAGGTTGACTTCTCTGATCTCATTGAGCATTTCGCTTGTCGCGCTCATGATTCCCCCGGGTGTATCTGGCTGGTCAGGCCGTTACGGAAACGTTTGCTCGAACGCGCGCACTTAAACCGCACGAATCGGCTCGTTTCTGGTCTTGCGAGCATTGTGGCGAAAGGGGGAGCGGACGAAAATCGGACAGACACCCTGCCTGTTTGACGGATTAATCCGTCATTCGTGTAGGAATTTTTCCTACACGGCGGGGTTAGAAAGAAGGCTGAAGCAGGCGAAGTGGCGCGCAGCTTGGGGCTGGCGATGCGTTTTGGCTAATTCTTCAGCGGAAATGTGAACCAAATGGTGAGTCCTGAGTGACTCACGATCCGCACCTTGCAGCGGTGAGGAAGAATTATAAGACGTTTTCACTTCTGCGCAACGCGCCTGGTGTAGGGGCGCGCTTCAGTCTCCGGGACCGCCCCTTGCTACTGTTCCTTCAGCGTCTGGATGCCCATCCAGTCGTGCTTGCCGACCATCGGGCCAGCCTCCTGCCGACCTGTAACGCATCATGTTTCGCGCTGTAACAACATTAAGTGTTTGAAAAATAACTCGAATTAGCGCGGCCGATCCTGATAATGACGCTAAGGGATTACCCGATGCAGGTTCGGAACACCCCCGGGCGGCGGCTTACCGCGCCCAACCGTCCGTCAGGCATTCGCTCCTCGCTCGACCCGAGCGCCGTTGTGCGAAGCCGTTTTGAACAGGAGAAACGCATGCGAATCGCACAAATTGCGCCGTTGTACGAAGCTGTCCCGCCGAAACTCTACGGTGGCACCGAACGCGTCGTCTCGTATCTGACCGAGGCCCTGGTCGATCTCGGCCACGACGTCACGCTGTTTGCGAGCGGCGACTCGGTCACCTCCGCGAACCTCGACGCCTGCTGGCCGCGTGCGCTGCGCCTCGACCCGACGATTCGCGATGCGCTGGCTCCGCATGTGCTGATGATGGAGAAGGTGCGCAAGGTCGCGCATGAGTTCGACGTGCTGCACTTTCACCTCGACTACATGCCGTTCCCGCTCTTCACCACCATGGACACGCCGTTCGTGACAACGCTTCACGGCCGTCTGGACTTGCCGGAGCTGCAACCGGTGTTCGACGCGTTCTCGAATGTGCCGGTGGTGTCGATCTCGGATTCGCAGCGCGTGCCGCTGCCCCAGGCCAACTGGCTGAACACGATTTACCATGGTCTGCCGGAGCAACTGCTCACACCGCAGGCGCACAAGAAGCCGGAATACCTGGCGTTCCTCGGCCGTATCTGTCCGGAGAAGCGCGTCGATACAGCTATCAAGATCGCTGCACAAAGCGGTCTGCCGCTGAAGATCGCCGCCAAGGTGGACAAGGTCGACCAGGAATACTTCAAGAAGGAAATCGAACCGCTGCTCTCCATGGCGCACGTGGAGTTCGTCGGTGAGATCAACGAGGCGCAGAAGCCCGAGTTCCTGTCGGGCGCCAAGGCGCTGCTGTTCCCGATCGACTGGTCGGAGCCGTTCGGCCTCGTGATGATCGAATCGATGGCGTGCGGCACGCCGGTGATCGCCTTCAACCGCGGTTCGGTGCCGGAAGTGATCGACCACGGCGTGACCGGCTACATTGTCGAAGACGTTCAAGGCGCGGTCGCCGCGCTGCAGCGTCTGGACGAACTGTCGCGCACCGAGATTCGCGCGCAGTTCGAACGCCGCTTCAGCTCGAAAACAATGGCCCAGAATTACGTCGACGGCTATTCGGCACTGATCGAAGCGACGCGCCGCCCAATGTTGCGCCGGGTAGCGGTGGGTTGAGCGGCGTGCTTAAGCGACTGAGGTTTTTATCCGCTCAGCCGCTTAAGTCGTGCTTCTGCCGCTTACGCCGTTTTCCCGCCGTTTTCCGATTTGCACGCCAATCATGAGTAAATTTGCCTGGTGAATCGTTTGCGCGAGCGGTTAGCTAGAGTTAACCCGCTTCTACTACGGAAAAGCCGCCTCTCAAGGGCGGCTTTTTTAATACAGCCATGGATGCGCTTCCATCCAGGATTAGCTCGACGCGAATAAACAACCCGGTACCGATCAACCTTCAGTTGGCTTTCGCCCGGACCGCAGGGCATTCAGACCGCGCCAATCAGAAAGCGCTCGCGATTCTTGCCGACAATCCACTTTGGCGGTTTGCCGCGTCCGCTCCAGGTATTGCCCGATTTCGGATCCTGGTACTTGGCCGGCAGCGGCGCCTTCTTCGGCGGGCGCCCACGCTTGGCGGCCACCGCAAAGCCGAGGTCTTGCGCGGTCAGACCGTATTCAGCGATCTTTTGGCGGATGTCGGCGACAACATTGTCGACTTCAGTACGCCGGGCTTCGTCTGCCTGTGCCTGCAATTTGGCAATCTGTGCCTTAAGGTCTGCATATTGAGACATATCGGTTCTCCCCTTTTTTAGAACTCATTCGCTCGCAGACTAGCTGCAATTATAAAAATTCGCAATGGACAATAATACCGATTTAGGAAGAAATCATCTGATAATTATTAAGCGTCGATGAATTGTAAAACGAGATCTTTATCTGGTAATAATAGGTAAAGGCGACTCCACTTTGACAATTCTTGACACCTAATCCGGCTGTCTTTCCCTAGAATTGCGCGCTCAATGGCATGCACCTGCGCTTAGCACTCATGCCACTCCAAGCGTCAAACATTTTAGGATTACAAATCATGCAGTTGTCAAAGCGCCTTGCTGCCGAGCTGTTCGGCACCTTCTGGCTCGTGCTCGGGGGCTGCGGCAGCGCCGTCCTCGCCGCTAACTTCGCCGGCCCGGTCCACGGCCTGGGTATCGGTTTCGTGGGCGTCTCGCTCGCATTCGGCCTCACTGTGCTGACAATGGCGTATGCGATCGGCCACATCTCCGGCTGCCACCTGAATCCGGCGGTGAGCGTCGGCCTGACCGTCGCCGGCCGCTTTCCGGCCCGCGACCTGCTGCCGTACATCGTCGCGCAAGTGATCGGCGCGGTGCTGGGTGCGCTGGTGCTGTCGTTGATCGCCTCGGGCAAGCCGGGCTTCGACCTCGTTGCCAGCGGTTTCGCCAGCAACGGCTACGGTGAGCGCTCGCCGGGCCAATACTCGCTCGCCGCCGCATTCATTTGCGAAGTGGTGATGACCGGCTTCTTCCTGTTCGTCATCCTCGGCGCGACCGACAAGCGCGCGCCGGCTGGTTTCGCGCCGATCGCCATCGGCCTGTGCCTGACGCTGATTCACCTGATCTCGATTCCGGTTACCAACACGTCGGTCAACCCGGCGCGCTCCACCGGTCCGGCGCTGTTCGTCGGCGGCGCAGCGGTCGATCAGCTATGGATGTTCTGGGTCGCACCGATTATCGGCGCGGTGATCGCAGGCGTGCTGTACCCGTTCGTCGCCGAAAGCCGCCGCAGCAATTCGCAGGAACTGGCGCTCGACTGATCAGCGAGTGCGCCGGGTGTGCCCGGGTGTGCTCGGATGTGCATATTCCAGGCAGTCAAAGCGGGCGCTACGGCGCCCGTTTCGTTTTTGCGTACAACGCGCGCGGCCCGTGGCCCGCCGATAACCCGCTGCTAGAATCGTGCGACTTCCCAAGCTCGCACAGGTGCTACCGATGACCCGTTTCCGCGGATTCCTGCATGGCGTCGCACTCTCCATCGGCGGTTTGTGTGCAGGCGTACTGGCGTTACCTGCGGCCCATGCGGCGGACAGCAATACCGAAACGCTCGTATTCGTGCGCCACGGCGAGAAGCCCGCCAAGGGTTACGGCCAGCTCGATTGTCAGGGGCTTAACCGCGCGCTGGCCCTGCCGGCGGTGATCGCCGCCAAGTTCGGCAAACCGGATGCGATCTACGCGCCCGATCCCGGCCAGCAAAAGGACGACAGCGGCCATCCCTATTACTATGTCCGGCCGCTGGCGACCATCGAGCCAACCGCCATCCAGTTCCAGATGCCGGTGCAAACGCCGTACGGCTTCGCCCAGATCGACCAGCTCGGTACAGCGCTCGTCAATCCCGCCAATCGCAGCAAGCTGATTGTCGTTGCGTGGGAGCACAAGCTGATCGTGAAGTTGCTGCGCCAGGTGATGAGCACACATGGCGGCAATGCCGCCGATGTCCCCAACTGGCAAAGCGACGACTTCGACAGTATTTATATTGTTCGCCTCAACTGGCAAAACGGCACGGCCCACGCTACGTTCAAGCTTGACCGCCAGGGACTGAACGGCCGCGCCGCGGACTGCCCATGCGCGGCACTGCCGGGAGCGCCTTCCGCGGCTGCGGCGGGTGCTTCCGCTGGCTCGGCTGATTAATTGGGTAATACAGATGTAAGCCGTGATTACGAGCGCGGCCGTCCAATTGCGGCAATAGGCGGGGGGAACTGGATGCCGGCTCGGTCCAAGGAGCCTGGAGACCTTATTGACGGGGCTTCGGGCGGAAAGCACATGTCGCGCGTTGCGTTCGAAGGTTCCTTCTACCGCCTTTCAAACCCTGCGACGATGCTTGCAGTCCGTAACATCTCGTCTCACTAACCAGAGACCGGAATGCGTAGATTGGTCCTGTGCGACAAACATACGTCGCCTCACAGGAGAACAACATGAAACGCATCGTCACTCACTTGCTGGTTGCTGCCGGACTCGCGGCGGGCGCATGCGGTGTCGCGCAAGCGCATACGGATCTGAATATCGGCCTGTCGCTCGGCGCACCGGTTTATGCCCAGCCTGCCCCCGTCTACGCAGCGCCGCAGCCGGTGTACTACGGCAACGGCGGCTGGGACCATCGCTACGACCGCGGCGGCTACTATCGCGACGACCACCGGGATAACCGCGGCTGGGATCACAACGACCGCCACTGGGGTCACGATGACCGTGGCGATCGCCGTGGCGGATGGCACGGCTGATCGTAGCGTTGGCTCGTAAGGTCGCGTAGGAACGCGAACAACCGGCCCGCATCCGCGAAAGAGGATGCGGGCCGGTCCGTTTTCAGGACATCAGTTCGCCGTCGAGCGAGAAAAGTTTGCGCAGATGCTGCGCGACGCCCGCTTCGAAGTTGTTGCCGATGCGCGGCACGTTCGGCAGACGCGTGATGAGATCGGGATTGGCGTTGTTCATCATGAACGGATGGCCGGCTGTCTCCAGCAGGTCGATATCGTTCATGTTGTCGCCGAACGCCACGCATTGCGAGGCATCGACGCCGAGGCGCTCGAGCACGATCTGCAAAGCACGCCCCTTCGATACGTTCGACGTCATCACCTCCAGGCAATCCGGCAGCGAATAGGTAACGTACAGCGCGTCGCCGAATTCGCGCGCCAGGTTGGCCGAGATTTGCGCGAGATCGGCGGGCTCACCGATGTAGAGCGCCTTGGCAATGTCGACGCCGTCGTGCTTCGGCAAATCGGTGACCTCGTAGGTGAAGCCGGAATCCTGATGGAATTTCAGCAGATCCGGCGCATCGCGGTCGATCAACCACGCCTGGTCGGCGAACAGGTTGACGATCACACGACCGTGCGCGCCGGCGATTTCCGGCTGCACCAGTCGTTGCACGATGGCCGGCGGCAGGTCGTCGGCGTGGATCACCGTGTTGTCCGGCGCGTGAATGCGCGCGCCGTTCGACGTGATCAGGTACGCCTTGATGCCCAGCAGGTCGCGAATGCCCGCAACGTCGCAGTAGTGGCGCCCCGTGGCGATCACGAAGTGCAGCCCATCGCTTTCCAGCTTACGCACGGTGGCGATCGTGAACGGGTCCACCTGGTGATCGGCGTTGAGCAGCGTGCCGTCGAGATCCGTGGCAATGACTTTATACATAGTGTGAGCAGCCGGGCAGCGTCAAAGATCGCATTTTACCGTTGCGCGCGCATCCGCGAGATCGCACCCGGCGCGCCAGACGATTCTCAACCGCCGATGCGAGCCGCTTCGCGCTGCGCCAATTGCAAACCGCCGTGTGCCGAGTCCGCCAACGGCTCGCGCAAGCGGGCTTGATAGATCTGAGGCACGTACTCGCGCAGGGGCGCGCCGAGACCGCCGCACAGCGCGACCGGCAGGCTCGCCGAAGGGTCGAGCGCGGCAATCATCTTGCCCACCTCCACGCCGGCCTCATCGAGCAAATGCGCTGCGAACGGATGCGTGCGATGCGCAATGACGATCCGCGCGAGCCTCGCATAAGCGGTCTGATTAGCTTCGCACAGCCAGACCACGAGGCTGTCGCTGTCATGTGCGCCGGTGTGGGCGAGCAGCGCCTGCGCCAGATCGTCATTGGGCACACGGCCGTCGAGCGCTTGCTGGGCATACACGATGGCTCGTAGCCCAAGCCAGGCGCCGCTCGCTTCGTCGCCCGACGGGTAACCGAAGCCGCCGGCAGTTCGGCAGTCGCCATTGCCGTCAAGCACGGCCGCCTGACTGCCGGTGCCAAGCGCGACGACCACGCCGTGTGCGCCGCCGTGCGCACCAAGCAAGGTGGTGTACACATCGCTTTCCACCGCGAGCCCGGCAACCGCCGGCGCCTGCGCGCGAAACGCGGCCAGCCAGTCGCGATTGTTGACCCCTGCCAACCCGCAACCGAGTACGCAGCGCGCCCAGTCCAGCGGCACGCCGGCACGTGCGAATGCATCGGCGCAGCCCGCCTCAATGGCCTGCCACGCGCGCTCCACGCCGAGGCCCAGCCCCGAGGGCCCGCTCGCCGCCTGCGCCAGTTCACGGCCCTGCGCGTCGCCGAGTACGACTCGCGTACCAGTGCCGCCGCCGTCAATGCCGATCAGAAAGAGGTCTTTATTCATCGAATCGAGTGAGTTCAGGTGGTGATTCAGGTGGTGAATAAGGCATAGCGTGGCAGGTCAGTTTCAATCCCGCAATCGGCCGAATGGCCGGCTTGCGGCGCGCACTGCTTCCGCTATGCTGACGGACGACATGACAACGCGGGAGCGCGAAAGTGACACAGCGATGCAACTGGGTATCGAGCGAAGCGCTCGCACACTACCACGACACCGAGTGGGGCGTGCCCTCGCGCGACGATCAGCATTTGTTCGAACTGCTTGTACTGGAAGGCGCCCAGGCAGGTTTGTCATGGTCGACGATTCTCAACAAACGAACCGGCTATCGCCGCGCGTTCGCCGACTTCGACATCGACAAGGTCGCGCGCTTTACGCCCAAACATGTCGATGCGCTGGTGCTGGACGAAAGTATCGTGCGTCATCGCGGCAAGATCGAATCGGCAGTTACCAACGCGCGCGCCGTGCAGCAGATTCAGGCCGAGCACGGTTCGTTCGCCAACTTCGTATGGTCGTTCGTCGATCAGACGCCCATCCAGAACGATTGGGCAACGTATAAACAGGCGCCTGCGTCGACCGAAATTTCTGACGCGCTCAGCAAGGGGCTGAAGCGTTACGGCTGCAAGTTCGTCGGCTCGACGATCTGCTATGCGTTCATGCAGGCGGTCGGCATGGTGAACGACCACGAGGCAAGCTGCATGTGCCGCGCGCGATGCGCGGCGCTCGGCAAGAAGGGACGCAATCGCAAGGCCGGTTGACGCCGCATAAGGGGCAAACGAGCCAAACCCGCGAATTGAAGGCTTTTCGCCGTGCTAGTCCGGGTTTCGTCAATTGGCGCGTGTCCGATACTGCCGTTCATGCGCTCGAACAACGAATAACCGCTGCGTAATGCATGGGAGACCAACCATGAAAACCCTTAGCTTCCTGACCCATCAGGAGATTTTCGATCAGGCCGTGGACCATCTGCTCGGCCAGAAACGCGCCGCCTTGCTGCCGCGCGGCGGCGGCGCATACCGCGGCTACTGCGGTGGCTGCCCGGTCGGCAGCTTCATCAAGCCGAACGACTATATGACCGCGATGGAAGGCGTTCCGGTGCGCTACATCGGCAAGGCGGCCACCGAGGTGCCTGCTTATATGGATGCCGGCATATCTGCGCTCAAAAAGGCGCTCCTGCGCGCCCGCCTCAATGTGTACGACCCGGCCACAATCGCTCTGCTGAGTTGCCTGCAAAACGTGCACGACGTGTTCGGCACGTGGGAATGGCATGAGCGTCTGAGCTCGATTGCCCGGCAATTCGGCCTGTCCGCCGAGCGCCTGAAGAGCGCCGCGTAACGAGCCTCGGTACGGCGGCAAAGCCCAACGTAAATCGACTCCCCAAAAGCAAAACGGCGATGTGGCTTCTTTCGAAGCTCACACCGCCGTTCGGCGTGCAGTGCGCTAAATACAGCGCGAAAAAACGTGCTTAGTGCAGCTTTTTCGGCAGCATCTGGCTGCGCAGGCGCTTGTGCAGGCGCTTCACAGCAGCAGCCTTCTTGCGCTTACGTGCCGTAGTCGGCTTTTCGTACGATTGACGCTCACGCAGTTCTGCGATCAGGCCATTCTTTTCGATTGCGCGACGAAAGCGGCGAATCGCCACTTCGAACGGCTCGTTTTCTTTCAGAAGAATCGTCGTCATGTAATTCCTAACTCAATCACTTGATAGGGGTAAATTGCGTGGCGGATACCGCTCACGCGCCGGCCCTCCGGTCGTTCCGATTCATGGCCAGTAACAGGCAAACGCGGGAAAAATCCCGGCCAAACCACGAATGAAACGAGAGGCATAACGGCCACGGAGGCCGGAAAAGAGAGGTGGGGAGTTCACCGCGGAACGCGGACAGACGTAAAGCCGAAGCCGCGTCTGTTGCCGTTTCGCCAACCTTTCATCAATGAAAAACATTGACGAAACAGGCAAAGATCTCAATTCACTCCCGATGATATCAGGAAACTCCCCATCCTACCAGGGGTTTAGCGATCGCGCCAGGTCTCCTGCGCGGGTCAGGCGCTCGCCTCGTCCAGTTCACGGATATCGGCACCGGTCAGCATCAGATGGACGGCGGCGGCCAGGCTTTTGAGCTGGTCGACCGAGGTCGCACTGGCAATTGGGGCCGTTACACTCGGGCGGGCGATCAGCCATGCCAGCGCGACCGTGGCCGGCGTGCTGCCGTGCCGCCCGGCGACCCGGTCGAGCGCGTCCAGAATCCGCAAACCGCGCTCGTTCAGATACTTCTCGACCCGGCTGCTACGCGCCTTGTTGGCCAGATCGGCCTGCGACCGGTACTTGCCGGACAGAAAGCCGCTTGCAAGGCTCCAGTACACCACCACGCCGAGCTGATTGGCGAGCGCCACCGGCTCAATGTCACGCTCATACTCCGCGCGGTCGTACAGGTTGTACTCCGGCTGCAACAACTGGTACTCGGGCAGCCCGTGCTGGCGGGACACGGCGAGCGCTTCCTCGACGCGCGCGCCGCTGTAGTTCGACGCGCCGATCACCCGCACCTTGCCCGCCTCGATCAGCTTCTGATACGCGCCGAGGGTTTCGGCCAGGGGCGTTTCGGTGTCGTCGTCGTGAGAAAAATAGATATCGATGTAGTCGGTCTGCAAGCGCCGCAGCGAATCCTCCACGGCCGCCTGAATGTTCGCCGCCGACAAGCCCGTGCGCTGCGGGTGCTTCGAAACCTTGGTGGCAAGCACGATTCTGTCGCGCTTGCCGCTCTGCCTGAACCACTTGCCGATGATGGTTTCCGATTCGCCACCCTGGTTACCCGGCACCCACGCGGAATAGACATCGGCGGTATCGATAAAGTTGAGCCCCGCATCGACAAATGCATCCAGGATCGAAAACGAGGTCGCTTCATCGGCCGTCCAGCCAAATACATTGCCACCGAACATAAGCGGCGCGACCTCTAATTCGGAACGTCCAATCCGGCGCTTTTGCATGATTTCTCCAGGGTTTGTCACAAGAGAAAAGGAGAATACGCCGTCTTTTCAATACCTGCAGCGGATGTCCCGAACAAGGCTGCAAGCGGCTTACAGACGGGTCGCAGCCCAACCGGCCCGAAAAACAATTGGATCGTTATTGCACAAAGTTCCTCAAGTTTTTTTTAGACGCGCCGTCAACCTTCACTGAGGCGGCCAGCAATGAACGAGTGCTTCCGCCGATGCCAACGTGGCGTATTGGGCTCAAGGCTTATTTAGGAGATTTTCATGCTCGGAATCAATAGCAACATCAACTCGCTGGTTGCACAGCAAAATCTTAGTGGCTCGCAAAGCGCCCTTTCGCAAGCCATCACGCGTCTGTCGTCGGGTAAGCGCATCAACAGCGCGGCTGACGATGCAGCAGGCCTGGCCATCGCAACCGGTATGCAAACGCAGATCAACGGCCTGAATCAGGGCGTGTCGAACGCGAACGACGGCGTGTCGATGGTGCAAACGGCATCGAGCGGTCTCGCACAGATCACGTCGAGCCTGCAACGTATCCGCCAACTGGCTGTGCAGGCATCGAGCGGTTCGCTGACGTCGGCCAACCAGGCTGCACTGCAACAGGAAGTCTCGCAGCAAATCGCCGAAGTGAACCGTATCGCATCGCAAACGACGTACAACGGCAAGAACATCCTCGACGGCTCGGCCGGCGTGGTCAACTTCCAGGTCGGCGCGAACGTCGGCCAGTCGATGAGCCTGAACCTGACGCAAAGCCTGTCGGCAGCGTCGATCGGCGGCGGCTTCGCGCAAGCGGGCAACGTGCTTGGCTCGTTCACCGGCCTGAGCCTGACGGCCACCGGCTCGGCAGCGGCCGCTGGCGCAACGCCGGCGATCACGCAGATCAACGTTCTTGCCGACGGCAAGGGCGGCTTCACGTACACCGATCAGAACAACCAGACGATCTCGGCGACGGCTTCTGCAGCGCTGTTCAAGACTGCGGCGGGCGCTGGCGGCGCACTGACGCTGTCCGCAGTGGGTGCTAGCGCGCTCGATCCGGCAACGCAAATCGCTGCGATCTCGACCGCCAACACCAACCCGCCGACCGCTACGGGCGTCGTGCTCGGCACGATTCAGGGCATCAACGTCGCCGCCACGAACGGCACCAACGTTGCGCCGGGCACCGCCGGTTCGATCACGTCGATCACCGTTAAGTCCGACGGCAGCGGCGGTTACACGTTCTCTGACCAGAACGGCAACGCATTGTCCGCAGCGGCACAAACTGCACTGTTCACGACCGCAGCAGGCGCGGGGCCGACGAACGGCCAGACGCTTGCCTTTACTGCAACGCCGGCGACCAGCCAGTTCGCCAACGTCGACAACAACAACCAGCTCTCTACGGTTGCGAACGTCAACGTCAGCTCAGTTACCAGCGCGAACCAGGCGATCGAATCGATCGACAACGCGCTGGGCACTGTGAACAACATCCAGGCTCAACTGGGTGCTGTGCAGAACCGCTTCACGGCAATCGCCACGGGCCAGCAAGCTCAGTCGACCGACCTGTCGCAAGCACAATCGCAAATCCAGGACGCCAACTTCGCGCAAGAAACGGCCAACCTGAGCAAGGCGCAAGTGCTGCAACAAGCTGGTATTTCGGTTCTGGCACAGGCAAACTCGCTGCCGCAGCAAGTCCTGAAGCTCCTGCAATAAGGGCTTCATGTTGTAACCGCGTACGCACTGCGCGCCATGCGCGGCGCGTACGCGGAAGTTTCGATTCAACGGGAGGCTTGCCTCCCGCAGTGCATTTGAAAACGACGCAAGCCCAACAGATTCACCGACGCACGGAGCAACCGCATGTCAACGATCTCGTCCGCCACCTCGTCCACCGCGAGCGCCAACTCCGCGCTTCAGCAAGCCGCCCAGTCAATCATCAGCGGCTCGACCGGTAATTCGTCGATGGATGTGTCGTCGCTCGTGACGGCGCTCGTCAACGCGAAGACGGCTGGGCAGTCCTCGGCCCTTACCGCCCAGACTACATCGGACAACACGCAACTGTCGGCTATCGGCACGCTGAAAGCGGCTCTGACCGCGTTGCAAGCGGGTCTGACGTCGTTGTCGGACGGCACGATGCTCTCCAAATTTAGCGCGACAGCAAGCGGCACCGGACTCACCGCGACGGCCGGCACAGGCGCGGTGGCGGGCACTTACTCGGTCAACGTGACGCAAATCGCGACGGCGCAATCGCTGACGTCCGGCGCGTTTGGCGCAACGCAGACACTCGGCACCGGCACGCTGACGGTGTCGGTCGGCGGCAAGTCGATGAACGTCGACGTGAATTCGACCAACAACACGCTGAGCGGCATCGCCGCAGCGATCAATTCCGCCAGCGGCAACCCGGGCGTGACTGCCACGATCGTCACTGGCACCGGCGGTGCACACCTTGTATTGAACTCGGCGACGACAGGCGCCGCGAACACAATCAGCGTGTCGGTCGGCAACCTGAAGAACGACAACGGACTGTCCAGCCTCGGCGTGACGTCGACCGCCGGCACGGGCAGCGCTGCCTCGACCATCACGTCCTCCGGCAGCATCGCCTGGACGCAAAGCACCGCCGCCCAGGATGCGGAGTTCACGATCGGCAGCGTCGCCGCGAGCAGCTCGAGCAATACGGTCACTGGCGCGATCGCCGGCGTGACGCTCAACCTGACCTCCGCGGCAGTTGGCGCCGCGCAGACCCAAACGCTGACCGTGGCGGAGGACACCACCTCGCAAGCGACCGCGATCACGAACTTCGTCAGCCTCTACAACACGCTCGTTACGACAATGGGTACGTTGACTTCGTTTGACAGCACGCAGTCGTCGAGCGCACAAGGTCCGCTGCTGGGCGATCCTACGTTGAACACAATCAAGAACACCCTCAGTACGATCGTTAGCACCGGCGTTGGCACCGGAACGTCGAGCATCAGCCTCGCCTCGATCGGCATCACGCTACAAGCGGACGGCACGTTGCAAGCGGACTCGACAACGCTGAACAGCGCCCTGCAGAACAATGCCTCGACGGTCGCATCACTGTTCAATTCCACGAACGGCGTCGCGGCGCAGCTGAACAACAGCATCACGTCGTTCGTCCAGACGGGCGGCGTCATCGATACGCGCACGACCGCGCTCAACAACGACCTGAAGAGCATCGCGACCCAGCAGACCACGCTGGCCGACTACACCACGCAATTGACGAACCAGTATCAGGCTCAGTTCACCGCTTTGAACACCCTGATGGCGACGATGAACAACAACTCCCAGTATCTGACGCAGTTGTTCGGCGGCACGAACAGTCAGGGCTCGCTGTCCGCTAACAAGGCCTGATCGACAAGGAATGATTCGACGTGAACCAGACCACACTGATTGAACGCCTGCTTTCGCTGACGCATGCGATCGAAGACGCCGTGGCGCTGGCGAACTGGCCCGAGGCCGCGCGCCTGACCGAGGAACGCTCGCCGCTGCTCGTATCGCTGAGCGCGGAGCAGGATCCAGCCGCGCTCGAAATGATCCGCATGATTCAGGCGATCGACGCAGCCGTTCTCGCCAATGCGCAAACAACCCAAATCGAATTGCAAGCCGAGTACCGCTCGGCGATGGCGCGCGTGGACGCGGCCGGCCAGTATCAGCAGGTCGCGCAATTCTGAATACGGCGGGGTCCGCGCAATACACCCGTCAGAACGGATAATTAGAACAACGCGCTGAAGTCAGGGTGCGCTCGTTCAACTCAGGCCCGCCTCGCGCGGGCTTTTTTTCGCGTGCCGAAGGAACCGCCTCCACAGCCGATACATCTTCAACAACCTGCCGCAAAGACTGGCCGGCGTGTGCGCCCGCGCTACGCCGCGGCGCCCTGCGTCGCGCCGATCTCGCAAACTGGCACGGCTTTACGGCTCATCTCGCCGATTCAGGCGCGCTTGACGCCCCGCATAATCGGGCTCAGATCGCCAATCCTGATTCGACGCCCATGACGCCTTCACCAGTAATGCCTGCAGACACCGCTTCGCCCGATGAACTCCAGTTCGAGCAGGACCTGCAGATGGTCATGCGGGCCGCGACCGCGGAACATCAAAATGGCGCGCTCGATAGCGCGGAAATGCTCTATCGGACCATTCTGGAGGCTCGTCCGCACCACGGCGACGCCAACTACAACCTTGGGTTGCTCTCGATGCAACGGGGGCAATTCGAGGCCGCGATACCGCATCTGGAAGCGGCCGTGGGCGCGAATCCGGATGAGGGTCAATACTGGGCAAGCTATATCGACGCCTTGCGGCGAGCAGGCCAAACCAGTGCCGCATGGTTGATGCTGGAGATGGCTCAGCAGCGCGGCCTGAGAGGTTCAGCGGTGGATACGTTGGTCTACCTGATGGCTCAGACCGTGGCGGAAACGCCGCCCTCGCTACCGCCCGCTTCCATCGTTCCGATCGCCGCGCAAACTCAACCCTGCGACATCGGTACCTCACACCATTCCGAATCGACACCGGCCTCCGCAAAAAAACCGAACAAGCAGAAAGCTGTCGGCAGGGCCGTCAATAACAACGCACCAAGTCCACGACAAGCGAAAGAAGTCGTGATGCTGTTCAACAGCGGACGCGTTGCCGAGGCGGCCGCCATCGCGCAATCGCTCACGCAACGCGCTCCTGCGCATCCGATGGGCTGGCGGGTACTGGGCATTGCGATGCATGCCCTAGGGCGTTACGAAGACGCCATCGAACCACTCAGAAAGGCAATTGGACTCGTCGCCGACGACATCCAGGCGGGGGGCGTGCTCGCCGATATTCTGAGAATGAAAGGTGCGTTCGACGAGAGTGAAGCCCTCTCCAGACGGCTTCTCGCACTGAATCCGGACTACGCTGAAGCCCACCGTGTGCTAGGCATGATCCTGCAGGCACAAGGCCGGCTCGGCGAAGCCGAAGCCAGTTGCCGCCGCGCGATCGAACTGCGCCCCAACGTCAGCGAGATGCACAACACGTTAGGCACAGTGCATCTCGAGCAGGGGCGCACCCTGGATGCGGAAGCCCGCTTTCGACGCGCGTTGGAAATCCAGCCAGACAATGCGTTTGCACACCACAACATATTGTTTTGCCTGAGTCACAACCGCGAGATCGACGCGGCGGCGCTGTTCGCTCAGCATTGCCATTTCGCGCAACAGTGTGAAGCGCCGCTGCGCCCGCTCTGGCCTCAATACACCAACCCGCGCGATCCGGCACGCCAGTTGCGGGTCGGCCTCGTCTCCGCCGACCTGTTCCATCATGCCGTCTCGACATTTGTCGAACCCGTGCTCGCTCACCTCGCGGGCAACGAGCATTTGTCGCTGCACGTCTATTACAACTTCACCCGCGAAGATCAGATCACGCAACGTCTGCGCGGATACGTCTCGACATGGCAATCGGTATGGGGGATGAGTGACGCAGCATTGGCAGAAAAAATTCGCGCGGATGGCATCGATATTCTGATCGATCTTTCCGGGCACACTGCACGCAACCGCCTGCTGACGTTTGCCCGCAAGCCCGCGCCGATCCAGGCAAGCTGGATTGGCTACCCCGGCACCACCGGCCTGCAAGCAGTCGACTACTACCTGGCGGACCGATTCATGGTGCCCGCCGGTTTCGAAGACCAGTTCACCGAGAAAATTATCCGTTTGCCCGCCGTCGCGCCTTTCCAGCCGCCGGCCGTGTCGCCGCCGATCAACCTGCTTCCGGCGCTCCGTAACGGCTATGTGACCTTCGGCAGCTTCAACCGTTTGAACAAGCTTCACCCTGACGTGATCGCCCTGTGGGCAAAACTGCTGCGGGCGCTGCCCGATGCCCGAATGGTGGTCGGCGGCATGCCCGAGGACGGCAGCGACGGGGGACTCGGCGAGTGGTTCGCCGCCGAGGGCATAGCGCGGGAACGGCTCGATTTCCGTCCCCGCGCCGCGCTGGCCGCGTATATGCAGCAGCACCATCACGTGGACATCTGTCTGGATACGTTCCCCTATGCAGGCAGTACGACCACCCTTCACGCGTTGTGGATGGGCTTGCCCACGATTACGCTGCCTGGCTCGACCGCAGCCAGCCGCGGCGGCCCCATGTCGCTCACCCAGGTCGGACTCGACGCCTTCATCGCGCAGGACAAGGAGGATTTCGTGCAGAAAGGCTTGTACTGGGCGTCCAACCTCTCCGAACTCGCGGAACTCAGGACAAGCTTGCGCGAGCGTTGCGCACAGTCGGCCATGTTCCAGCCGGCCACTATCGCCGCCGGACTGGTGGGTGCACTGCGGGTGATGTGGCAACGCTGGTGCGCGGGAGAGTCCCCCGTTTCATTCGACGCGCCCCCTCCCGGCCACCCCGCCGATACCCGCGAAGCACAGCCGGTCGCTGCACCGCACGACGCCTGACAGGCACAAGACATAGAGGAAAGCATGAGCGCCAGCGCCACTGTCCGCGTGATCCAGCCTCAACTGGATGAAAGAATTTACGTCACCCAGCCGCATCTCGCGCCGCTCGAAGAATTCATTCCCTATCTTCAGCAGATCTGGGACAGCAAGGTGCTGACCAATGGCGGTCCGTTTCACCAGCAGTTCGAAGCGGCGCTATGCAAATACCTCGGCGTGCGCCACCTGGCGCTGTTCACCAACGGCACGCTGGCGCTGCTCACCGCGCTGCAGGCACTGCGCGTGACCGGTGAAGTGATCACAACGCCTTACTCCTTCGTCGCGACTGCGCACTCGCTGGTCTGGAACGGTATCAAGCCCGTATTCGTCGATGTCGACCCGGGAACGCTGAACCTCGACCCTGCCAAGATCGAGGCGGCGATTACGCCGCAAACCACGGCGATCATGCCGGTGCATTGCTACGGTAAGCCGTGCGACGTCGAAGCGATTCAGAAAATCGCGGATAACTACAACCTGAAAGTGATTTACGACGCAGCGCATGCTTTTGGCGTGCAGACCGAAGCGGGCAGCGTGCTCGAACACGGCGACCTCGCCGTGTTGAGTTTTCACGCGACCAAGGTCTTCAACACGTTCGAAGGTGGCGCGATCATCTGTCAGGATGCGAAAACGAAGCAGCGCATCGATCATCTGAAGAACTTCGGTTTCGTGGATGAAACGACGGTGGTCGCTTCCGGCATCAACGGCAAGATGAGTGAAATCAACGCCGCGTTCGGGCTGCTTCAGCTTCAGCATATCGACGAAGCGCTGGCTCGGCGCGCACAGATCGACGCGATTTATCGCGAACGTCTGCGCGACGTGCCCGGCATCCGCTGCCTGCCAAAGACGGGCGAAAAGGTGGCGAACCATTCGTACTTTCCGATTCTCGTCGGCCCGGAATATCCGATCAGCCGTGACGCGCTGTATCAGAAGTTTCGCGACCACGACATCTATGCGCGCCGCTATTTCTACCCATTGATTTCGGACTTCCCGATCTATCGTGGCCTGCCTTCCGCGCGCCGCGAAAACCTACCGGTCGCACATGCCGCCGCACAGCAGGTACTGTGTCTGCCGATTTTCCCGGCATTGACGGACAATATGCTCGATCGCATCGTCGGACTCATTGCGGATTGCTGAACGCCATGAAGCTCGCGATCATGCAGCCCTACCTGTTTCCGTATATCGGATATTTTCAGTTGGTGGCCGCAGTCGACAAATTTGTCTTTTACGACGACGTGAACTTTATCAAGAACGGCTGGATTAACCGCAACCGGATACTGCTGGGCGATCAGATTCGCTACCTGACCGTACCGCTTGCCGGTGCGAGCCCAATGCTAAAGATCAACGACGTCCTGATCCAGCCACGCGAGCGCTGGCTGCGCAAGCTGCTCGAATCGATTCGTCACGCCTACGCGAAAGCACCTCAGTATCCGCGCATCAGCGAATTGATCGAGCAGATCCTGACAGCGCCTTTCGACCATATTTCGCTGCTCGCGTCGCACACCGTCACGGAAATCTGCAGGTACCTGGAGATCGACACCGAGTTCGTCGCCTCGTCGACCCGGTACGGCAATGCGCAACTCAAGGGGACCCATCGGGTAATCGATATCTGCGCAAGAGAGCAAGCGCTCATCTACGTGAACCTGCCTGGCGGCCGCGCTCTTTACGACGGCGAGGCGTTCTCCGCCCGCGGTGTAGAGCTCGCCTTCATCGAGCCGAACCTGTGCCCTTATTCGCAGTTCGACGACGTATTTCATCCTGCTTTATCGATTCTCGACGTACTGATGTTCAACGGCAAAGACAACGTCAGAGACATGCTTTCCGCACAGGTGTATGCATGACCGCAGTTGAGCCGCGCGCCATTGGCGGATATTTCGAACTGGAACTGCCGCCGGTCGGGTCGCCCCTTCACGACGGCGCACTGTGTTTTCAGTCGTCGCGTGCGGCGTTTCTGGCGCTGCTTCGCCCGCTGCGCCCTACCGCCGTCTGGATGCCCTGGTACATTTGCGACGCCATGATCGAACCGCTGCGCATGGCCGGCACGGCCGTCAAACGCTATCGGCTCGATTCGGATTTGCGCGTGCAATCCGTCGACCTCGCACAGGGTGAGTGGCTTGTCTACGTGAATTACTTTGGTCTGTGCGAGTACCAGGTCAACGACGTGCTCAGCCGGTTTCCACGCGAACGCGTCGTGATCGACAATGCACAGGCCTTGTTCGCGCAGCCGCGCGATTGCCTGGCCACGCTGTACTCACCGCGCAAATTTCTCGGTGTGCCCGACGGCGGGTACCTCGTCACACAGCAGCCGATCGATATGCCGAATGCGACCGACCAAACCTCGGTGCAACGCTGCGCGCATCTTCTGAGCCGGCTCGCGCAAGACGCTGAAGCAGGTTATGCAGACTATGCGGCAGCCGAAGAAAGCCTGAAAAATCAGGAACCGCTGCAGATGTCGCAACTGACGCGGCGCATGCTCGCCAGTGTCGACTACGATTCCGTGCGTGCAAGGCGAGTCGCGAACTTTACTTATCTTCACGAGAAGCTGCAGCGCTACAACCGTTTCACGTTTCACGATAGCGAAACGGCGGTGCCGCTCTGCTACCCCTTTTTCGGCGCGCCTTCAGGACTTCGCGAAGCGCTTCGGGCGCAACGTGTCTACACGCCTGGCTACTGGCCGGACGTCGCGGCCGCCGAAGGCGTGCCGGATTTCGAAAGCGATCTTCCTGACTCGACGCTGTTCTTGCCGTGCGATCAGCGGCTCACGCGCGCCGATCTTGCGCCGATAGTGCAACGCATACTGGACCGCCTCGCATGATCAACAACACGATATTCCTGCGCGAGATCGAACGCAGCGACCTTCCGACCATCAACGCATGGCGCGCCGATCAGGCGCTGGTCGGTTTGCTCGGCGGCGCCTTCCGGCATGTAGGTCCCGAGATCGACGGCAAATGGTTCGATAGTTACCTCAGTTCCCGCGCCAATAGCGTTCGTCTCGCGGTCTGTCTCACATCTACTCGGGAACTGGTTGGCGTGACGTATCTGCTGGGAATCGACTGGGTGAACCGCTGTGCGGAGTTCTCGATCCAGATCGGCGCGGAATCGGCGCGCGGCCGTGGGATCGGTGAGGCCGCAACGCGCTTGACGCTCGAGCATGCATTCAGCGACCTCAATCTGCACCGTGTTTCGTTGACCGTGCTCGCGTCCAATGCGCGCGCCATTGCGCTCTACGAAAAAGTGGGCTTCCGCGCCGAAGGTCTGATGCGGCAGGCGGCCTTTAAAGGCGGCCACTATCTCGACGTTATTCCGATGGCCATGCTGACTACTGACTGCTGACCGCTCCTGAGCCATTCACCTGTTCCCGTTGCCTCGCCCCTTCATGAATACGATCGACGCTCGACACGACACCGCACTTGCGACGGCAGGCTGGACCATCATCCCCCAGCTGATTCGCATGAATTTGCTCGACTCGCTGGTCGAGGCGCTGCAGCCCTCCCTCGCGTTGCGCAACGAGATCAGGCAACGCAACGGCGTGCTGGACAACAGCGCCGGCACCTTGCACCACCTGTTGATGGATAGCGAGTGTTATGTCGAACTGCTGGCGGAGTTCTCAGTCCTGGAGCCGGTTTTCAAACGGTACTTCGATGGCAACTTCGTGCTCAATTCGTACGGCGGCGTCATCAACGAGCGCGACTCGCGCTCCTATGTCCAGAACGTGCATCGGGATATCCGCTTCGGCTCGGACAGTCGCCGCTTCATGCTGAACGCGCTGGTGATGCTCGACGATTTCACCCTGGAGAATGGCGCAACGCATGTCCTTTCGCACTCGCAAAACATCCAGCAGCAACCCGCCGACGAAGCGTTCTATGCACAAGCGGCACGTGCGACAGGCAAGCGTGGCTCGGTCCTGTTGTTCGATTCACGCATGTGGCACGCGACCGGACAGAACGCCACACTTGCGCCGCGCCGTGCTTTGACATTGACTTTCACGAGCCCCTTCTTCAAACCGCAGCTCGACTACGCCCGGCTGTTCGGCTACCGCAATCTCGACCAGTGCAATGCATGGATGCGTCAGGTACTCGGCTTCAACGCGCGGGTGCCGGAGTCGCTCGATGAGTTTTACGTGCCGGTCGAGCAGCGTTTCTATCAACGTGGACAGGATTGATTGCATGAGCAGAGACTACAACGCGGAAGCGAAAGATCATCCCGAACATCGCTACGCCTACGACTTCGACTATCTGATGCATGAATATATGCTTCGGACCTTTACGCCGCTCCTCAGCAACGGAAACGCGCTTGAACTGGGATGCTTCGAGGGCAATTTCACGCGCCTGCTCGCTCAACGCTTCGACTCGCTGGAAGTCGTCGAGGCATCGGCGGACTGCATCGCGATTGCGTCGGAGAAGGTAAAAGATTCGGTCAAGTTTCATCACTCGACGTTCGAGACGTTCGAACCGGCGCAGCGTTACGACAATATTTTTCTGATCCATACGCTCGAGCACCTCGACCATCCGGTCGAGGTGCTGCGCCGGATCGGTAGCTGGCTGTCCGAGAGTGGCCGCCTGTTCGTGGCGGCACCGAATGCGCGTGCCGGATCGAGGCAGATCGCGGTCAACATGGGGTTGATCGATCATCACGCGGCCGTGACGGCGGCGGAAGCGGCCCATGGCCACCGGGTCACCTACTCGATCGATACACTGCGGGCCGATCTGCGTGCGGCGAAACTCCGCCCGGTCACGGAAGGCGGAGTCTTTTTCAAGGGTCTTGCCAACTTCCAGATCGACGCAGCTTTACAGGCCGGCATCATATCCAGAGCATATCTGGACGGCTGTTTTGAGTTGGGGCGCATTTACCCCGACTTGTGCTCCAGCGTATACGCGATCTGCGAACGCAGTGCCTGAACCCGCGGCAGGTGGCTGCCGCGGCTGTACTCACCGCCTGAACCGCCCGCCCCCGCCGCCGAAGTGCCCCTGCCCCTGAAACTGCCCACTCGCTCGCGCATTCCCGAGATCATGCCCCTGCTTGAGCGAATCGAGCTGCTGCGTCTGGCTGGCGCTTGGCTGAACCGGCTGCCAGCCGTTGGCGCTGTGCTGCTCCCAGCCGCCACCCTGATCATGACGGTAGACGTTGCCGTCGCTGCCCGCATAGACATTGCCGTTATTCCACGCGACAGCGTTACCGGTGTTCTTGTTGCCCACCACGCCGCGCGAACTTGCCTGATGATCGCCTGAATTCGTGTTGCCGGTTACGCCCCCTTCAGCCACGCCGTAGCGGCCGGTCTGCGCGTTGTAGCCGGCGCGCTGCCCGCCCGCTGCGTAATCGCCGGTGCCCTGGTTGCCCACTACGCCACCACGTCCCGCACCGCTGCGTCCCGTCGACGGATCGCTGAACGAGCCTTGCCGTCCCGCCGCGTAGTTGCCGTTGTACGCGTTCTCGACGGCGCCACGACTCCCTTGGTAATGAGCGCCAGTGTACGGATTGAAACCGGACACGGACGACCCCGCCCAACTGTTGCCGGTCCAGCCGTTCCAGCCGCTCGCGTGGGTCACGGTGGCCTGCCCTCCCCAGCGGCCGTAAATATTCGCCTGGTTGACGTTCGCGTATTGCCAGCTGCCGCCCCAATACGGTCCCCAGTATGGCGACGGTGCGCCCCACGTGGCGCCGATCGCAAAGCCGAAGGCGAAGCCCACCGTCGTGCCGAGCGCGAAGCCGGCGCCGTAGCCATAGGTGGCCGGATAGCCGTAGTAGACCTCGCCGACGTACGGCGCGTACACATAGCCGGTGCCGTACACGACGGTACCGTCTGCGTTGACAACGACACCCATATAGCCCGGCGTATAGCCGACCACCACCGTATCCGGCGTCGCCGAATAGACGTGGACGTAGGTCACGTAATGCACGGGCGAAGCCGCCGGAATCGTATAGATCGCAGCCGGCACGGTATCGGCGACATGCCACGGGCCACTTGCCGCGCTCGCGGTGAACCAGATCCCGTTGGCGACCGCGAAGAATTGCGTAGGCGCCGTCTGGATCACCGGCGTCGCCGTGTTCACCGCATACGAAAGCGACGTGCCGGCAATGCCCACGAACTTCGGCGTGCCGTCATAGACCACCTTCAGCGTGGTGGACTTGCGCGATACGGTCGCTGTCTGCGGGATGGTTGCGGCGATCGCCGCTTCTTTGGCCTGCGGCGTGCCGGGCACGGAGACGAGCGCATTCGCGTGCGGGTCGTCGGCAGCGATCTTTGCGAAATCGGCGGGCAGACTCTTGCCGTCGACGAAGGTCCAAGGTCCATTCAGACCCGCTGCGGTAAACCAGCGGCCCGACAGCAGCAAGTAGTAATGGTTGTCGCACGGCTCGACGAAGAGCGCGTGGTCGGCGTTGGCGACGGAGAGTAAGCTCACGCCCTTCACCGGTTGCAGCGAAGGCTTGCCGGTCATCACCACCAGCTCGGCCGGCTGCGCGGCGACGACAACGTCCGGCGCCTGCGCCGGTTTCTTGCCGTCGGCGGGCAACAGCGGGTCGGACTTCAGATTCGTTTGCGCTTTGTTCGCCGCGGCGACCAGCTCATGCGGCGGCGTCGCGGTCAGATGCCACGGACCGTCGAGCGATGTCGCCTCGTACCAGTAGCCCGCAGCATTCAGATGCAGCGTGCTACTCGCGTCCTTGATCAGCATCGCCCGCGTGTTGATCAGGCGTTGATAGTGCGTGTCGCCGAGCGCACGCCAGTTCGCGTCGCCGTCGACCAGCACGAGCAGCGAGGGGCGTTCAGCAAAGAGGATGTGAGGTACGTTGTTCTGCACCGCGAGGCCGGGTTCACTGCCTTCGTGGGTGCTGGCATAACTGGCCTGCAACTGTTCGAGCGATGTGGTGAGGCCGTCTTTCGGGATGCGTGCCTGCAAGGCAGTTCACCCCAGCCGCGGCACCCGGCGTGGCCGGCATATCGACCTGGTCGATGACGATATCGGGCAGTTGAACAGTCGAGCTGGTCTTGTCGACTTCAGCACGCGCGGTGAAATGCGCGACGCCGTAGTTGGGTGTGGCGCTCTTCGCACCGACCGCAAAAGCCGCGCGCCCTTCGATCCGGTTGCCCTGCCACACTTCCACCTGCGGCTGATACAACTCGATGCGCTGTTGCGCGCTATCGAAGTCGCGCGGCCAGGCCGTCGGCAGCGGCTGCACGGCGGCCGCGGCAAGCGCCTGCCCGGGCGTAGCGACTGTCACCGCAAGCGACGTGCAGACGCCGGCAAGCAACAGCAAGGATCGCTTCATCGTAGTTTTCATTGTGCGTGATTCCTTCAACGTGAAAATCGGTGTGCGAAAACACGTAGACTGCAGACAGCGCTCGCGCCGTGCATGCAACCTGTTGCCGTGCCCCTTCAGCGAACTCAACTGGACTGATTGATTCTCGTCACCGCCATGCGCTGCCCACCTGCACATAAAACGCGTTCTGCCCCGGCCCGTGCGCGACGTCGATCCCCATCGTCACGCCGAGCTTGCGAGCAATCAGATAGCGAAACCCTGTGCCGAAGCCGAACGCGGTGGGCGCATCCGAAAACGAATGCAGATGGCCGTAGGCTTTACCAACGCCGCCGAAGCCGAGCACCGACCAGCGCGGCGTGACGTTCCAGCGGATTTCGGCTTCCGCGGTAAGCTGGTTGTTGTCCTGGAACTTCGCATCGGACACGCCACGCAGCGACACATACGGCTGCGCGAAAAACGGAATGTTTCCTTGCGAGAAGCCGGTGTCGGCGCGCAGGCCGAGCACCCAGCTCTTCGATAGCGGAATCCACTGGTAGCCGCGTGCCGTCTGCTCCTGAAAGTTGGTGGAACTGCCGAGCCCGCCGCGCGCGAGGTCGGCTTCCAGCTCCGCATAGGTGCCGCTCGACGGATAGACATGTTGTCGCGCGTGTCGTAGTCGACCACCACGCCGCCCTTGGCGACGCGCTGATCTCTCTCGAACCCGCGAATCCCCGCCGGAACGGTCGCGTCAAAACGCGTGCTCGCGTCGAAGAAGGTATAGCGCGGGCCGACATACCAGCGACTATTGCCGAGCCTGAACAGGACCTGCTGCACGAGCGCGATACCGTCGAGCTGATAGGCGCGCGGCTGGTTCTGGATGCCGTAGTAGTTCAGATGCAGCCCCACCTTGCCGATCACGCCGAGATAGCGAATGTGGTCGTCGTCCCAGGTGTGGAAATGCATCAACCCCGCGCCCCAGCTATGCGTACCGCTCACGAAGCCGCCGAGGCCGGTGATGTTCGGCGGCGCTTTGGCGTCGTCGCGCGCACCGGCGCTTTTCTTCGGCAGCGAGAAATAGAGCAGGCCGAGGCCTAGGCCGTAGCCGACCGCCGGCTCGGTGATCAGCGTCGGCACAGGCAAGACGCCCCTATGCGTCAGCAACAGATTGCTCAAGTCGAAAGCACCGTCTTCGGGATCGGTGAATCTCGACGCCGCGCGGCCGTGGACCGACACGAGCAGCAACGCCGCGACCACCGCCGAGGCGCGCAGCGATCGTCTGCGGGGCACCTCGGACTCGCCCGGTGGAGCGGCGTCGGCGGGAAACGGCACACACGAGGAGCGACGGATCACCAGATGCATGCTCCGTTCCTGGAAGGTGGCACTGACCGACAGTTCCACCGCATTCCCCTTAGGCCGGTTACTGACGTTGAATTCATTGACCCAACGCAGCGACGCCGACACCGGCGTTTTCTGGACCTTGCCAGGCCACGTGACCATCGGCCCGATACCCACCGAATGCCCCTGATTGCCGCCGGTGGCATCGGCCAGGCCGCCGCTATCATGACCGATCTGCTGGATATACCCGCCCACCACGCCCACGCCCCAGCCGCTGCCGAAGCGCTTGAGCGCGAGCAGGTCGAGCACGCTGACCGGTGCGTTGTGATAGTGGGTGTCGCCGTTCGGCGTATAGAACTCGACGCCATAGTTCAACGACAACTCGATCTCTTCCTTCGGGAACAGCTTCGTGTACGAGAACGTCGGCGTGAAGGTCCACGTGTTCTGCCCGGCATTGGCGAGGCGGCTCGAGGTGTACGCGCCGGTCGGCGCATAGATCTGCAGGCTCAATGCGATGTGGTCGGTCCTGGTCAGGTGATAGCCGGCCACCACCGGCGTGAAGAAGAGGTCGGCGAACTGGGTGCCATGATCGTTCGGCAAGCGGCCATGAAACGACGACACGTCGGTGTACTGGATCGGTACGCCGAACGAAGAAGCGAAGTTCCAGCCGCCCGCCGTAATGCCCCAGGTCTTGATCGCATTCACAATGCGTGTACACGATCGAATAGTCCTACCCGGCGGTGACAGTACCGGCGATCGGGATCGTCTTGCTCGCACCGAGCGAGCCTTCGTAGTAAATCGTGTTGGCCGACACGATCCAGTCGCTGGTGGGCGGCACGACGCCTGCGTACGGCGTGACCTGCATGCCGGTGATCGGCCTGCCGATGCCACCTTCAGTAGCCCACGCTTGTTGCGAAAGACCCACGCCGGCGGTGGTAAGAAGCGCACCCGTGCACAACCTGGCGAGTGACCGGCTTGCGGACAAACGGTTTGTGCGACTCATAGTCATCCTCATGAAATTAACTTTCCGCACTTCCACTTTGCGGAACAAGGTTTTGACACACCGCGGCGGCAAGCCGCACGCGTGCACATCGGCGTGTTTTCTTACGGTTCACGCTTGACCGGCGGCGGCGTCCAACTGCCGTCGAGCGCCGGTTGCTGCGGCCAATAGGCGCGGACATACAGCGAGAACGCTTCATTGGCCGGCGCCGGCAGCCAGTTGGAGACCTTGTCGTCACCGGGACTCGTGTTCTGCACGTAAAGCGTCAACGAGCCATCCGCATTGAACTTCAGGTCCTTGTTCTTGGTGCCGAGCGAGTAGCGGTTCTGCGGGTTCGGCGAGAAGAAGTGGTGCGAGTTGTACAGCGTCAGCGACCAGAACCCCCTGACCGGCGGCAACTGATCCTTGGCGAACGTCACCGTGTAGCGTGCGTTGCCATCGAGACGCTGACCGGATGCGTCGGCGTCGGCGTAGAAATACTTGGTCTCGTTAGGCTTGTTGACGAAGATGTTCGACTTCGCCACCGCCGTGTGTGTGAAGTAGTCCGTGCCGAACGCGGCGCCGTTGCTGATGGTGTTCCAGTTCGCCGGCAGCCGCTTGCCAAAGGTGTTGAAGTTGAACAGCGGCGTGACCAGATCCGCTTCGGCCTTCGTCCCTTCCTCAACAATCGCGGTCTTGATTGCCGGATCCTTCTGCGCCGCGACGATCAATGCGCGCGCCTGCGCGTAGAGCGCCTCTTCGCCGCGTTGCGGCGGCGTCACGTCGAGCACGGTGCGCAGCATGTCCCAGAAGCGGTTTGGATCGACCCACTTGATTTCTTCGGCGTTGCCGCCCGCGGCACCACCGGCCTCGCCGAAGCTCGGCAGCTTCGACCAGTCGGTCTCCTTGACCTTGCCGTCGTACTCGGCGAGCGGATACAGGCCAACCTTCGCAATCACCGACTGCACGGCCACGCGATCTTCAGGCGTGTCGTCCATGAAAACGCGCGGAATAAAACTGCCGACTCCGGTCGACGAGCGGAACACCTGGCGGATGCCCTTCGGCACCTGGCCGTGCCAGTCAGGGCCCGCCAGGAGATAGAAGCCCGGACGTGTGCCGTACATCTTGCCGAGACTCGCGAAACCGTCGGTACGCAGATCGACGGCCTGATAGACCCAGAAGCGTTTGCCGAAATCGGGCACCTGCACGACCACCGGCGTCTGATTCAGATCGAGGATCGAGGAGCCGTAGACCACGTCCTGATTCGGACACGCAACAAATCGCTCCTGCGGCTGAATGTAGTCGCGCAGCATCGACAGATGATTGGGCGGCGCAACCGGCACGATGCCGCCGTTCAGACCCGGCTGTGGGACCTGCTTCATCGCCAGCAGACGGCCGTAGACGTTCACCATCGGCCACGCCCAGAAGTAGGTCTGGCGCGCCACCAATCGCGCGTATTCTTCAGAGATCGCATAGCCGGCCACTGGACCCGGCACGGACGCCGTGGTGGCCGTCGCATGCGCCGGCTGATCCTGCTGCGTCTTCGCCAGACTGGGTGCAGCAACCGACGCCAGCACGGCGGCCGTGACCCATGTCGCTGTTTTCTTATTCATATTGTCCTCAGGTTCGTCCATGCGCGGCTTAGCGCTTTTGGGGCTCGGGGGATTCCAGCTACCGTTGAGCACCGTCTCATCCGGGCCATAGATGCGCATGCCGAGGGTGTACGCACCGGTGGGCGCCGGCAGCCAGTTCGACGTCTTGTCCGCACCCGGCGACGTGTTCTGCACGTAGATATCCAGCGAGCCATCGGCGCCGTACTTCAGGCCTTTGGTGCGATCGCCGATCGAGTAACGGTTGATTGGATTCGCAACCAGATGGCGCGCGGGCAGGTCGTACAGCGTCATCGACCAGAAGAATTTCGCGGGCGGCAGGTCCTTCTTGTCGAAGTGCAGCACGTACGGCACTGAGCCGAGCAGTTGCGCGCGTTCGCCGTTCACTCGTGTGCCGACGTACACCGCTTCTTCCTTGGTATTGCCGTAAATCCCCATCGCCGCCGCGACGGCGCGCGTGGTGTAGTCGTCCTTCAGATCCGCACGGCTGCCGAACAGGCTGAACGAGCCAGTGGTGTGTTTTTCCGCGTCGGCCAATGCGGCTTTGCCGTCTGCGACACCAGCTTCGAGCGCGGCGCGCGTTTCCGGCGTCAAGGCGGCCGGATCGAACGGCGCGCCCGGCGCAATGCCGATCTTCGCGAAGCGCGCCATCAATTCCTGCTCGGACGGCGCCGGCGGCTGCGTGAACTGCAGCATGAAGTTCAGATAGGCGATGAAGTCGACCGAAGTCGCCTTCGCTTCATCCCACTTCGGAAAATCGAGCTTCGCGACGGACGGCGGCGCAGCCGTATGTTCGAAGGCGGACAGCGGCGTGAGCTTGTATTGCTTCTGGATCGCCTCGACGTTTTTGACGTCGCTCGCGCCGTTGAGCGCCGTGCGGCCGAGCGTCAGGATCAGGTCCGTCTCGGAGCGGAACACCTTGTCGATGCCCTTGGGCGTATCACCGTGCCAGTTCGGACCGGCGAACAGATAGTGGCCCGCGCCGTTGCCCGTGGCGCGCGAACCGACGTACGCGAAGTTGTAGGTGTACAGGTCGATCCACTGGAAGACGTAGTAGCGCTCTTTCGGCACCGCGGGCACCGTCAGCACCCACGGCTCGCGACGCAGATCGAGCCACGCCCACGAGTACGGCGTGTCGTTGTTCGGCGTGACGATGTCCTTGTTCTCGGGACCGTACGGATGCGAGTAGTTGCGGAACTTGCCGAAGCCGCCCACATAAGACTTCGAGCCGGAATCGAGCGCCTACTCGTAAAGCGTCTTGTAGTTGAACAGCATCGGATACGCGTAGAGGAACGCGTCTTTGGCGATCGCGCGCGCTTCTTCAGGCGAGGCGGTGACGGCCGCTGTCGCCGCCGTGGGGGCGCTCGCTTGAGCGACGGCTTGCGTATGCGGTAACGTGGTCAGTGACAAGGCCGCGATGACTGCGCAGGTCGGCAGGCGTTTGAATAAGGTCATGGTTAAGTCCTCTGTTTCTGTGCTCAGTTTTTTGTGCTTATTTGCCGAACGTCATGTTCAGCCCGGCGAAGATGGTGAACTTCGGCACGCCGGCGCCGGAATGCGCTACCGAGTATTGCGGCTCGATAAACGCGTTGTAGATGGTCGAGCCGCCTTTCCACGCTTTGCCCGCACCCAGACCCACCGGGATGTAATAGCTGCCATGCTGCAGGTCGAAAGTCCAGGTGCCGGTCGAGCGGATATACCAGCGCCGCCCGGCAGGTTGAAGATGCCGAACGGCTGCGCGGTGAGCGATTGCGTGGTGGGCCGGCTGGTTTGTCCCGCGAACGAGTGTTGCCACTGCACCAGGGCGCCGAGGAGCCGCGCCTTCGTCGCGCTGACGGCGACCGCGGCAAGACCGGCCTGCCACTTGCCGGTGCCGAGGCTCGGGTCGGTGGCGGTCGGCATCGTCACGAGCGGGCCGACGCCGACCTGCACGTCGCCTTGCGAGAGCAGGAAGATGTCGAATAGGTTCAGGTCGCCGAGGCCGGTGTTATAGCCGCCGCTTGGATCGGGCCGCGTGCTGACCGGCACCGTGGCGCGGAAAATTTCCGGCACGCCGATCAGGCTGTTCGGGCCGATCGGCACGGTGGGGCGCAAGAGCAGATCGTTGGTGTGCGCGCTCGCGCCGAACACGCTCGGCGTGTAGTAATTCTGATGTTGAATGAGGCTGCCAGATTAAGCGGGTTATTACTCTTATTGGCTTCGTCGGCCGATGCCTGAGCGAACGCCGGCGACAACACCACCGAGGCGGCGTATAACGCTACCGACCCAACCACGCTTTTACAACCCATTCGCGCACCTCGTCTATGGGCATTTCTTATAGGCGAACGCATTCTTTTGCCCGATGCAAATAAAGCAGGAGCAATGGCATTCGTATTTTCGAATTAGGTCGAACTAACGCAAACTAATCGCAGGCGTAAGTTCACCTCACCCAGTGGCCACGCGCAACCGGGGAAATATGCAAAGCGGATAAGATGCGCGATTAATTCGCACTAAGTCTTTCGGGCAAGCTGGAAAGACGGTACGGCCGGATGCAGGGCTTGCATGGACGCTCCTTTCAGACTCAAGAGACGCCGCACCAAACGACGCATGCGGAGGTAAAAAATTCACAATCCGGGAGTGTTGTGGCGGAATAGTAGCAAACGTTTCAGGAGATTACAGAGATAAATTTGTAACGCGATAGAAATCTACGCAATTTCGGACGGAGTTAGATTTTGGCCGCCATTCTTATTCCACACTTTTGCCACTACGTTGAGCATTTGTTTGCTTGTTGCATAAAAAGCTGCATAGCGGCATACGCCATTTGACAATTACCGGCATTCACGCCGTCGTCCCAAAAAAGCAACAAAACGGGCTGCAACAATCGCCGTGTCCCATTAGACTTGCGCTCGCTTAAAGTTTGACCCACCGCTTTTGATGAGGCTTTTATGATTCGCACGATGCACCGGTACTGCATTGCTTTGACCGTTATGGTTCTTTCAGCTTGTACCGTTACGCCGCACCACGACGCAAGCGAGTCGCCGGCCGGCGCGTCGACCGCCGCAACCCTCGCGTCGTGGAACGATACTGCGAGCAAACGCTCGATTGTCGATTTCGTCACGCTGGTCACGACGCCAGAGTCGAAAGACTTCATCCCGCGCGCCGACCGGATCGCCGTATTCGACAACGACGGCACGTTGTGGCCGGAGCAACCCGCCTCGGTACAACTGGTGTTCGCGCTGCAACGGGTGAAGACGGTGGCCGGGCGGCATCCGGAATGGAAACGGCAGGACCCGTTCCGCTCGATTCTGAAAGGCAATCTGAAGAGCATCGCGGCGAGCGG
This sequence comes from Paraburkholderia sp. GAS32, assembly GCF_050434225.1. Classification (NCBI taxonomy): domain Bacteria; kingdom Pseudomonadati; phylum Pseudomonadota; class Betaproteobacteria; order Burkholderiales; family Burkholderiaceae; genus Paraburkholderia; species Paraburkholderia sp. GAS32. Next base: position 176,283 of record NZ_JBNPVS010000007.1, on the reverse strand, counting down.
CGACGCCGGTTCGACGAGGCTGCTGGCGGCGGCGCATGCCGGCATGACCAGCGATCAATTCGCCGCGCTCGTGCACGAATGGTTCGACTCCGCGAGCGACCCGCGCTTCAATCGCCCGTACGCCGACCTCGCTTATCAGCCGATGCTCGAGTTGCTCGCCTATCTGCGCGCCAATGGCTTCAGGACCTATCTGGTGACGGGCAGCGATGTCGAGTTCGTCCGTGACATCGCGCAGCGCGTGTACGGCATTCCGCCCGAGCAGGTGATCGGCAGCACCGTCAAATACAAGTACAACCAGACGAACGGCGCAGTGTCGCTGACCCGGCTTGCGCAGGTCGACAATCTCGTCGATGGCGCGGCCAAACCGCTTGCCATCGACCGCGTGATCGGCCGGCGTCCGGTGATCGCGTTCGGCAACGCCGACGGCGATGTGCCGATGCTCGAATGGACCTCGGCCGGCGACGGTCCGCGCCTCGCGGCGCTGCTGCATCACACCGACGGCGAACGGGAGTACGCGTACGACCGAACGGCGAAAAGCGGCAAGCTCGACAAGGGGCTGGACGAAGCCAGCGGGAAAGGCTGGCTCGTCGTCGATGTGAAGGATGACTGGAAGACGGTGTTCAAGACGGATAGCACAGCAACGGCTGCGGCGGCGCCGTCCAATTAAGGGCGGCTGGTTGGGAAGGCCGCGCTTCGGCGGCTTTTGTCGCGGCCTTCCCGGTCTTTCGTCACTCGCTCAGCGGCTCAGCGTGATCGCCAGATAAGTGGCGTAGAGCACGCCGCACACCAGCAGCGCCCACACCGGCACGCCGCGCGCACGCACGTTGATCCGCAGCCACGCGGCGGCAGCGAGCGTGATCACGATACCGGTCACCACTTCGATACGCGGCGCCCACGGCGTCAGCAGAATCCCGATTGCGGGCAGCAGCGTGCCCTGGAACACCATCGCGCCGGTGATGTTGCCGAACGCCAGCGTGTCCTTGCCACGGCGAATCCACAGGATGCTGTTGACCTTCTCCGGCAACTCGGTGGCGATCGGAATGATCAGCAGCGACAGCAGCAGCGGCGAGACGCCGAGCACTTGCGACACGCCCCGCACACCGTGGATGAAGCCTTCCGCGCCCCACACCAGCAACGCAACCGCCAGCGCCAGTTGCACCGCGATGGTCGCGAGATTGGTGGGCAAGCCAAGACGCGACAGCAGCATTCTGCCCGGCGCTTCAGTGCCGTGACCGGCGTCGACCAGTTTGTTCGATGCACGGAACGTCATCACCACATACGTGATGTACACACCGACCAGCGCCGCGCTGAACAGCCCCCGTACGATCATCTCTTCATGCGGCACGTACATCGCCGCGGCCGCCAGCACAAAGGCGCACAGGAAGTAGTTCAGATCGCGCGTGAAACCCGTGCGTTCCGGCGTGACCCAGCCGCCGGCACCGCGCGAACCGAGAATCGCCAGCGTCATCAGGAAAGTGGAGAGGGTGGAGAGCATGAGCGGCGCGCCGAGAATCGCGCCGACGCCGATCTCCTGATTGACCGCGCTATCGGTCGTGCCGCCCGCAATCGCGAGCAGCGGGACGAGGGTTTCGGGCAGGGCGGTACCGACCGCCGCGAACAGCGAACCCGTCACGCCCTCGGAGATTTTCAGGCGCTCGCCGAGATGCTCGAGGGCATTGGTGAAGAGCTCGGCCGACACGAGAATGACGACCAGCATGATGGCGAGTTGGAACAGGAGACCGGTCATGCGCGCCTCACTGCAAATGCAAAGGGGAAGCGGCACAACGGACCGGCAAGTGGGGAGACTGGCAGGGCACAACGATGTTTCACAGGGCAACTCCGCGGTCGGACGAAAGTAACGAACCAATGACGCACCGCGCCCCGTCCGACCAGAACGAAGCAGTGCGCCAATGGTCTCGCCAAACCGACCCGGTCGAACGCGCCATGACCCGCAGGTCAAGTATGTTGACGCGCTCTCCTTCAATGGATGAAGGAAGGCTACTCCCCAGTGACCGGAGGATTCTAGCGGGACGGGAGGCTTTCAACAAGCTTGGAATCGGGCGCGTGCGCCGGCGCCCTCTGGTTTTGCTACGGCCGTCCAGTGATGCGACATCAGCCTCGCAAGCGTGCGATGGCCCCACTGGTAAGATCACTCACCGTCTACGACCGCAGTGAGTGTTCACATGAGTTATCAAAACCGCCAGTGGTTTTACGTCAAGCGTCCTGAAGGACGCGTTGGCGATGAGCATTACGAGTTACGCGAAAGCGAACTCGACGACAAATTGTCATCCAATGAGGTTCTCATCCGGGCGCGCATTATCAGCGTCGATCCATACATTCGCATCCAGCAGCACGAACGCAATACCTACGATGTGCCGCATCCACTCGGCATCGTGCAGCGAGCGGGCGTGGTGGGTGAAGTGGTGGCGTCGGCGAGCCCGCTGTTCAAGCAGGGCGACTGGGTGTCGGCCTATAGCGGCTGGCAGTTGTATGCCAAGTGCCATCACAGCGAACTGACCAAACTGGACCCCGCCGCGGCGCCGGTTTCGACCGCGCTCGGCGTGCTCGGTATGCCGGGACGCACTGCGTGGTTCGGTTTGATGGAAGCGGGCAAGCCGCGTCCGGGCGACACGCTGGTCGTGTCCGGTGCGGCGGGCGCAGTCGGCTCGCTGGTCGCGCAGTTCGGCAAGCGCGCCGGATGTCGCGTCATTGGGATAGCGGGCGGTCCGGACAAGTGCGCGTTTCTGACCGACACGCTGAAGCTCGACGGCGCGGTCGACTATCGGGCGCATCCGACGCTTGAAGGCTTGCAGTCAGCGCTGCAGGCGGCGACCGGCGGCGTCGATGTCTATTTCGACAACGTGGGCGGCATGGTCACAGATGCGGTGATTCCGCTCATCAAGCGCCGCGCACGGATCGTGATCTGCGGCGCGATCGCTCAATACGACGGCGGTCTCGACACGCCGGACCTCGCGCCGCGCTTCCTGCAGCACATGCTGTTTCAGCGCGCGACGATTCAGGGGATTCTGGCGCGCGATTTTACGCATCGGATGGATGAGATGCTGCAGACGGTTGCGCCGTGGGTGAAGAACGGTGAAATCGTTTATCAGGAGACTTACGTCGATGGGTTTGACGCGTTGCCGAACGCGCTGAATAGCCTGTTTGAGGGGAAGAATCTTGGGAAGCTGCTGGTGAGGGTATGAAGGTGTGAGTTCCTGAACGACAACCCCGACGCTGGCCGGGGTTGTCGTTTGTGGATTGTTTATTTCCGTTTGCTGCGTCTTTGCAGCATGGCCTCGGTCTCTGGCGCGGTCATGTACCTGCCGGCAACTCTGTAGTCATAGTCCGGGGTGATGGTGATCTGTCCGAGCCGGTAGTCAATGATGAACCGGACCTGGTGTCCGGGCAGGAAGCCGGCGTGTTCGAGCATGGCATCGGTAACCTGCATCCAGGGAAAGGCAGTATGCTTGCCGCGTTCGTGCGTGCGGTCTGCTTCAAGCGCAACGGAAATGCGCGTGACGTGTTCGTCGCGTGCGCGACGTGGTTTAAGATTGGCATCAGCCATGGTCAACTCCTTCGGTGAGTTGGTGGTGGTCAGCGGGCCGTATGGGTTGCCGCCCATGCGGCCCGCGCTTCTTCTACTGCATCAAATCTCCTTCCTTACCGCTGGCTCTGTGCCAGCACCGTATCAAGCATCTCGGACACGAAGCGTTGCCGCGCCTTCGGTAGCCGGCTGATCGCCTCGATCTGCTGTTGCAGCTTAGAGGACGGACCGCGTTTGCCGTCTGGGGTGACGTTCTGCCCCAGCAGTTCATCGGATGAAAGCCCAAGCGTTCTGGTCAACTCCGGTAGCAGTGAGGCGGGCAGCCGCAGCCGCCCACCTTCGTAGTGAGCGAGGGTCTGCTGGGCAATGCCGAGCTGCTCGGCGAGTTGCTGTTGGGTGAACTCGTGGGCCTTGCGAGCGCTGGCGATACGCGCGCCCAGCGCCTTGAAAAACTGTTCGTCCTTTGGGTTCATGGCTAAGCTCAGCGGTGAAAGTCCAGCCATGATTGTAGCTCTGGATTGCGAGTTAATAGATTGATTTACATCATAATGGAGTACTCCACAATCGAGTTGTTGTTAATCAAAACCCTCTTGATTGGTTTTTAGACGGAGGACGGATTCATGCCGCGCATCCATCAGGAAGAACTGGAAACGCGCGACGACCCGACGAGCGACCGACACCGAGACCACTTTCGCAAGCCAGGCAAGTAAACGTAGTTACAAAAACCTGTTACGGCCCTTTGTTTTTGTAACTACAATAACCATATGAAAACGACTCACGACCAAACCAAGAGCAACGCCAACGAGCAGAAGCACGGCGTATCTCTGTCAATCGCCGAAGCGATTGATTGGTCGTCCGTATGGTGCGCACCCGACGACCGCAAGGATTACGGCGAGTTGCGCGAAATTGGCTATGCCGTGATCGACGCCCGCCTCTATTGCGTCGTGTTCACGCAGCGCGGCGAAACCTTTCGGGTTATTAGTCTGCGCAAGGCGAACAACCGGGAGATAGACCGCTATGAAAAAGCAACCCAAATTGATCCGTAACACGCCCGAAGAAGAAGCCGCGATTGCTCGCGGCATCGCGGCCGACCCTGACACGTTCGAACCGACCGATGAACAGTTCGCACAGATGAAGCCGCGCGGCGGCCGACCTAAGCTTGCGCACCCGAAAGTCGCGGTGACGATTCGATACGACGCTGAGATAGTGGAGCGTTTCAGAGCAAGCGGCGAAGGCTGGCAAACGCGCATGAACGACGCACTGCGCGACTGGCTCAAGACACACCACGCATGAGGTGCTAAAGGAGTCGGGAGGGTGGGAAACGCTGGAAATGGTGCAACGCTACGCGCACCTGTCAGCCGATCGCCTGGCACGTTGGGTTCAGCTGCACACACCGTCGTCGACCTACAGATGACTGCCGGCCGACTACATTTTCACTGTGCTGGGGGAAACGGTGAAGCAGAGAAACCGCTGAAAGCCTTACGGCTATTGGTGCGCCCGGCTGGGATCGAACCAGCAACCCCTGCCTTCGGAGGGCAGTACTCTATCCATTGAGCTACGGGCGCTTCAACACGAAAGCGCGGCAACCTGAACAGGAGCGACGCCAAAGCGAGACCGAAAGGATACCCGGTTTCGGCCAAACCGTCCACCGGACGGCCTAGATGGCGGGATTGCGCGCCTGAAGCCTTCCATTCGGGCGGTGCCAGCCTCACCCCGCGATGCGGGTAAACGCCTGCTGAACACCTGGCCGCGCCCCTCGCCGCCGCCGAAATGTTCCGTCTATAATCGTCCGTGGCTGAATAGAGAACAAGAAGTTGCCGTCACGCTGTACCGCTCACATATCCACGGAGACGAGACAAGCATGAGCGAAGCACCACACGGAGCCCCAATCAAAACCCCCGGGCAGCTCATTGCCGCGATCATTGCCAGTTTTGCGGTACCGATCGTCATCATCGTTCTGCTAGTGATCTACGTCGATAATTCGACGCGCACCGGCGCCGGCACAGACAGTCTTTCCGACGCCGAGGTCAGCGCGCGCATCAAGCCGCTCGCACAAGTCGACATTCGCGACGCCAATGCGCCACGCATCTACAAGACCGGTGAAGAAGTTTACAAGGCCGTTTGCTCCGCGTGTCACGCGTCGGGTGCGGCAGGCGCGCCGAAATTCACCAATACCGCCGACTGGGCGCCGCGTATCACGCAGGGCTTCGACACGCTGTGGCACACGGCGCTCGCCGGCAAGGGCGCGATGCCCGCGCGTGGCGGCACCAGCCCGGACGACTACAGCGACTTCGAAATCGCCCGCGCGGTGGCATACATGGCGAACAATTCCGGTGCGAGCTTTCCTGAACCGGCCCAGCCGGCAGCGGGTGCGGCGGCAGCCGCGTCTGGCGCTGCTGCGGCGGCGCCGGCGGGTGCTTCGGACGCTGGCGCTGCACAGGCCGCTGCTGCAATGGCGGCCATGGCAAGCGTGCCGCAAGCGGCTGCGCCAGCAGCAGGCGGAACCCAAAGCGCGGACGCCTCGCAAGCCGGCAAGGCGCTGTATCAGCAGGTTTGTCAGGCGTGTCACGCGGCCGGCGTGCTGAACGCACCGAAGTTCGGCGACAAGGACGCATGGGCGCCGCGCCTGAAAGAACCGATGGACACGGTCTACAACTACGCACTGCACGGCAAGGGTGCGATGCCGCCCAAAGGTGGCTCGACTGCCTCCGACTCGGACGTGAAAGCCGCCGTCGACTACATGGTCAGCGCGGCGAAATAAGGCGCTTCTGGCGGTTGTCGCAGGACAAAAAATCCCTGCACCGTGGCGACACGGGCAGGGATTTTTTATGCGAATGCGCTCTATGCGCCGTCGGCTCAGGCGCCTGCCGATGCAACCGCGGGGCGGCTGAACGCCTCGACAAATGCCAACGCCGGTGTGCTACGAGCCAGCGACGTCAAATGCGTGTGCAGGTCGGCAGGCACGAGCCACGGATAGCTCAGCCCATCTTGCAACGCTTCGAGCAATTTGCCGTCGACGTCCGGCACGACGTCCATGCGTGCGATGTGGATATGGAACCCCGTGACGGCCGGCGCCGCGTCGAAAGTCCACCGATACACCCCGTGGCCGACACGCAATGCGCCGGTTGCCCGTTCGCGCATCACCACCAGCCAGGGCAAGGCCTCGATCGTGCCGTTATCCACCGCGAGCGAATCGCACACGTAGTACGTGCGGCACTGCGCGTACTGGGCGCCGAAATCGGTGACGAGCGTTTTCGCGATCGCATCGGTACCGACTGTGCGTGCCGGAAACGCGATATTCGACGTGGCAAGCGAAATAGTGAGAACCGCATCCGGCGCGAAGGCCTCGGCGATGCGGTGAGCACGCGTGTTGTCTTTCGCGTCGACGTAGGTTTCGAGCGCGCGGCAATAGTGCGCGAGCGGCGGCGTGGGCATGCGAGCGGTCTCCGATTGACGGGCCGTGCCACTGTAGCGTGCGCACGTCGAAAAACCGCCGATGCACCTGCCGCGCACGGGGTCTTGCGTTCACTCCCACGCTCAAGGCTTCTGCAACAGCGCCTTCAAACTCGCAAGCCGGTCTTTCGGCGACATCGGCGCTTCTTCGGGTGTCGGCGGCGGGGCGTCGTCGAGCAGCATCTCGGGGATGAAGCGCGACGGCTCGCACACCACGGTTTCGCGCGCGCGCTTGCGCTTCTTGCACCAGTTCAGATGCAGGCTGCGCTGCGCCCGCGTGATCGCGACGTACATCAGACGACGCTCTTCCTCGATGCGCGCGTCGTCGATCGGCTCGTCGTCCGGACCGCCACGGTGCGGCATGATGCCTTCTTCGACGCCCACCAGAAACACGTGCGGGTACTCCAGCCCCTTCGACGCGTGCACCGTCGAGAGCCGCACGGCGTCCGGATCTTCCTCGCGGCCCTCGAGCATCGACATCAGCGCGACGGTCTGAATCAGGCCGAGCAGACTCTTACCGGTGTCGCCGAAGCCGTCGGCGGTGTCGTAGCCGGTTGCCTCGTTCTTCTCCGAACCTTCGGGTTCGGCCTTGGTGCCCTTGCGCTTCAACCATTCCATGAACTCGAGCACGTTCTGCCACTTGGACTGCGCCTGACGTTCGTCGAATGCGTCGTACAGATAGGCTTCGTAGTGAATTGCGTCCATCAGTTCGTCGAGCAAGGTCCCGGCGGCATCCTTCTCGGCGCGATCGGTGAGGCGCTGCATGAAGTCGCAGAACACGCGCATCGGTTCGATCTGACGCGGCGACAGGCGCGCCTCGATGCCGCCCATGTACACCGCTTCGAACAGCGACACCTTCGCCTGGCCGGCGAACGAGCCGAGCGCTTCGAGCGTCGTGTTGCCGACGCCGCGGCGTGGCGTGGTGATCGCGCGGATGAACGCCGGGTCGTCGTTCGCGTTGGCGATCAGGCGCAGATACGCGCAGATATCCTTGATCTCGGCTTTGTCGAAGAACGACTGCCCGCCCGACAGCACATACGGAATCCGTTCGCGCCGCAGCACCTGTTCGAAGATGCGCGCCTGGAAGTTGCCGCGGTACAGGATCGCGTAGTCGCGGAAATTCGCGCGCCGCTCGAACTTGTGCGCGGACAGGCGGAACACCACGGACTCGGCCTCGTGCTCTTCGTCGTTGCAAGGCGTGACAGTAATCGCGTCGCCCATGCCGTGTTCGGACCAGAGCTTCTTTTCGAACAGCTTGGGGTTGTTCGCGATCACGTTGTTCGCGGCGGTCAGAATGCGCACCGTCGAACGGTAGTTCTGCTCGAGCTTGATCAGATGCAGCTTCGGAAAATCCTTGCTGAGCTGCCCGAGATTTTCGAGCGTCGCGCCGCGCCAGCCGTAAATCGCCTGATCGTCGTCGCCGACCGCCGTGAACGCCGCGCGCTTGCCGGCCAGCAGTTTCACCAGTTCGTACTGGCACGCGTTGGTGTCCTGATACTCGTCGATCAGCAGATAGCGCAGCTTGTTCTGCCAGCGGTCGCGCACCTGCTCGTTCTTCTCGAAGAGTTCGGCGGGCAGGCGGATCAGGTCGTCGAAATCGACCGCCTGATACGCATGCAGCGTCGCCACGTAGTTGCGGTAGACGATCGCGGCCTGATGTTCGTCCTCGTTCGCGGCGATCGCGATCGCCTGCTCGGGCATGATCATGCCGTTCTTCCACAGTGAGATGATCGACTGGATCTTGCGGATGAAGCCCTTGTCCGTCGAGCCGACCTGCTCCTGGATCATGCCGAAGCAGTCGTCCGAATCCATGATCGAGAACTGCGGCTTCAAACCGACGTGTTCCGCTTCCTGCCGCAGAATCTGCACGCCGAGCGAGTGGAAGGTGCAGACCGTCAACTGGTTGACGGGTACTTTGCGGCCTTCCTTGCCGGGCGTGGTGAGCGTCTTGCCTTCAAGCAGCTTGCCCACGCGCTCGCGCATTTCCAACGCGGCCTTGTTCGTGAACGTGACGGCGGCAATGTGGCGCGGTTCGAAGCCTTTGGCCTCGATCAGATGGGCGATCTTCTGCGTGATCACACGCGTCTTGCCGCTGCCTGCGCCGGCGAGCACTAGACACGGACCGTCAAGATAACGGACCGCTTCATTTTGAGCGGGGTTCAGGCCTGCGGACATCGTCTGTGGATGGGTAATGCGGTTGAGGGCGCTTGGGTGCGAAATCGCGAGACCGAAGGCCCGGGGGCATGCTGCGCGGGGCGGGCGGCTGGCGCGCATGCCTCGGTGTGAGGGGCGTTCCGGCTCGCCGCGATCTGCGCGAGAGGAGCGATGTTAACACGGATGCCCGAAACGGATGCCGTGACAGGCGCGCTGTCGGATGGCCGGGAACGGGGCCCGCGATGGCAGCTCGCCCGACGACAAAAAAGGATGCCCGACCTGGCTGCCCCGAACGCGGCGGCAACTGCCGTCCGAGCGCCGCCAAACAAGCGCCACCGGCAAACGCCTGCGACGATGCCGACAGTCCGCCTTCGGGACATGCCACAATTACGCTGTTGCGCGCCGTCGCCGCGGTGGCAAAGCGGCGCGCCGTTTTTGCAGGAAGACACGCATGTCCGCATCGCTGAAGATTGGATTGATGGGTTACGGTTTTGCTGGCGCGACCTTTCATGCGCCGGTGATCGAGCACTGCGGGCGAGCGAGCATCGCAGCCATCGCGACGAGCCAGCCCGAGCACGCGCTGGCCGATTACCCGCACGCAAAGGTGGTGGCCGATCTCGACGCCCTGCTGGCGCTCGAAGAAATCGACTGCGTCGTCATCGCGACGCCCAATGACACGCACTTCGACCTGGCGCGCCGCGCGCTGGAAGCGGGCAAGCACGTCGTAGTCGACAAGCCCGTCACGCTCACCGCCGCCGACGCCCACACGCTCGCCAACATTGCACTGGCTCGCAGCAAGCGGTTCGTCCCCTTTCATAACCGCCGCTGGGACGGTGATTTTCTGACCGTGCGGGATCTGCTTGCCAGCAGAGAGTTGGGACGCATCACGCAATACGAATCGCATTTCGACCGTTTCCGGCCGGAGGTTCGGCAGCGTTGGCGCGAGGAGGCTTCGCGCGGCGGCGGCCTGCTATTCGATCTTGGACCGCACCTGATCGATCAGGCGCTGGCGCTGTTCGGCGCACCGCAGACCGTGTCCGCGACGGTTCGCACTCACCGCGATCAAGCCAGTGCACCGGACTACGTCCATATTCAGCTGGGATACGGCGAGTTCGAAGTGGTGTTGCATGCCAGCGCGTTGACTGCGTACGTCGCGCCGAGGTTTACGATCCACGGCACGCAGGGGAGCTACGTCAAATACGGGCTCGATACGCAGGAAGATCAGTTGAAAGCCGGCCTGCGGCCGGGCGATGACGGGTTCGGCGCCGGCAATGCGCCTGGTGTGTTGCGTGTGCTCGAAGACGGCCAGGAAGTCGAGCGGGAGGTGCCTACGCGCAATGGGGAATACGTCGGCTTTTATATTGCCTTGGCGGATGCCATTCAGAACGGCACGAAATTTCCCGTCAGCGCTCAGGACGCGGTCGACGTGATGACGATCATCGAGCTTGCAGCCCGGAGCTCAGAAGAAGGCGTCCGGTTGCCGTTTGAACGCATTCGCTGACTTTCCCAGCGCCACGGGGTGCTTTCTGGCCATTTGGCGGCAGCACGCGAACCATGCCGCCGCCAATAGCAAAAAGCCTGACAACCCCGAAAGGAACATAACGTTACAAATAACCCCGTCTTGGCGGTCAGCGTGGATCCCCGACAATCCGTTGCTACCCCAGTAGCACCACAAAACGACAACGACTTCCGGAGAGTCCATGCCTCGTATCGTCCGCGCACTAGCAGCATGCGCTTTGCTCAGCTCCCTCGCCGCCTGCGTGGTGGCTCCCCAGCAACCCGCGCCGGCGCCGCGCCCTAACCCGCAGCAAATCGCGGATCAGCGCTTCAACCAGGTCAACGGCCGGATCGACAACCTGAGCCGCCGCATCGACGCTCGCGTCAACCAAGGCTACTACCCGCCCCCGCAAGGCGGTGCGTTGCACCATCGCCTCGACGTGATCCGTCAGGAAGCTCACGACATGGCGGCGCAACACGGCGGCGGCCTGTCCGGCGACGAACAGCACGTGCTGAACCAGGAACTGGACAACGCGGCACACGCCATCGGCGAATAAATCGGCGAATAATCGCGCCGGTTCAGGCACTGAAGCAAAGAAGCGCGGGCATCACGTCCCGCGCCTTTTTTTGACTTTAGCGAACCCGCAGCGCCAACCCCCATGCCCCTCGCGGGCCTTTATTTGACAAGCCCCCGGCCCTCGCGTACATTCGCCGCACGCGTCGGGAGAGCGTGCTGACGCAGAAAATCGCAGGTCGCACCGCCGAAGGGGCACACCCGCAAACTCTCAGGCAAAAGGACCGACTGCGTCGAAGAACCCGCACCCAGGCAACATCAAGGCACCGGTTTTTCGCACTCTGGAGAGCGGCAGTAGCCGTCTGCATCGTTTATATCGAGCAGATTCTGGCAAGCTGCCCACCGAAGGGGCGCGCGTTTCACCGTAGCGATCATGGCTTCACCATCGCACGGTAGCGCAATCTCTCAGGTATCGAGGACAGAGGGGTCATGCAACGCAATCGCTCGCAGGCATCAGCCGCGAGGCGTAGCGCCGCATGGCCTTTTTTGTTTCGCGAGACGCCTGAGGCCCCATGACCGAACTCAAACACACCCCGCTCAACGCCACCCATCGTGCGCTCAACGCCCGCATGGTCGATTTCGGCGGCTGGGACATGCCCGTCAACTACGGCTCGCAGATCGACGAACACCGCGCCGTGCGCACCGACGCCGGCATGTTCGACGTCTCGCACATGTGCGTCGTCGATTTCACCGGCGAACGCGTGCGCGCCTTCTTCGAACACGCGCTGGCCAATAACGTCGCCAAGCTGCAAACGCCGGGCCGTGCGCTCTACTCCTGTCTGCTGAACCCGAATGGCGGCGTGATCGACGATCTGATCGTCTACTACTTCAGCGAGACGCACTTCCGCCTGGTCGTCAACGCGGGCACCGCGGAGAAAGACGTCGCCTGGTTCAGCAAGCTCAACGCCGAAGGGAGCTACGGCCTGACCATCACGCCGCGCCGCGATCTGGCGATCGTCGCCGTGCAGGGCCCGAACGCCCGCGATAAGGTCTGGCAAGTCGCGCCGTCCAGCCGCACCTCGACCGAACTCCTTAAGCCGTTTAACGCCGCGATCGTCGGCAACACGCCGTTTGGCGAGTTGATGATTGCCCGCACCGGCTACACCGGCGAAGACGGTTTCGAAATCGTCCTGCCCGCAACTTCCGTCTGCGAGTTCTGGGACGCGTTGGTGCGTCAAGGCGTGCGCCCCGCGGGTCTCGGCGCGCGCGACACGCTGCGTCTCGAAGCCGGCATGAACCTGTACGGCCAGGATATGGACGACAACGTCTCGCCGCTCGACGCCGGCCTCGCCTGGACTGTCGATCTGACCTCGCCGCGCGACTTCGTCGGCAAAGCCAAGCTCGAAGCCGACGGCTCGCAGGCCGCGTTCGTCGGTCTGATCCTGCTGAAGGAAAACGGCAAGGCGGCAGGCGTGCTGCGTGCTCATCAGAAAGTCGTCACGCCGCAAGGCGTTGGCGAAATCACCAGCGGCACTTTTTCACCCACGATGCAGGAATCGATCGCCTTCGCGCGCGTGCCGAAAGGCGTGCAGCCGGGCGACACCGTTCACGTCCAGATTCGTGACAAAAACGTACCCGCAAGCGTGGTAAAACTGCCGTTCGTACGCAACGGCAAAGTGCTCGCAGTTTAAGCAGCCGGCGCGTGCGTTTTCCTTCTTAAGTTCATACCGAATAACACCGCATAGGAGCATCCGATGAGCATCCCGGCCGATCTGAAATACACCGAATCGCACGAGTGGGTCCGCACCGAAGCGGACGGCACGCTGACGGTCGGCATCACCGACCACGCGCAGGAAGCGCTCGGCGACATCGTCTTCTTCGAAGTTCAGGAACTGGGCAAGACCGTCAACGCTGGCGACACCGTCGCCGTGATCGAGTCGGTGAAAGCCGCTTCCGATATCTACGCGCCAGTCTCGGGCGAAATCATCGAAGCGAACCCGGCCGTCGCCGACACGCCGGATGGCGTCAACAGCGCGCCGTACGAGAACTGGCTCTTCAAGATCAAGCCGGCCGCGGACGCATCGCAGGATCGCCTGATCGACGCGGACGCGTACGCCAAGGCCGTCGGCGCCTGATTCACCGCAAGTTGCACCATTACGTTTAAACCCGACAGGCGCGGCGCGTCCGATTCGACAGTCGAACGGACGCCCGCACCGCCAGGAACACCTCATGAAGCTCGAACACCCGGATCGTCTGATGAACCGCACTCCTCTCTCGCTCGCCGCGCTCGAAGTGCATGACGCCTTCGCTGAACGGCACATCGGCCCGGATTCGGCCGACCAGCAAGCGATGCTCGAAGCCCTCGGCTTCGCGTCGCGCGCCGCGCTGATCGACGCGGTCATTCCGAAGACGATCCGCCGCACCGAAACGCTGCCGCTCGGCCCCTTCGCCCAACCTAAGAGCGAAGCCGAAGCGCTCGCCGCGCTGCGTGAGCTGGCGGACAAGAACCAGGTGTTCCGCTCGTACATCGGGCAGGGTTATTACAACGCGCACACCCCGACGGTGATCCTGCGTAACGTGCTGGAAAATCCGGCGTGGTACACCGCGTACACGCCGTATCAGCCGGAAATCTCGCAGGGCCGTCTGGAAGCGCTGCTGAACTTCCAGCAGATGATCGTCGACCTGACGGGTCTCGCGATCTCGAACGCCTCGCTGCTCGATGAAGCCACCGCGGCCGCTGAAGCGATGACACTGCTGCAACGCGTCGGCAAGCCGAAGTCGAACGTGTTTTACGTCGCCGACGACGTGCTGCCGCAAACCATCGAAGTGGTGAAGACGCGCGCCACGCCGGTCGGCATCGAAGTGAAAGTCGGCCCGGCTGCGGAGGCGGCGAACGCGAATGCGTTCGGCGTGCTGCTGCAATACCCGGGCGTAAACGGCGACGTGCGCGACTACCGCGCACTCGCTGAAGCGATCCATGCCGCAGGCGGCCACGTGGTAGTCGCTGCCGATCTGCTCGCGCTGACCGTTTTGACGCCGCCGGGCGAATGGGGCGCGGACGTGGCCGTCGGCAACACGCAGCGTTTCGGCGTGCCGGTTGGTTTCGGCGGCCCGCACGCGGCTTACCTCGCCGTGCGCGACGAATTCAAGCGTCAGATGCCGGGCCGTCTGGTCGGCGTGACCGTCGATGCACAAGGCAATCCGGCACTGCGTCTCGCGCTGCAAACGCGCGAACAACATATCCGCCGCGAGAAGGCGACCTCGAACGTGTGTACCGCGCAAGCGCTGCTCGCGATCATGGCCAGCATGTACGCCGTCTATCACGGCCCGCACGGTCTGAAGACGATCGCGCTGCGCGTGAACCGTATCGCGGCGTTGCTCGCAGCCGGCGCGAAGAAGCTCGGTTACACGCTCGTCAACGACACGTTCTTTGACACGCTCACGTTCGAAACCGGCGCGCGCACCCAGGCGCTGCATGACGCGGCGACGGCGCGGCGCATCAATCTGCGTCGCGTGAGCGACACGCGCGTCGGCATCTCGATCGACGAAACCACCACGCGCAGCGATCTGGCCGATCTGCTCGCGGCCTTTGCGCAAGCGGCATTCGTCGACGAAGTCCCGCAAATCGACGCACTCGACGCAGAACTCCCCACAGAGAACACCGTGCCCGCCGCGCTCGAACGCACCAGCGCGTACCTCACGCACCACGTGTTCAACCGTCATCATTCTGAAACGGAAATGCTGCGCTACCTGCGCAGCCTCTCCGACAAGGATCTGGCGCTCGACCGCTCGATGATCCCGCTCGGCTCCTGCACGATGAAGCTGAACGCGACCTCGGAAATGCTGCCTGTCACGTGGCCCGAATTCGGTCAGATTCACCCGTTCGCACCGGCTGAGCAAACGGTCGGCTACCGCGAAATGATCGATCAGCTCGAACAGATGCTGGTCGCGGCCACCGGCTACGCAGCGGTGTCGCTGCAGCCGAACGCCGGCTCGCAAGGCGAGTACGCGGGTCTGTTGATCATTCACGCGTACCACGCATCGCGCGGCGAAGGCCACCGCAACGTCTGCCTGATTCCCGCTTCGGCGCACGGCACGAACCCGGCATCGGCGCAGATGGCCGGCATGCAGGTGGTCGTAGTGGCTTGCGACGCGCAAGGCAACGTCGATATCGAAGACCTGAAAAAGAAAGCCGAGCAGCACGCCGACAAGCTCGCGGCGATCATGATCACGTATCCGTCCACACACGGCGTGTTCGAATCGAACGTCCGCGAAATCTGCGAGATCGTGCATGCGCACGGCGGCCAGGTCTATGTGGACGGCGCGAACATGAACGCCATGGTCGGCCTCTGTGCGCCGGGTCAGTTCGGCGGCGACGTCTCGCACCTGAATCTGCACAAGACCTTCTGTATTCCGCACGGCGGCGGCGGACCGGGCGTCGGTCCGGTTGCGGTCGGCGCGCATCTCGAGCAATTCCTGCCGAATCAGATTTCGTCGGGCTACGAGCGCGCGCCGAACGGTATCGGCGCTGTGTCGGGCGCGCCGTACGGTTCCGCGTCGATCCTGCCGATTTCGTGGATGTACATCGCGATGATGGGCGCGAAGAACCTCACGGCCGCCACCGAAACCGCGATCCTCAACGCAAACTATGTCGCGAACAAACTCGCGCCGCATTACCCGGTGCTGTACTCGGGCCCGGGCGGACTGGTCGCGCACGAATGCATTCTCGATCTGCGTCCGATCAAGGAAACCAGCGGCATCTCCGTCGACGACGTCGCCAAGCGCCTCGCCGACTACGGCTTCCACGCACCGACCATGAGCTTCCCGGTGCCGGGCACGTTGATGGTCGAACCGACCGAATCGGAATCGAAGGAAGAACTCGACCGCTTCATCGAAGCGATGATCGCGATCCGCGAGGAAATCCGCGCTGTGGAAGACGGCCGCTCGGACCGCGAAGACAATCCGCTCAAGCACGCGCCGCACACGGCGGCGGTAGTCATCGCGAACGACTGGAAACATGCGTATGCGCGCGAAACCGCCGCGTATCCGCTGCCCACGCTGATCGCCAAGAAGTACTGGCCGCCGGTCGGCCGTGCGGACAACGTGTACGGCGACCGCAACCTGTTCTGCTCCTGCGTGCCGATCGCCGACTACGAGTAAGCCGGCCCGCAAACCGCGCAGCGCCTGAAGGTTGTAAGCAGGCGTTGCGCGGTTCTGTCGCTTGTGTCCGCAAACGGCTAACATCACACACCGAATCAGCCTAACGAGGAGTTTCGCATGGCGCGACAGGTGCGATTGATGCAAAGCCGGACCGAAATCAGGCGAACCCAAACATGGCAACAGGCTTGCACGCTATTGCTGGCTGGCGCGGCGGTGCTGCTGCCGCTGCGCCAGGCGCAGGCCGCAATGAATTTTTGCGCGGCGCCCGCGTTGCAAACCAGCGAGCGCACGAATGCCGACCCAGGCGTCAAGGCACTGGTGAGCAATGTACTGGCACATCTGAACGACCCGCCGCATGCGCTGGCGAAACTGCATACCGAAGGCACGTTGCCGCACGAGGGCATCTACGATCAAAGCGTCGAGGCGGAAAAAGATCTGGACCTGCTGCGCGACGCCGCGCTCGCCTGGCGCGCAACCAGTGACGACCGTTATCTGAAACTGGTCGACCGCCTGCTGTATGCGTGGGTCACGACTTATCAACCCAGTTTCAATCCGATCGACGAAACCCATTTTGAGGGCCTGATCCTCGCCTACGACATGACCGCGAGCGCGTTGCCGGTGAAGACGCGCAATGCTTCGATGGCGTTCCTGACGAAGCTCGCGAGCGGCTATATCGCGCAGATCGACGCGCAGCCGCGGCCGCTCACGGGCACGTTCAAGAACAACTGGCAAAGCCACCGGATCAAGCTGATCTCGATGGCCGCGTTCACGCTGGATAACCGCAAGATGATCAACGCGGCGCAGCGCCTGTTCGACGAGCATATCGGCGACAACATTGCGCCGGACGGCTCGACGTTCGACTTCGGCGAGCGCGACGCGCTGCATTACGTCACCTACGACCTGCAGCCGCTCGTGACCGCCGCACTCGCTGCGCGCCGCCACAACCGCAACTGGTTGCCGGAAAAGGGGGCGAACGGCGCGTCGCTGCAAGGCGCGCTGAACTGGCTCACGCCGTACGCGGACGGCAGCAAGACGCATGAAGAATTCGTGCATTCGAACGTTCCGTTCGATGCCAAACGTCGCGAGGCCGGTTTGCCGGGCTATTCGGGTCAATGGGATCCAAAAAACGCGACGGAACTGTTTCACCTGGCGGCGCGTCTCGACGGACGCTATACGCCGATCGCGCTGCAGCTCGCACCGACGCCGCCCGCATGGCTCGCCGTGTGCTTACCGCTGCCGGCGCGCTAAACTAACTTTTATCAGCAGGGAGCAGTAAATGGCAGTCAGCGTGTTCGACCTCTTCAAAATCGGCATTGGTCCGTCCAGTTCGCATACGGTCGGGCCGATGCGTGCGGCGCTGATGTTCGCGCAAGGGCTCGAACGCGACGGGCTGCTTGGCGCGACGGCATCGGTGAAAGTGGATCTGTATGGGTCACTCGGCGCGACCGGCAAGGGTCACGGCACCGATCGCGGCGTGATGCTCGGCCTGATGGGCGATGCACCCGACACGGTGGATCCGGATACGATCGCACAGCGGCTCGAAGCGGTGAAGGCGTCGCGCAAGCTCGCCTTGCTCGGCACGCACGACGTGCCGTTCGTGCAGAAAGATCACATTTCGTTTTATCGCCAGGCGCTGTCCGAGCATCCGAACGGGCTGAAGCTGCGCGCGTTCGATGCGCAAGGCGAGACGCTGCGTGAGTCGACGTATCTGTCGGTCGGTGGCGGTTTTGTGGTGACGGCGGGCGCGCCGAACACGAAGGTGCTGAGCGCGGTCGAACAATTGCCGCATTCGTTCCGCAGCGGCAACGAATTGCTCGCGCTGTGCAAATCGACCGGCAAGAGCATCGCGCAATTGATGTGGGAAAACGAACGCGTCTGGCACACGGAAGAAGAAACGCGTGCGGGTCTGCTGAAGATCTGGAATGTGATGCAGTCGTGCGTGTCGCGCGGCTGCGGTATCAACAATCCGGATGCGGACGGTAACTTGCCCGGTCCGTTCCATGTAAAGCGCCGCGCGCCGCAGTTGTATCGTGCGCTGTCGAGCAATCCTGAGCTGGCGCTGCGCGATCCGCTGTCGATGGTCGACTGGATCAATCTCTATGCCATCGCCGTGAACGAAGAAAACGCTGCGGGCGGGCGCGTGGTCACGGCACCGACCAACGGCGCGGCCGGCATCATTCCCGCGGTGCTGCATTACTACACGCGCTTCATGCCGGGCTCGAACGAGCAGGGTGTGATCGACTTCCTGATGACGGCGGCGGCAATCGGCATTCTGTACAAGCTGAACGCGTCGATTTCAGGCGCGGAAGTGGGATGCCAGGGTGAAGTCGGCGTGGCCTGCTCGATGGCCGCGGGTGCGCTCGCGGCGGTGATGGGCGGCACGCCTGAGCAAGTCGAGAATGCAGCCGAGATCGGCATGGAGCATAACCTCGGGCTGACGTGCGATCCGGTCGGCGGGATGGTGCAGATTCCGTGTATCGAACGCAATGCGATGGGCTCGGTGAAAGCCGTGAATGCGGCGCGAATGGCGCTGCGCGGTGACGGTACTCACTACGTGTCGCTGGACTCTGTGATCAAGACGATGATGCAGACCGGCGCGGATATGAAGACGAAGTACAAGGAAACGTCGCGCGGTGGGTTGGCGGTGAATATTGTGGAGTGTTGAGAACACCACGACTCGACCGCACCGATCGCACCCATCGCAACGCCTGGAGGCTTCATCGCAATGCCGCTCGCTTCTGAATCTTCTTCCACCGCTCAAACCACAGGCGCGCGTCTCGTCGTCGACGCCTTGCTGACGCACGGCGTCGAACGTGTTTTTTGTGTTCCCGGCGAGAGCTTTCTCGCCGTGCTCGATTCGCTGCACGACGAAACAGACCGCATCCAGACTATCGTCTGCCGGCACGAGGCGGCGGCCGCGAACATGGCGGAGGCCGTCGGCAAATTGACCGGACGCCCGGGCGTCGCCATCGTCACGCGCGGACCGGGCGCGACGCATGCATCGATCGGCGTGCACACCGCGTTTCAGGACTCGACGCCGATGATCCTGCTGATCGGCCAATGCGCGCGCGAGCATCTCGATCGCGAGGCCTTCCAGGAAATCGACTACCGGCGCATGTTCGGCCAGATGGCGAAATGGGTCGCGCAAATCGACGATCCGAAGCGTATTCCCGAGTATCTGAGCCACGCGTTTCACACGGCGACGTCAGGGCGTCCGGGGCCGGTCGTGTTGTCGTTGCCGGAAGATGTGTTGAGCGATGCGTGCGAAGCCGTAGCAGGTGCGCCGAGATATAAGCGTGTGGCGGCGTCGCCGTCCGCAGTGCAGATGGAAGAGTTGCGCCGATTGCTGGAAGGCGCGCAACGGCCGATGGTGATTGCCGGTGGCAGCGGTTGGACACCTGCGGCATGTGCCGACCTGCAACGCTTCGTCGAGAATTGGCAATTGCCGATCGGCCTCGCGTTCCGCTTTCAGGACACGCTCGACAACGAGCATCCGAACTATGCGGGTGATGTCGGCCTCGGTATCAACCCGGCGCTTGCTCAACGTATCCGCGATGCGGACCTGCTACTCACGCTAGGCCCACGGCTAGGCGAAGCAACGACGAACGGCTACACGCTGCTCGACATTCCGAAGACCAAGCAGACGCTTGTGCACGTGCATCAAGGTGCGGAAGAACTGGGGCGCGTGTATGCGGCAGATCTGCCGATTGTCTCGGGCATGCCAGAACTTGCAGTATTGCTTGCAGCGTTGAGGCCGTCTTCCGACAAGCTCGCATGGACCGGCGCCGCGGTCGAAGCGCATCGCGCATATCTCGACTGGCGCAAACCACGGCAGATTCCTGGCGACGTGCAAATGGGCGAAGTGATCCAGCAGTTGCGCGCGCATCTACCGGAGGACGCGATACTCACAAACGGCGCGGGCAACTACGCAACCTGGCTGCATCGGCATTTTTCATATCGGCATTTCCGCTCGCAACTCGCGCCGACCAGTGGCGCGATGGGCTACGGCGTACCCGCGGCGATTGCGGCGAAGTCGATGTATCCGCAACGCGCAGTAGTCGCGCTAGCCGGCGACGGCTGCTTCATGATGTCCGCGCAAGAACTCGCGACGGCAATGCAATACGACCTGCATGTGATTTTCATCGTCGTGAACAACAGCCACTTCGGGACGATCCGGATGCATCAGGAGCGGCACTATCCGAATCGCGTGCATGGCACCGGTCTCACGAATCCGGATTTTGCGGCATTCGCAAAGTCGTTCGGCGCACATGGAGAGACGGTAGAGCGGACTGAAGATTTCCTGCCGGCGTTGCAGCGTTCTCTTGAGGCGAAGCGCGCGGCAGTGATCGAGATTCGCATGCCGCAGGAGGCGAGCACGCCGGGCGCAACGTTGGAGCAGATTCGCGAACAGGGAAGGAAACTGCGAGGCGAGACGGCTTAGCGTAAAAGGCTTGTGAACAACGTCCCTCTGCACCGACAAGTCTTAAGTCGAATTTTTGACGCATAGCAGACTTCCCATGCGACCACCTTGTGCACCGATTGACGAATCGGCTAGGGGTTGCTGTTCGTCTGAACGATTCAGGGAGTCGATATGCTTAAGGCTGCGGTATTTGCAGGTGCGCTGGGACTGTCGAGCGCGGTGTTCGCAATGGACGTGTCCTGTCCAGTTCATCCCACGGCAGAATGGCTAAAGGAGAGTGACGCCCGTGCGCAGATCGAAGCGCAAGGCTACAAGATCGCGAAGTTCGAGATCGACGACAACTGCTATGAGGTCGAAGCCTACAACAAGGACGGCAGAAAGGTGGAATTGAACTACGACACCAAGACGCTTGCAGTCATCAGGCAGAAGATGGACTGACGCCATTGGCTCACGCAAGCAGCACAAACTCAAAGCGCCATAAAAAACCCCGCCGAAGCGGGGTTCCTGACGTCAAAGCGAGCAGCGAAAAACCGCTTACTTCCCGCCCACGCTTTGCAGCGTCGTCCACTTGCCGTCGACAACCTTGTACAGCGTGATGCCGCCGTTCTTCAGGTCGCCCTTGCCGTCGTACGCGAGGTTCGCTGCCGTCACTGCCGGCATCGAGGTCTTCGCGAGCAGCGGCAGATACTTGGCCGGATCGGTCGAGTTAGCCTTCTTCATGGCGTCGAACATGGCCATTGCGCCGTCGTAAGCGTACGGCGAGTACGTTTGCACGTCTTCGTTGAAACGCTTCTTATACTTCGCGACATAGTCCTTGCCGCCCGGCATTTCTTCCAGCGGCAGGCCGGCGAGCGATGCCACCGTACCGTTCGCTGCGTCACCCGCGATCTGGAGGAAGGTCGGCGTGTGGACCATTTCGCCGCCCATCAGCGGTGCCTTGATGCCCAGTGCCTTCATCTGCTTGACCATCGGTGCCGCTTGCGAATCCGCGCCGCCGTAATAGATCAGGTCAGGGTTGACCGACTTCAGCTTGGTCAGGATCGACTTGAAGTCGACAGCCTTGTCGTTCGTGTATTCACGATCGACGATCGAGCCGCCCGCTGCCTTCGCTGCCTTTTCGAACTGATCAGCCAGACCTTGGCCGTAGGCCGTGCGGTCGTCGACGATCGCGATCTTCTTCACGCCCAGGGTCTTCACAGCGAACGTGCCGGCGACCGAACCTTGCTGCGTGTCGGACGTCATCATGCGGAACGTGGTCTTGAAACCTTGTTGCGTGTACTCAGGCGCCGTCGCCATTGCGATTTCGGGGATGCCCGCGTTCGCGTAAATGCGCGAAGCCGGAATCGTGGTGCCCGAGTTGAAGTGGCCGAGCATGCCCTTGATACCGTCATCCACCAGCTTTTGTGCAACGGTCGTGCCGGTGCGCGGGTCAGCCTGGTCGTCGGCCGAATCGAGCACGAAGCGAATCTGCTTGCCGCCGATCACCGGCTTGGTTGCGTTCATGTCTTCCACAGCCAGCGTGATGCCGTTCTGGAAGTCCTTACCGTAGTGCGCCTGTGCGCCCGTCATCGGACCGGCAAAGCCGATCTTCACGTCTTCGGTCGATTGAGCGTTGGCCGTCCCCGCCAGCGACATTGCTGCAACCAGCGCTGCGCCTGCCAGCTGTTTCATTTTGTGTTGCATAGCTTCTCCTTGGTACCAGGTGTGGATGGAGCGGTTTTTCGGGGTCGCCGTACCGCTTCCGTTTTTTTGAAGTAATCGATGAGGTTCGCTCAACCGATCGTCATCAAATTTGCATTACCGCCTGCTGCTGCCGTATTCACGCTGACCGAGCGTTCGGTCAACAGACGCTCGAGCGCGTAGTCCTCATCGCCGCTTTCCAGCGCGCGAGCCGCGACGCCCTGCACCGAGACGATCGGCCCCGCACGTTTCGCAACTTCCTTCACCAGCGCCAGCAGTTCGTCGCTATCGCCTTCGAACAGGACGGCGTCGAACGGCGTATCGGCGCTCTTCTTCACGCTTGCGTGGGACTTCAACGCGGCAGGAAGCTGCGCCACCAATTGTTCACCAGCCGCGCCCTCGAACAAGGCGTGATTTCCCGTAGCCAGCGCCGCAGCGAACTGCACGCGTGCGCCGCTCGCCGTCGAGGCAATGCACAGCACCGTGCCGCGTGCGCCCAGCGTGTACGTGTTGCGCTCGCCGGTCGGTCCAGACAATACCGCAGTTGCGCCCGCCGGCACATGCGACAGATAACCGTCGCAGCGTGCGGCCAGCACCGGCTGCTGTTCGCTGATCAGCCAGTCGCGCAGCGCCGTCAAGGCAGCGGACGGATTATCCCCGTTCACGCCCGCTTGCGGCACATCAACGATCAGTGCATCGGCCAGCGACTTCGGCAACCCTGCCGGACGCGTCGCCAGCAGACGCTGCAGATACAGCGCGCCACCTGCTTTCGGACCCGTGCCCGACAAACCCTCACCGCCGAACGGCTGAACACCCACCACCGCGCCGATCACATTGCGGTTCACGTAGATGTTGCCGACATGCGCGCGGCTGATCACGTGAGCGATCGTTTCGTCGATCCGCGTGTGAATGCCAAGCGTCAGGCCATAGCCAGTCGTACGGATCTGTTCGAGCAGCTTGTCGAGCTGACTGCGGCGGTAACGCACCACATGCAGCACCGGGCCGAACACTTCACGCTTCAATTCGTCGATGCTGTCGAGTTCGATCAGCGTCGGCGGAACAAACGTGCCTTGTCCCCCGCCTTCCGGCATCGGCAGTTGCTCGATCTTGCGACCTTTCTCGCGCATTGCCGCGACGTGCGCGTCGATACCGCGCTTCGCATCGAGGTCGATCACCGGGCCGACGTCGATCGACAGGCGGTCCGGATTGCCCACCGACAGTTCGCGCATCGCGCCCGTCAGCATTTCGAGCGTGCGATCCGCAACGTCCTCTTGTAGACAAAGAACGCGCAACGCGGAACACCGTTGACCGGCGGAGTCGAACGAGGACTGCAGCACGTCCGCGACCACCTGCTCAGCGAGCGCCGACGAATCGACAATCATCGCGTTCTGGCCGCCGGTTTCGGCGATCAGCGGGATCGGCTTGCCTTCCGGATCGAGACGATTCGAGAGCGTCTTGTTGATCAGACGCGCGACTTCGGTCGAACCGGTGAACATCACCGCACGGGTGCGCGGATCGGCCACCAGCGCTGCGCCGACCGTTTCACCATTGCCCGGCAGCAGTTGCACCGCGCCCGCCGGCACGCCGGCTTCGCGCAGGATACGCACGGCTTGCGCGGCGATCAGCGGCGTTTGTTCGGCCGGCTTTGCGAGCACGGTGTTACCAGCCGCCAACGCTGCAGCCACCTGGCCCATGAAAATCGCCAGCGGGAAGTTCCACGGGCTGATACAGACCACCGGACCAAGCGGGCGGTGCGTGTCGTTGGAGAACTCGTTGCGGATCTGCGTCGAGTAGTAGCGCAGGAAATCGATTGCTTCGCGGATTTCCGCGACCGCGTTCGCCAGCGACTTACCGGCTTCACGCACCACAAGACCCATCAGCGTGTGCATCTGGGCTTCGAGCAGATCGGCCGCACGCGCGAGGCAATCGGCGCGGGCATCGACCGGCGTCGCTTGCCAGATCGGCGCGGCGGCGACTGCGTGGGCCATTGCGGCGCTCACATGTTCCGAGGTCGCTTCCACCACAGTACCGACGAGGTCGCGATGATCGGCCGGGTTGCGCACATCACGTGCGACGCCCACGGCGATCTCGTTGTCTTCGAGCATCGGCGCGGCGCGCCACGGATGATGCGCGCTCGCCAGCAACGCCGACGACAGCGAGGCCAGACGATGTTCGTTCGACAGATCGAGGCCCATCGAATTGAGACGCTCGGCGCCGAACAGATTGCGCGGCAGCGGAATCTTCGCGTGCGGTGCGCCGAGCGGGACGATCTTCGAGGCTTCGTCGACCGGGTCAGCGATCAGGTCCTTGATCGCGACGTTTTCGTCGGCGATGCGGTTCACGAACGACGTGTTCGCGCCGTTTTCCAGCAGGCGGCGCACGAGGTACGCGAGCAGCGTTTCATGCGTGCCAACCGGCGCATACACGCGGCACGGACGGTTCAGCTTGTCGCGGCCGGTGACTTCCTCATACAGCGGTTCACCCATGCCGTGAAGGCACTGGAACTCGTACTGGCCGGGGTAGTAGTTATTGCCCGCGAGGTGATAGATCGCCGACAGCGTGTGCGCGTTGTGCGTGGCGAACTGCGGATAGACGGCATCCGGCGCGCTGAGCAGCTTCTTCGCGCAGGCAAGGTAGGAGACGTCCGTGTAGATCTTGCGCGTGTAGACCGGATAGCCTTCGAGGCCGTCCACTTGTGCGCGCTTGATTTCGGTATCCCAGTACGCGCCCTTCACGAGACGGACCATGATGCGGTGGCGGCTGCGGCGCGCCAGATCGATCAGGTATTCGATTACGAATGGGCAGCGCTTCTGATACGCCTGCACCACGAAACCGATGCCGTTCCAGCCAGCCAGTTCCGGATCGAAGCACAGCGCTTCAAGCAGATCGAGCGAGATTTCGAGGCGGTCGGCTTCCTCAGCGTCGATGTTCAGGCCGATGTCGTAGCGGCGCGCGAGGATCGCCAGCGAGCGCACGCGCGGTAGCAGTTCGCTCATCGTGCGTTCCTGCTGCGAACGCGAGTAGCGTGCGTGGAGCGCCGACAGCTTGATCGAGATGCCCGGGCCTTCGTAAATGCCGCGGCCGCCGGCCGCTTTGCCGATCGCGTGGATCGCCTGTTCGTACGAGGCGTAGTAGCGTTGCGCGTCGGCTTCGGTGGTCGCCGCTTCGCCGAGCATGTCGTACGAGTAGCGGAAGCCGCGTGCTTCGTACTTGCGGCTATTCGCCAGCGCTTCGGAGATGTTCTCGCCCGTGACAAACTGTTCGCCCATCAGGCGCATCGCCATGTCGACGCCCTTGCGGATCAGCGGCTCGCCGCCCTTGCCGATCAGACGCGTGAGCGCCGACGAGAGGCTCGCCTCACTGTTGGTCCCCACCAGTTTGCCGGTGATCATCAAGCCCCACGTTGCGGCGTTGACGAACAGCGACGGCGCCTGGCCGACGTGCGACTTCCAGTCGCCCTTGCTGATCTTGTCGCGGATCAGCGCGTCACGCGTGGCGCGATCGGGAATCCGCAGCAGCGCTTCGGCGAGGCACATCAGCGCGACGCCTTCCTGGCTCGACAACGAGAACTCGTGGATCAGCCCTTCGACGCCGCCGCCACGGCTCTTGGTGCGCAGCGTTTCGACCAGCTTGCCGGCCATCGTCTGTACGTCGCCCGCGAGGTTGGCCGGCAAACGCGCCTGGCCGAGCAGGAACGGCACGCATTCCGGCTCGGGACGGCGGTACGCAGCGGTGATCGCCGCGCGCAGCACCGATTGCGGTTGCACGTTCTGCGCGAATTCGAGGAACGGATGCGACGCACCGTCTTCCTCGTGCTCCACCGCGGCGCCGTCAGCCAGATCGGCCGAGCCGGTGTGGCCCGACAATTCCGGCGGCAATTGGCCGTGCTCGATCTTTTCGAGGTACGCGAAGATCGCCTGCTTGATCAGCCAGTGCGGAGTGCGTTCGAGCCGGGTGGCGGCGTCTTTCAGCCGGGAACGCAGGAGGTCGTCGACCTTGACGCCAAGGGTGGTGCTAGCCATGTTTCCTTCTTCGGATACCAAACGAATTCGCTGGGAAAGACTAAAAGTTGGGCGAATCGTACGCCTCCAAATAAAAAGGTGCAACCATGCGCTGAGCATGGTTGCACCTTTTTAAAAGCCCTGTACGGCGGGGGTTTGCGCCGAATGGCGCTGCGCGTGGCGACGGCGGTTGCGATCAGTACTTTCCCTGGCGTGATTCTTTTCGCTTTTACCCTTATCAGATTGCTCGGCGCGCCGTTATACAGAATATGGATGGTCGCGGCCGCAAGGCACGCACATAAAAACGGTACGGGGTTTTAGAGGACTGGCGAAATGGAAAAGTGGTTAGTGATATTGGGCATCTGGGCGATGTGCGCCACGTGTGGCGTGCTTTTCATCCGCGGCGCGACGCGCGGCCCGGGCAGACGTGAGACGGAAGAAAGACGGGCGCGTCCGGCATCGCGCGCATCGGCTGGCGATGCGCGGGCAGCTTTGAACGATTGAGGGGCTAAGCCGGACGGTTAATGATGGACATCAAGACGCCGCTCCTCGACTGACACCGCAAAGCAGGTACGCGCCGCACGGCTCACACCGGGCGGCGATGCAAACGCACGCGTCAATGCCGTGGAATGGGGTCGTACTGCGCGCAGGTGTCGTCAGGCGAAACGAGCTGGTCGTGCAGACGGCATAGCCGGCTATCCGCCACGCTCGCGCCAAACCCGGAACTGAACACGGCGAGACCCGGAATGCTCTGCTCCAGTGAATGCCGATCCTCGGCGCGATACCGGCAGCTTGCGCAGCGCGGCGCGCACGCATCGAAGCGTGCGTGGGCCGTGCCGGCGATGCGGACCGCCTCGCTCATCACGTGCCCTGCCCCAAGCTATTCCAGTACGGTGCGAACACGTGCGCGGACAGCGCGTAGCCGATGGCGATATTGACTACCACGCCCGCCGTAAAGGCCAGGAACGGTTTCAGGCCGGTGGCCGAGAGCGCGCGCAGGCGTGTGGTCAACCCGATGCTCAGGAAACAGAACGTGAACGCCCACGTGCGCAAGGCAGTGATCGGCGCGACGAATTCGGGCGTGACGACCTTGCGGTAGTCGGCCAGCGAGTAGTGGCTGGCGATCCACGTCACCAGCGCTGAAGCGATTACGAAGCCGATCACGAACTTCGGAAAACGCGCCCAGATTTCACCGGCGTTCGCCTTCGCTTTGACGCCGCTGTCCTGCGACTCCCAGCGCGTCGTCGCGACGATGGCGAGCACGAACGCCCAGATACCGATCCAGATATCGCGGCCGACCACCTTCATCAGCGTGAACGCCTGCAGCGATGCCTCGGGGGCGCCCGCAATCGCACCGCCCGCGTGTTTCGCGAAGTCGCCGTAAGCTTGCGCGGCGGCAATACCCGCGGCGTCGGCGAACTCGGACGTGCCGATCCATGCGCCCGCCACTGCTGTCGAGAGTCCCAGCGAGCGCGACGCAAAGGGCAGGACGAAAATCATCACGATCGCCCACAAGACCACCAGCGTAATCGCTACCGACACCTGCTCGCGTTTGGCGCGCACCGCACCGGCAATCGCGATCGCCGCCGACACGCCGCACACCGCGCCACCCACGCCCAGCACGGCCGCAAACCGCCGGTCGAGACCGAACGCCTTGGCGGCAAAGAAGATCACGAAGAACGTCACGAGCGAGACGATGGTCGCCTGCCCGACCGCGACCGGCCCCGCCCACACCAGCAAGGTGAACGGCAGCGTCGCGCCGAGCAACACGATGCCGACCTTGATATAAAACTCCACGCGCAAGCCCGCTGAAAACCACTCGGGCAACGTGAACACATTGGAAATCAGGAGGCCGAGCGCCAGTGCCACCAACGGCGGCTCGAGGTTGTACTTCGACGCATTGACCCACGCGCCCAGCGTGAAGATCAGCGCCGATGCGATGAACAGGATCAGGAACGAGCCAAGGAAAATGCCGACCCGCTGCTTCAGCGCGGCAAGGCTCACGCCGAACAGCACAGCGAACACGACGAACAGCGCGACATAGTTCGGCAGATGCTTGCCGATGTCCTGCGCGGCCTGTCCCACGCTCGCCCATTTGGCGGGCGCCACCGCCAGCCACTTGATGCTGCTGCCCGAGGCGAACAGCGCCCAGGCAATCACGATCACCAGCAGGCCGATCCAGACGGCCCACCAGTCTTCAGTTGAAAAGAGCCCGCCGCCGTGTGCGCTATGGTCACTGCGCGGTTTGCCGGGCGCGGCGCCGGTCGGCAACGTCTGGTTGGTATCGCTCATCGCAAATGCCCCGAGGAAGTTGAGGTGCATCGGCGCGGTATTTTTGAGTTTTGCCTGAAGGTGCGCCGATTCGGCGAAATATAGGCGAGCGACGTCCCAAAACGAAACGACCATTCGCTCTATGAATATGACTTAAAGGAGTAATGCTGCGAAGTTGTCGCAAAGCGGCCGGCAGCGGGCGTCAGATGTCGAGGGGATCGACTTCGAGATTCCAGCGCAGCACGCCTTTCAGGCCGCGCAGCATCGGTTGCCATGCGCGCAAAGTGGCCTGCAACGCGGCCCGCGACGCGCTTTCGATCAGCAATTGCGCCCGATGTACGTGCATCACCTTGACGATGGTGAGCGGCACGGCGTCATAGACTGTCACGCGCCCGGCGGCCGGGATCTCCGTCAGCGCGGCGGCCGCCTGCTGCAGGAACGCGAGCGCGGCTTCGAGTGTGCGGCCTTCGGCGCGCAGCAAAGCCTGATAGGCGAACGGCGGCAGATGAGCGTCGCGCCGCTCGGCCAGCGTCGAATTGGCAAAGCCGACGTAGTCATGTCGCCCCAGCGCGTGATACAGCGCATGGCGCGGATAGCGCGTCTGCACCAGCACTTCACCCGGCAAACCGGCGCGGCCTGCGCGGCCGCTCACTTGCATCAATTGCGCGAAGAGGCGTTCGCTCGCGCGGAAGTCGTGTGAAAACAAGGCGGTGTCGGCGTTCAGCACGCCGACCAGCGACACCCGCTGGAAGTCGTGGCCCTTTGCGATCATCTGCGTGCCGACGAGGATGTCGACCTCGCCGGCGTGGACATCGGAAAACAGCGCCTGCGCGCTGCCTTTGCGGCGTGTGCTGTCGGCGTCGATGCGCAGCACGCGGGCGCCGGGCACCGCGCTCGCCAGCGTTTCTTCGACGCGTTGCGTGCCGCGTCCCATCGGCGCGATGTCGACATTGCCGCAGTCCGGGCACGAGCGCGGAATGCGCGATTCCCAGCCGCAGTGGTGGCAGCGCAGCGCGCGCTCCGGTTTGTGCAAGACGACGTAGGCGCTGCAGCGTGGGCAACCGGCCACCCAGCCGCAGGCGTCGCAGGAGAGCTGTGGTGCGTAACCGCGCCGGTTCAGGAACACGAGACTTTGCTCGCCGCGCTCGAGCCGCGCCTTCAACGCCGCAATCAACGGCCCGGACAAACCCTCCACCGAGGCCCGCCCGCGCCGCCGCTCTTCTTCGAGATCGATCAGCTTGACGGTCGGCAGAACGGCCTCGGCAACTGCACGGCGCGACAGCGTGAGACGCTTATAGCGGCCCTGATCCGCCTGCCACCAGCTTTCCAGCGACGGCGTAGCCGAGCCGAGCACAACCGGCAAACCGAGTTGCTTGCCGCGATAGATCGCCAGATCGCGTGCCGAATAGCGCAAGCCTTCCTGTTGCTTGTAGGCCGGATCGTGTTCTTCGTCGACGACGATGATCGCGAGTTTCGGCAGCGAGGCAAGCACCGCCAGCCGCGTACCGAGCACGATGCGAGCGCGCCCGGTGTGCGCCGCGAACCAGTTGCGGGCGCGTTCGCCTTCCGCGAGACCGCTGTGCAGCGTGACGATCGAGGTGCCTTCGAGCGCGGCAAAACGCGCACGGAAGGCCGACTCGAACTGCGGCGTCAGATTGATTTCAGGAACGAGGACGAGGGCCTGCGCGTCGGGCTTCGCCGCCAGAATCTCGGCGAGCGCGCGCAGATACACCTCGGTTTTGCCGCTGCCCGTCACGCCGTGCAGCAGGAAGGGCGCGAAGCCGTTCGCGTCGCGGATCGCTTCGACCGCAGTCGCCTGTTCGTCGGTGAGCGTGGGTAGGACGGGTGCGGGCGTATCCGGTGATGCGGGGCCAGCGAGCACCTCGGCGGCTTCGATCACCTCCAGCGCGACCCAGCCTTCGGACTGCCATGCGTCCAGGGTTGCGATGGCTTTGGGATGAAGCGCGCGAGCCTCGGCGGCGCTCAGAAACTCGGCCTCCGCCAGGGCCTGGGCAAGCTTGCGCAATGCGCTTGCACGCGCCGGCAATGTTTCCGGCAACGCGGCGCGACCCTCGGCGGTCAGGCTGTAGCGCTCCTCCGGCGCGAACAGGCGCGACCAGCGCGACGCGTCACGCAGGGCTTGCGGCAAGGCAGGCAGGGCCACTTCCCCGAGGCCGCGTTGATAGTAGTCGGCGGCGAAGGCTGCGAGTCGCAGCCATTCTGTCGACACGGGCGGGCAGGCGGTACAGACATGGGTGACCGCTCGCAGACGGTCAGCGGGTACGTCACTGTGAGTGGTCACTTCGCACACGAGACCCACCACGTGACGCTTACCGAATGGCACGCTCACCATCATGCCCGGCGCGACACGCTCGGGCGTGTCGCAGCGGTAGTCGAACAAAGTCGGCAGCGGATGATCCAGCGCGACGCGGACGAACACTTCGCTCACGCGCCGGTGTGGATCGGATGAATGGATGCGGCATGACGCCGCGTCACGGTGCACATTGAGCAAACGACGAGTCCGTCGAAGTTAAAGTAAAACTTCAATTTCGGCGCTAAGTTTTGGATTCGGCTGAACAATTGCAATCGGTCCGCTTGCCTGTGGATAACTTTGTTGAGAACTTCGTTCAGATAGGCCGGGAACCGCGCTGCAGCGGCCTTCTGTGGGTTTCCGCACATTTTGCCGTGCCCCCTTGAAACCCTTGCCAGACAAGGCTTAGATCAAATGCGCCTGCAATGTGCAAGGGCTAGGGCACGACGAAAGCTTCTACCGCGCCGCAGCGTGAACAATGTGCATAAGTCAAGTCTTGACTTTCGCAAGACCGCCATCTGACGGCCTGCCGACTACAAATATTCCCTTAGGCCGAGAGCCCAGTTCGCTGCGCTGCAGCAAAAATGGCAACGTTTTCGGCGTCAGCTTGGTGCATGCGCGCCACTGCGAATCGCGCGGCTATGACGATGGACTTCATCCACGAGCTCAGCAACATTCTCCGGCGGCGTGAACTGCGAAATGCCGTGGCCGAGATTGAAAACGTGACCAGGATGATTACCGAAGCTGTCGAGCACGGCACGCGCTTCCATGCGGATTGCGGCCGGCGGCGCAAACAGCACCGAAGGATCGATATTGCCTTGCAGCGCCACCTTGCTACCCACGCGCTCGCGCGCCTTGCTCAGGTTCACGGTCCAGTCGAGACCCACCGCATCCACGCCGATATCGGCGATCTCGTCGAGCCACAACCCGCCGCCCTTCGTGAAGGTGATCACCGGCACTTTTTCTCCGTCGTGATCGCGTTTCAGTAGGCTCACGACCTGCTGGATGTACTGCAACGAGAAGCGTTGGTAGACGCCGTCCGCGAGCGCCCCGCCCCACGTGTCGAAGATCATCACGGCTTGCGCGCCGGCTTCGATCTGCGCATTCAGGTACGCCGCAACCGATTTCGCATTGACGTCGAGAATTCGGTGCATCAGGTCCGGACGCGCGTACAGCATCGATTTGACCGTGCGGAAGTCCGCTGAACCGCCGCCTTCCACCATGTAACACGCCAGTGTCCACGGGCTGCCCGAAAAGCCGATCAGCGGCACGCGCTGGCGGCCTTGCGCGTCGGTCAGCGCGGTGCGGATTTCGCGCACCGCGTCGGTCACGTAGCGCAGCGTGGCGTCGATATCGGGGACGGCCAGGCGCGCCACATCGTCTTCCGTGCGCACCGGACGAGCGAATTTCGGGCCCTCGCCGGCGACGAACTCGAGACCCAGGCCCATGGCGTCAGGCACGGTGAGGATATCGGAGAACAGGATCGCGGCGTCGAGCGGATAGCGCTCGAGCGGCTGCAGCGTGACTTCCGTTGCGTACGCCGGGTTCTTCGCCAGACCGAGGAAACTCCCCGCGCGACCCCGCGTCGCGTTGTATTCCGGCAGGTAGCGGCCAGCCTGCCGCATCAGCCAGATCGGCGTGTAGTCGGTCGGCTGGCGCAGCAGCGCGCGCAGGAAAGTATCGTTCAGGAGTTTATGGGCCACGTTGCGTACGACTGAAGGCAAAGAAGCATTTTACCGGACCCGGCAGGCCGCATCGCGCTTGATGCGGGCAATAACTGTGGCGCACCTTGCTTGCGGCCGGCTTTTTTGCAGCCCGGTGCGGCGCCATGACTCGGCTGAACGGCCAATGTTCAAGCGTGAATTGCCGGGCTATCATCCGACGGCCTTACCAAACAATTACGCGCAATCAAGGAGACTCGATGAACAAGGCAGCACTCGCACTGCTCGGCGTTCTGGCCGGTGTTTTGATGCACGCAGGCGTGGCCCAGGCGCAGAGCGCCGCCACCGCCGCGGCGCCCTCGCGGCTAGACGACATTCTCGCGCGCGGCACGCTGCGCGCCTGTACGACCGGCGATTACAAGCCGTACTCGTTTTACAAGGCAGACGGCCAATTCGAAGGCATCGATATCGACATGGCCGAGTCGCTCGCCAAATCGCTCGGCGTGAAGGCGGAATTCGTCAAGACATCGTGGCCGAACCTGATGAACGACTTCGTGGCGAAATGCGACGTCGGCGTGGGCGGTGTTTCGCCGACGCTCGAGCGCCAGAAGCGCGCGTTTTTCACGCAGGCGTACATGATCGACGGCAAGACGCCGATCGTTCGGTGTGACGACGTCAACAAGTATCAAACGGTGGCGCAGATCGATCAACCGGCGACCCGCGTGATCGTCAATCCGGGCGGTACCAACGAGCGTTTCGCCAAGCAGTATTTCCCGCATGCGAACCTGACCGTCTATCCGGACAACGTGACGATCTTCAAACAAATCCTCGCCGGTAAGGCCGACGTGATGGTGACCGATGCATCGGAGACCCTGCTGCAACAAAAGCTGAATCCGGGCCTTTGCTCGGTGCATCCGGACAAGCCCTTCCAGTATGGCGAGAAGGCTTGGCTGCTGCCGCGCGGCGATGTGGCCTTCCAGCAATACGTCGATCAGTGGTTGCACCTTGCGCGAGCGACCGGGGAATATCAGGCGATCTCGGATAAGTGGCTGAAGTGAAGGTTGTGAGGTGCGGCCTGCGTCGCGCTTAATTGGAAAAGCCAAGCGGCTTGAACGATTAATAGGTCCGCATGGCTGACACAATCGTGTAACCAGACCCCAAGGCGCTACGCAAAACCCGAACAATGCCCTTGAACAAGGGTCCAACGAACCGGCCGCTTGCACGACTACCCTCAAGTGCGGGGTGTTGCAGCGCAGCGCACATACTTGTCCGCACACAGACGGACTTCGTAACGCTGGAAAAGCGCCTGTAGTACAGCCGATTCATGCAGAAAAAGATGAGCATGCAACCATTTCATGCGGAATCGACTGAATGGATTACGCCGCAATATGCGTCGCGAATAGCATCAATCAAGCGTATGAAATTGCGTTACAGTCATCGGTAAAAATTACGTTTAAAACGTTTCGGATTGGAAATAAGTCCCGCAGCGCCTTATCTGGCGGGCGTTACAACCTGAAACACTTTGTTACCGCGCTCGTAGGTTAATTCGCCCACAATGCCCTCAACGGTTTCAACACGGATGTGGCTGGGTGCGTGGTGTGAGCGGATACGATGCACTTGCCGGTCGGCGCTTGCCGAAGCCCTGTGAAGGGGCATCCCTGCTGGGGCCGTAGTCGACGCAGGGTCGTCGTCTCAGTTGGTTCCATCTTTGGTCTCCTCGCGCTAACCCCGTAGCGTGTGGTTTTTAGCGGGCTCCAGGCCCGCTTTTTTTTCGTCTGGTCAAACGTTTGCGAGCTTCCCGGCGGGTCAATTTGCGGCCCACGGATTCATTCGATGGCAAACGGTTTTCCCCAATATGTCGGCCGGCGCCGCGCGAATCTTCGCGCGGCGCCGAACCCGCTTGGCCATCAGGCCGTCTTGTCTTCCTGCACCTTCAATTCACTGATCATCCGTTCGCGCATGACGAATTTCTGCACCTTGCCGGTCACCGTCATTGGCAGTTCGTCGACGAAGCGGATGTACTTCGGCACCTTGTAGTGCGCGATCTGGCCCTGACAGAACTGCTGGATTTCCTCCGCTGTGGCCTGCTCTCCTGAGCGCAATACGATCCACGCACACACTTCCTCGCCGTACTTCGCGTCGGGCACGCCGAAGACCTGCACGCTTTGGATTTTCGGGTGGCGGAACAAAAACTCCTCAATCTCGCGCGGGTAGATGTTTTCGCCGCCGCGAATCAGCATGTCCTTCAGGCGGCCGACGATGTTGCAGTAGCCTTCGGCATCGAGCGTCGCCAGATCGCCGGTATGCATCCAGCCGTCGACGATGCTTTCCCGCGTCTTCGCTTCGTCCCCCCAATAGCCCTGCATCACTGAATAACCCTTGGTGCACAGTTCGCCCGTCTCGCCGATCGGCACGATCGCGCCGAGCGGGTCGACGATCTTCACCTCCAGATGCGGCTGGATACGCCCGACCGTCGTGGTGCGTTTGTCGAGCGGATCGGTAGTCGAACTCTGGAAGGACACCGGGCTGGTCTCCGTCATGCCGTATGCGATCGTGATCTCGTTCAGATGCATCTTCGAGACGACCTTCTTCATCGTCTCGATCGGGCACGGCGAACCGGCCATGATTCCGGTGCGCAGCCGCGAAAAGTCATAAGTGGCGAAATTCGGATGATCGAGTTCGGCGATGAACATGGTCGGCACCCCGTGCAGCGCGGTGCACTGCTCTTCGGCGACGGCCGCCAGGGTGGCAGCTGGATCGAAGCCCTCACCTGGAAACACCATATTCGCGCCGACCGATACGCAGGCCAGCACCGCCAGCACCATGCCGAAGCAGTGATAGAGCGGGACGGGAATGCACAGGCCGTCCTGCTCCGTTAGGCGCATCGCCATCGCGATATAGCGCGCGTTGTTGACGACGTTCCTGTGGGTCAGCGTCGCGCCCTTCGGATTGCCGGTCGTACCGCTGGTGAACTGAATGTTGATCGGGTCGTGGGAGGAAAGCGTCGCGCCGATGGCGTCGAGCCTGGCGACGTCGAGTGTTGCGCGGCCCTGCTCGATCACGTCGGAGAAGGTCAGCATGCCGGGTGTTTCCGTGTCGCACATGCGGATCACGTAGCGCAGATCGGGCAGGCGCGCGGCGTGCAGTTCGCCCGGCGCCTGGGTCGCCAGCTCCGGCGCGAGCTCCTGCAGCATCTCGAGGTACATCGACGTCTTGAAACGCTCTGCGGCAATGATCGCCTTGCAGCCCACCTTGTTCAAGGCGTACTCGAGTTCGGCGAGCCGGTAAGCCGGGTTGATGTTGACGAGCACGGCGCCGATGCGTGCCGTCGCGAACTGCGTAAGCAGCCATTCCACCCGGTTCGGCGACCAGATGCCGACGCGGTCGCCCTTCACGATGCCGAGTGTGAGAAGACCGGCCGCCAGCACGTCGATTTCTTCGGCGAACTCCTTCCATGTCCAGCTGATTCCTTGCTCACGAAACACCACGGCCGGGCGCTCAGGGAAACGCGCCGCGGTGTCGCGCAGAAACTGGCCTACCGGTGCTTCGCTCAACGGGATCTCGGTCGACCCGCGAACATACGACAAATTGTCTTTGGGTTCGATGAGTGCGCCTTCGCCTGACATGTGAGTTGCCATGGTGTTGTCTCCGTGAGCGGAAGCTCGCCCAGTCTATTGAAATGAAATTGAAATCGATTGTGCCACCGGCGCGTGTCTGTACGGCATCAAGTCTTACCCGCACCGCATCGACTGCTGCTGGGGGCGCCGCAACCGCTCATTGTTCGCTCGGAATGCACGATTTTGCTGACCTTTCCGTAAACGTCAAGTGAAGGTCAAAAAAAAGCAGCCACGAAGGCTGCTTTCTCTCTGATACGTGATGCTTCTCTGATACGTGATACTTAGTTCTGACCGCGCAGCTTGCGCAGACGCTGGATCGCAGCGAGCTGAGCCGTCGCGTACGCCAGTTCCGCTTGCGCGGTGGCGTATTCAAGGTTCGAACCCGTGTTCTGCAGCGCTTCTTCTGCGCGCTTGCGTGCATCTTCGGCCTTGGCTTCGTCGAGATCCTTGCCGCGGATCGCCGTGTCGGCGAGAACCGTCACGGCGCCAGGCTGGATTTCGAGGATGCCGCCGGCGACGAACACAAACTCTTCTTCGCCGTTTTCAGCTTCGATGCGCACCGCACCCGGACGAATCCGCGTGATGAGCGGCGTGTGGCCCGGCAGAATGCCGAGTTCACCTGCTTCGCCCGGCAGCGCGACGAACTTCGCCTGGCCCGAGAAGATCTGCTCTTCCGCGCTGACGACGTCTACTTTAATGGTTGCCATATCGACTCCTGTGGCGACCCGAGTTAGCGCTTTGGCGCTTACTCAGGTCCCATGCAAGGCTGGATTGAGTGTAGTAAGAGGCGCCGTTTTCGCGAAATACCACCCCGCAGGTAGTATTTCAGCGCGAGCAGCGCCCGCTTCGTTACACCCGACCTTTACTGGATCTTCTTGGCCTTTTCGAAGGCTTCGTCGATCGTGCCGACCATGTAGAACGCTTGTTCCGGCAGGTGGTCGCACTCGCCTTCAACGATCATCTTGAAGCCACGAATGGTTTCCTTCAGCGGCACGTACTTGCCCGGCGAACCCGTGAACACTTCAGCGACGTGGAACGGCTGCGACAGGAAACGCTGGATCTTACGAGCGCGCGCCACGGCGAGCTTGTCTTCCGGCGCCAGTTCGTCCATACCCAGAATCGCGATAATGTCGCGCAATTCCTTGTAGCGCTGCAGCGTTTGCTGCACGCCGCGCGTGATTGCGTAGTGCTCTTCGCCGATCACGTTCGGGTCGATCTGACGCGAGGTCGAATCGAGCGGGTCCACTGCCGGGTAGATACCCAGCGAAGCGATGTCACGCGACAACACGACGGTTGCGTCCAGGTGGCCGAAAGTCGTAGCCGGCGACGGGTCGGTCAAGTCATCCGCAGGGACGTACACGGCCTGAACCGACGTGATCGAGCCGGTCTTGGTCGACGTAATACGCTCTTGCAGCTTACCCATTTCTTCAGCCAGCGTCGGCTGATAGCCCACTGCCGACGGCATACGGCCGAGCAGTGCCGACACTTCCGTGCCTGCCAGCGTGAAACGGTAGATGTTGTCGACGAAGAACAACACGTCGAGGCCTTCGTCACGGAAGTGCTCAGCCATCGTCAGACCGGTCAGCGCGACGCGCAGACGGTTGCCCGGCGGCTCGTTCATCTGGCCGTACACCAGCGCGACCTTGTCGAGAACGTTCGAGTCCTTCATTTCGTGATAGAAGTCGTTCCCTTCGCGGGTACGCTCGCCAACACCGGCGAACACGGAGTAACCACCGTGCTCCTTGGCGATGTTGTTGATCAGTTCCATCATGTTCACGGTCTTGCCCACACCGGCGCCACCGAACAGGCCAACCTTACCGCCCTTGGCGAACGGGCAGATCAGGTCGATAACCTTGATGCCGGTTTCGAGCAGTTCCGTCGACGGCGACAGTTCGTCGAACGCCGGGGCCTTCTGGTGAATACCGCGAACCACGTCCGAGTTGATCGGGCCGGCTTCGTCGATCGGGCGACCCAGCACGTCCATGATCCGGCCGAGGGTCGGCTTGCCAACCGGCACGCTGATCGGCTTGCCGGTGTTCTTCACCGTCGTACCACGGCGCAGACCGTCCGATGCACCCAGACAGATGGTGCGGACGACGCCGTCGCCCAGCTGCTGCTGGACTTCGAGGGTCAGTTCCGAACCTTCGAGAATGAGCGCGTCGTAAATCTTCGGCATGTGGTCACGCGGGAATTCCACGTCGATCACCGCGCCGATGCACTGTACGATCTTGCCTTCTACCAAAGCAGTAGTACTCATCGCTTTTCCTTTAGATACTCAATTCTTCACTCGCGCAAAGGCGCAGTTTTGGTGGGGGCGCCCAGCCGGGTGCGCCTCACCGGGCGCACACGAAGCGGCGTACCTGACCTTTATGGTCAGACTGCCGCCGCGCCACCGACGATTTCCGACAGTTCTTTCGTGATCGCGGCCTGACGGCTCTTGTTGTACACGAGC
The DNA here is from genome assembly GCF_050434225.1 of Paraburkholderia sp. GAS32. Lineage (NCBI taxonomy): Bacteria > Pseudomonadati > Pseudomonadota > Betaproteobacteria > Burkholderiales > Burkholderiaceae > Paraburkholderia > Paraburkholderia sp. GAS32. The sequence goes on along the minus strand of NZ_JBNPVS010000007.1, from coordinate 137,548 downwards.
TGCAGTTCGTTGATGACCGTCTTCGCATTGTCCGAAGCGGCCTTCATTGCGACCATCCGTGCCGACTGCTCCGATGCCATGTTTTCCGCGACGGCCTGATAGACCAGCGCTTCGACATAACGCACCAGCAGTTCGTCCACCACTGCCTGTGCATCCGGCTCGTAGATGTAGTCCCACTGCGTGCTCGGCGTCGTGCCGTCTTCGTCCTTGCGCTCGAACTGGTCTGCCGACAGCGGCAGCAGTTGCTCGATCACCGGCTCCTGCTTCATCGTGTTGACGAAGCGCGTGTACGCGAGGTACACCGCCGAAACCTTGCCTTCCGAGTACAGGTCGAGCTGCACCTTCACCGCGCCGATCAACTTTTCCAGATGCGGCGTGTCGCCCAGATGCACGACATTCGACACCACCTTGGCGCGCAGACGATTCAGGAAACCCAGACCCTTGGTACCGATCGCAGTTGCTTCGATCGTCTTGCCCTGGCCTTCCAGTTCCTTGAACTTCTGCAGCGACGCACGCAGCACGTTGGTGTTCATCCCGCCGCACAGACCTTTATCGGTCGTGACCAGGATGATGCCGGCCGTTTTCGCGCCTTCGTTCGACACCATGAACGGGTGACGATACTCCGGGTTCGCACGGCTCATGTGCGCAGCGATATCGCGGACCTTGTCGGCATACGGGCGAGCAGCGCGCATGCGCTCCTGAGCGCGGCGCATCTTCGATGCGGCCACCATCTCCATCGCTTTCGTGATCTTGCGCGTGTTTTGCACGCTCTTGATCTTGCCGCGAATTTCCTTCATTCCAGCCATTGCTTACTCCTTGTCGGCCCGAGTTAGCGCTTTAGCGGTTACTCGGGTCCCATGCAAAGCGATCGAAGCAGCGCGGGTTCAGTTGCCTGCGGCCCGCGCCGCTTCAAGGTCCGTTTATGCCTTGCGGGTCACTCGCGGATCAATAAGCGCCGGACTTCTTGAAGTCTTTGAGAGCCGTGTGCAGCAGGGCTTCGTCGTCCTTCGAGAGTTCCTTGGTGTCTTCGATGCGCTTGATCAGGTCTGCGTGCTTCGACTTCAGGTAATCGCGCAGGCCCTTTTCGAACGGCAGCACTTGCGCGACTTCGAGGTCGTCGAGGTAACCGTTGTTCGCAGCGAACAGCGCGACAGCCAGTTCCCACACTTGCAGCGGCTGATACTGCGGCTGCTTCAGCAGTTCCGTCACGCGGCGGCCGCGCTCCAGTTGCTTGCGGGTTGCTTCGTCGAGGTCAGATGCGAACTGCGCAAACGCTGCGAGTTCACGGTACTGCGCCAGGTCGGTACGGATACCGCCCGACAGCTTCTTCACGACCTTGGTTTGAGCCGCACCACCCACGCGCGACACCGACACACCGGCGTTAATTGCCGGGCGGATACCTGCGTTGAAGAGGTCGGTTTCCAGGAAGATCTGGCCGTCGGTAATCGAGATCACGTTCGTCGGAACGAATGCGGTCACGTCGCCTGCTTGCGTTTCAATGACCGGCAGTGCCGTCAGCGAACCGCTCTTGCCCTTCACTTCGCCGTTCGTGAACTTCTCGACGTACTCTTCCGAGACGCGAGCAGCACGCTCCAGGAGACGCGAGTGCAGATAGAACACGTCGCCCGGGTAAGCTTCGCGGCCCGGCGGGCGGCGCAGCAGCAGCGAGATCTGACGGTATGCCCAAGCTTGCTTGGTCAAGTCGTCATAAACGATCAGGGCATCTTGACCGCGGTCGCGGAAGTATTCGCCCATCGTGCAGCCGGCGTACGGTGCGAGGTATTGCATCGCAGCCGATTCCGAAGCCGAAGCGGCCACGACGATCGTGTATTCCAGCGCGCCGGTTTCTTCCAGCTTGCGGACCACGTTCATGATCGACGAAGCTTTCTGGCCGATCGCGACGTAGATACAGAAGAGGTTCTTGCCCTTCTGGTTGATGATCGCGTCGACTGCGACTGCGGTCTTGCCGCACTGGCGGTCGCCGATGATCAGCTCACGCTGGCCACGGCCAACCGGCACCATCGCGTCGATCGACTTCAGACCGGTTTGAACCGGTTCCGAAACCGACTTACGCCAGATCACGCCCGGAGCAATCTTTTCGATTGCGTCGGTCTTTTTCGCGTTGATCGGGCCCTTGCCGTCGATCGGGTTGCCAAGTGCATCGACCACGCGGCCGAGCAGTTCCGGACCCACCGGCACTTCGAGAATGCGGCCCGTCGTCTTGACGATGTCGCCTTCCGAAATGTGTTCGTACTCACCCAGAATCACGGCGCCGACCGAGTCGCGCTCGAGGTTCAGTGCGAGACCGAAGGTGTTGCCCGGGAATTCGAGCATTTCGCCCTGCATCACTTCCGACAGGCCGTGGATACGCACGATACCGTCGGTCACGGAGATCACAGTGCCCTGGTTGCGAACGTCTGCGCTCGCTTCAAGGCCCTGGATCCTGCTCTTGATCAGCTCGCTGATCTCAGAGGGATTGAGTTGCATTATTCGCTCCTGATAGTCAATTCTGTTGCGTGCCAGCCGCTTCAGCGCCTTGGGCGCTTCAGGCCGTCAGAGCCGTCTGCATGCTGGCAAGCCGCGCGCGGACCGAGGTATCGAGCACTTCGTCGCCGACCGTCACGCGCACGCCGCCGATGAGCGACGAGTCGACTTCGACCGTCGGCTTCAGCTTGCGCTTGAATTTGCGTTCGAGACCTGCGACGAGTTCGTTCAACTGCGCGCCTTCGAGCGGGAATGCGCTGACGATCAGCACATCTGCCGCCCCTTCGCGGGCGTTCTTCAACTCTTCGAACTGCGTGGCGATTTCCGGTAGCAATTGCAGGCGATGGTTATCGACCAGCATTTGCACCAGATTCTTCGCTTGCGCATTGTCCTTGAGCGGCGACTTGACCGCGGACAGCAGCAGATCGCTGACCTGTGCGCGGCTCACTTTCGGGCTCGAGGCGATCGACAGCACTTCGGGCAGACGCGCAACCTGTGCCAGCTCCTGCACGAGCGTGGACCAGGCGGCGATGTCACCAGCTTCGGCCACGCCAAACAGCGCTTCTGCGTACGGACGGGCGATGGTTGCAAGTTCGGCCATGATCAGAGCTCGGCTTTCAGTTGATTCAGCAGGTCAGCGTGAGCTGCCTGGTCGACTTCGCGCTTCAGGATCTGTTCAGCGCCCTTCACTGCGAGCGCGGCAACTTCGCCGCGCAGCGTTTCGCGGGCCTTCACGACTTGCTGTTCCGCGTCGGCCTTCGCTTGCGCGATGATGCGAGCGGCTTCAGCTTGTGCTTGAGCCTTGATTTCGTCGGCGACTGTCACTGCGCGCTTTTCTGCGTCAGCAATACGTTGCTGACCGTCGTTGCGTGCCTGAGCCAGTTCCTGGTCGACGCGCTTGTGGGCGGCTTCGAGTTCAGCCTTGCCCTTTTCAGCGGCAGACAAACCGTCAGCAATCTTCTTTGAGCGCTCGTCGAGGGCGTTGATCAACGGCGGCCACACGAACTTCATCGTGAACCACGCGAGGATCAGGAACACGACCATTTGCGCAAACAGGGTTGCGTTGAGATTCACGGTGTTTCCTTAAACGTTGCTAGTTCGGAAAGTGAAACGGCAAGGCGCTCATCGATTCTGTATTCGATCAGCGCCCAAGTGCCCGTTCCGCCCTGCGCCTTTACCAGTTATAGCTCAGGCGCAAACTTCCGAGGAACCTCAGCCTGCCAGCTTCGACAGCAGCGGGTTCGCGAACGCGAACAGCATTGCCACACCAACGCCAATCAGGAACGCAGCATCGATCAGACCAGCCAGCAGGAACATCTTGGTTTGCAGCGGGTTCATCAGTTCCGGTTGACGAGCACATGCTTCGATGTACTTGCCACCCATCAGGCCGATACCGATACAGGCGCCGATTGCACCCAGGCCGATGATGATGCCGATACCGATGGCGGTCAGACCCTGGATGTTGGCGATGAAAGCTTGCATGATCACTCCTTTGTGAAAAGTCTTTTAGAACTGGTTGGAACTGGGATTTAATAAAAACAAAACTAAAACAATTCGTCGTTCGACACGCCGTGATTAGTGGCTGTCGTGTGCCTGTCCGATGTACACCAGCGTCAGCATCATGAAAATGAACGCTTGCAGCAGAACGATCAGGATGTGGAAGATCGCCCAGACCGTGCCTGCAATGACGTGGCCGATAAAGCCGAGCACTGACGCGTCCGCGCCGAAACCCCACATGCTGCCGAGGAGAGCAATCAGCAGGAACAACAGCTCGCCCGCGTACATGTTGCCGAACAGCCGCATGCCGAGCGAAACCGTCTTTGCGACGAACTCGATGATGTTCAATGCAAGGTTCGGGATCCACAGCAGCGGATGCGCGCCGAACGGAGCCGACAGCAGTTCATGCACGAAGCCGCCTGCGCCCTTGATCTTGAAGTTGTAGTAAATCATCAGCGCGAACACGCCGAGTGCGATACCGAGCGTACCGTTCAGGTCGGCCGTCGGCACGATGCGATGGTGGGGGATGGCTTCCGACAAACCCAGCCAGCCGATTACGCGGCCCGGCAGATCGACGGGGATGAAGTCGAGCGAGTTCATCAACGCGACCCAGACGAACACGGTCAGTGCCAGCGGTGCAATGAAGGTACGCGTGCCGTGGATCATCGACTTCGATTGATCTTCGACCATCTCGACCAGCATTTCGATCGCGCACTGGAAACGACCCGGCACGCCGGACGTCGCCTTGCGAGCCGCCAGATGCAGGATGGCGATCGTGGCCAGACCGCAAACGATCGACCAGAAAAGGGTGTCCAGATTCCACACGTGAATGTCGAAAATCGACGTCTGGTGCGCGGTGGAAAAGTTCTGCAAGTGGTGCGCGATGTACTCGGACGGATCCAGAGCGCGCGTGCCTTCGCTAGCTGCCATATCGTTAATGCCACCCAAATTGTCGAAAATCGTCTTAGGCCGTTCCCGCCGCAATTCTGTATTGCGGGAACACGCCGGGTGCGGATCGTGTCATATCCGCACTCCTTACGCCAGCGCTGCGCGCCAGCCTGAATTTTGTGTTGCTACTCTCTGCTCCTACCTTAGCGCCACGCGAGGGCGATCCAGTAGGTCTTGAGCGCGATGAGGTAAGTCACGAGCAGCGGCACCCAGCGTACGTCGTGATACCAGAAGGCGATGGCTACAAACATCGCGATCGTTGTCCCCATCTTGAGCGCTTCGCCGATCATCCAGCTCATCGCTGTTTCGGCGCCGCTCAGCGTTCTAAGACGTGCCGCGAACAACGCGCTCGGCACCCAGCAAATCGCTCCCCCCAGGAACGCGGACAGCGCAGCAGCGCCCGGCGGCTTGTAGAACAGCCACCACACCAGCGTAGCACCCAGGGACAAAACCATTTGCGCCACCACGACCTTGAAAGGCGTGACGCGTGATGGACGACTCACATTCGGGCCAAACAGCTTTTCGGCCTCGACCCGCGTGAGCGGAACGATATTGTTATCTTGTTGCTCGACATCCCACGCATCGTCAGTTGTAACGTGCTGACCGGTGGACGCATCGGAAACGGTGCGTTCAGCGCGGTGGTCGTCACGCCCATTCTTCGGCGCTTGATTCGACGTTTTAACCGCCATCGCAGTGTTCCGAAAGTCTTGTTCCAGCCCGCGAGCTTACGCTGCGCTTACGGGGTTGCCGTGCAATTAAATCCGGGCGATTGTAAGCGATAGTTGCAGGCAATTCAAGACTTTAGGCCGTTCAATAACCAGCATGAAAACGGCCGCCACGATGCGGGAACGCGATCTCGGGCGGTGTGTACACGGCAAATGTAAGGCGGTCGGGGGATGGCAAAACATGCGCGATGAATCAGGTCGCTTGAAGCGCGTGGATGTGTCGTTTCGACGCTGCTACAGACGTCTCAAAAATGCAACAGACGATGTTTTTTGCCACGTTTGGTAGACATGATGGACGGCGCCGGGTAGAAGCGCAACGGCGACTGCAGGCCGTGGTCCTTCCTATGGTGACCAAACATCACCGGACACTGCTCTCTGACTCGGGTGCTCAACGCCGCGGGAGGTCAGGCGCCCGCCACTTCATGTCGATCCCTGCCCTGCCCTCGCACCTTACCAATCCCCGCGTTGGCACCCAACATCCGCTGCCGGATCCCTGCACGTGAAAGGACGGAGTATGCGAAACCCGTCGCAGCGGCGCGGCAACGAGGCCAAGCCTGCACGGCCAATTCAACTCACCCCACAACCCGGCCTCGTCTGCGTCACCACGGAAATATCCGCAGAAGCTGATACATCGCAATCCTTATTATTAAACCCGACATATAGTTAGGTATCCAACTGATATCCACATGGGCTATCGATCGAACAGGGTGACCATCAAACGAGCCATGTTTGCGGCGGATACGACCGCTGCCCCACCGCTACCGCCGAAAAACACACCAGGCGCGCCAAACGGCTTGCGAGCGAGAGGCGAGAACCGACAACCACCCCCAGCCAGCCCGCAAGCATGCTCAACATCCCTCAACAATCAACCCGCCACGGATCAGGCCGTAGCGTTACCACGCAACCGGACAAGAATCCCTTCTAACGCGTCCAGATCGCCAAAATCGACCAGCACCTGGCCACGGCCGCGTCGGCCGAGCTTGATCTTTACCGTTGCGGCGAGCAAATCGGACAATTCCTCCTCAAGCCGTCGCGTGTCGCGGCCGCCGTCCTGATTCGCTCGCGCTTTGACCGCAGGCGCAACCTTGGTCGTCGTCGTCACCAGTTTTTCGGTTTCGCGTACCGACATGCGCTTGTTGACGACCTGGTTGGCCAACGTGATCTGCGTCGCGGCATCGACGGCCAGCAGCGCGCGCGCATGCCCCATGTCGAGGTCACCGGCCAGCAGCATCGTCTGCACCGGCGACGCCAGATTCAGCAAACGCAGCAAGTTCGATACAGCACTGCGCGAACGACCAACCGATTCGGCGGCCTGTTCGTGCGTGAAATTGAACTCGTCGAGCAGACGCTGAATACCCTGCGCTTCTTCCAGCGGATTCAGATCTTCGCGCTGAATATTCTCAATCAACGCCATCGCAGCGGCGGCCTGGTCCGGCACGTCCCTCACCAGCACCGGCACCTCATTCAGACCGGCGATGCGTGCCGCGCGGAAGCGCCGCTCGCCGGCGATGATCTCGTACCTATCCGCCGATACCGGCCGCACCAGGATAGGCTGCATGAGCCCCTGAGCACGGATGCTGGCGGCCAATTCCTGCAACGCGCCTTCGTCCATGCGCGTGCGTGGCTGGTACTTGCCGGCCTGCAGCTTGCTGAGCGGCAGCACGTTCGGCGCACCCTCGATCACGACAGCCTCGGTAATATCCGCACTGCCACCCAGCAGTGCTTCCAGACCCCGGCCCAACCCTTTCTTTCTTGCTACTGCGTTCATCGTGCTTCCTCGATCCGCTTAGGACGCCTGGGGCGCGTCATTCAATGTGCGCACCCGCTCAATCATCTCTGCACCGAACTGCACATACGCCTGCGCACCGCGCGAGGCCTTATCGAACACGACGCCCGGCAACCCATAGCTAGGCGCCTCGGCAAGGCGCACATTGCGCGGAATCACCACATCGAACACCTTGTCGCCAAAGTGCTCTTTCAGTTGATCTGAAACTTGCTGTTGCAAGGTGATGCGCGGATCGAACATCACGCGCAGCAGGCCGATCACCTTCAGGTCGCGATTCAGGTTCGCGTGCACCTGCTTGATCGTGTTGACAAGGTCGGACAGCCCCTCAAGCGCGAAGTACTCGCATTGCATCGGGATCACTACGCCATGGGCGGCGCACAGACCATTGAGCGTCAGCAGCGACAAAGCCGGCGGGCAGTCGATCAGCACGAATTCATATTCGCTTTCGACCTCCGCCAAGGCGACTTTCAGTTGACGCTCGCGATGCTGGACGCTGACCAGTTCGACTTCGGCACCCGCCAGTTCACGGTTCGCGGGCACCACGTCGTAGCCGACGGCTTCCGGGCGCACTCGCGCATCCGCCACGGATACGCCGTCCACAAGCACTTCGTAGACGGTATTCGCACACGCAGCCTTGTCGACACCGCTGCCCATCGTGGCGTTGCCCTGCGGGTCCAGATCGATGAGAAGGACTCGCTGTCCCTGCGCTGCCAAGCTCGCGGCCAGATTGACTGCCGTCGTCGTCTTGCCGACGCCGCCCTTCTGGTTCGCAACGCAGAAGATTTTTGCCATCGTTGGTGTGTCCCTTTTGCTGCTTGAATAAAGTAGAAAGCGCTCGTGGTATGCGGTGCGTACCTGGCACCTACTGGAGGCGGCCCTCAGCGGCCCTCGTCCACCCGCACCTTGATCAGATGCCGCTCAGCGTCGAGCGACGGCACATTCAGCCGGATGATCTGTTCCACCTGGGCACCCGCTGGCAGGCGCTCGATTTCACCATCCGGACGCACACCCTTCATCGCCCAGATCGCACCCTGCTCCGCAACGAGATGACGGGCCAGTGTAACGAAATCCGCGAGCTCTGCGAATGCGCGCGACACGATTACGTCGAACTTTGCCGGTACTTCGGCGCCCGACCGCAAAGTCTCGACCCGGCCCGTGACAACCGACAGATTCGCAAGGCCGAGCTCCGCTTTGGCTTGGGCCTGAAAAGCCGTCTTCTTGTGCACGATGTCGTTCACGGTGACGGTCCACTCAGGCAGGACGATGGCCAGCACGATGCCAGGCAAGCCGCCACCGGAGCCCACGTCCAGCACCGAAGACGCACCGCGCGTAGCGAGATGCGGCACGATCGAAAGCGAATCCAGGATGTGCTGGATAAGCATCTGCCGCGGATCGCGAATCGCCGTCAGGTTGTAGACGGCATTCCATTTGGACAGCAGCGCAACGTAGTCGAGCAGTTTGCCGAGCTGCGCGCCGCTGAGATCGAGGCCGAGCTCTCGGACGCCGTCCGCTAACAGCGGCGCCAATGCCTCACTAGTGCTTCCCTTCTGACCCACCGTCATTGCACCACCGGCGTGTTGTCGGCGCCGGGCTCGGCGGGTTTCGTCGAACGGCGTCCCAAGCCACGCTTGAGGTGGACCATCAGCAAGGAGATCGCCGCCGGTGTAATGCCGGAGATACGCGACGCCTGGCCAATGGTTTCAGGGCGGAATTGCGTCAGCTTCTGACGCGCTTCAAACGACAGTCCCCTTACCTCGGCGTAGTCCAACCCCTCAGGCAAACGCGTGCTTTCGTGCGATTCATTCCGCTCGATCTCATCGGCCTGGCGGTCGATGTAGCCTTGATACTTGATGCCGATCTCGATCTGCTCCTTGATCTGGGCGAGCAGAACGTCGTCTTCAGCCAGCGTCTCACGCGCAGCACATGCACCCTCGCGCAAACCGCAGACACCGTCGTAAGTCACGCCCGGGCGGCGCAGCAGATCGGCCAAACTGTATTCATGGTCGATCGGTTTGCCGAGCAATGCGGTCGCTTCTTCAGCCGGTAACGTCTTAGGATTGACCCACGTCGTGCGAAGGCGCTCTGTTTCACGTGAAACAGCATCACGTTTGCGGCTGAATGCGTCCCAACGAACGTCATCGACTACTCCGAGTTCGCGGCCAATCTCCGTTAGACGCATATCGGCGTTGTCTTCGCGCAGACTCAGACGGTATTCGGCTCGACTCGTGAACATGCGATATGGCTCGGACACCCCTTGCGTCACCAGATCATCGACCAGAACACCCAGGTAGGCCTGATCGCGGCGCGGGCACCATGCATCCTTGCCCTGCACGTGCAAGCCGGCGTTGATCCCCGCCAGCAAGCCTTGCGCAGCCGCTTCTTCATAGCCAGTCGTGCCATTGATTTGGCCCGCAAAGAACAGCCCATTGATCACCTTGGTTTCGAGCGATGCCTTCAACCCACGCGGATCGAAGTAGTCGTATTCGATCGCATAGCCCGGCCGCAGGATATGCGCGTGCTCCAGACCACGCATCGAACGCACGAGCTCCAACTGCACGTCGAACGGCAGACTGGTGGAAATCCCGTTGGGATAGAACTCATTCGTCGTCAGCCCCTCAGGTTCGAGGAAGATCTGATGCGACTCCTTCGATGCGAAACGGTGAATCTTGTCCTCGATCGACGGGCAGTAGCGCGGCCCCACCCCTTCGATTACGCCCGTGTACATCGGCGAACGGTCTAGACCACCGCGGATGATGTCGTGCGTGCGCTCATTCGTATGAGTGACCCAGCACGGCACCTGGCGCGGATGCTGCTCGACGCGGCCCAGGAACGAGAAAACCGGCACCGGATCCAGATCGCCCGGCTGTTCTTCGAGCTTCGAAAAGTCAATCGTCCGACCGTCGATGCGCGGCGGCGTCCCGGTCTTCAGGCGGCCTTGCGGCAGCTTCAGCTCCTTTAGACGACCGGACAGCGACACCGCTGCCGGATCGCCAGCACGGCCACCGGTGTAGTTGTTCAAACCCACGTGAATCTTGCCGTCGAGGAACGTCCCGGCCGTCAGCACGACTGCGCGTGAGCGAAAACGAATTCCCACCTGCGTTACCGCACCGACCACACGATCCCCTTCCACCATCAGATCGTCGACCGCTTGCTGGAACAGCCACAGATTCGGCTGATTCTCCAGCCGATGCCGGATCGCCTGCTTGTACAGCAGACGGTCCGCCTGCGCACGCGTCGCGCGAACGGCAGGCCCCTTCGACGAATTGAGGATGCGGAACTGGATCCCGCCCTCGTCCGTCGCGGCCGCCATCGCACCGCCGAGCGCATCGACTTCCTTCACCAGATGGCCTTTACCAATCCCGCCGATGGACGGGTTGCAGCTCATCTGACCGAGGGTTTCGATGTTATGCGTCAGTAGGAGGGTGGTATTGCCCATGCGTGCCGAGGCCAAGGCGGCCTCAGTGCCCGCATGACCGCCGCCGACGACGATTACGTCAAATTCTGTGGGAAAAAGCATCGCGGATCTCACGCCAGATCGTCGCGTGAGCCTTTCAAAGGAAAATGTATGGGCGAATTATAACGGGTTCGGTTTAGGCCCGAATTTCGACCGAATGCTCAGACAAGAAAAAGCGGTGTGTTTCACGTGAAACACACCGCTTTGAAGCGCAGCGATCAGAACGAAAATGGAGAACTAAGCCACTTTCTTGGCCAACCCCAGATACGTCTCGATCACGCGCGGATTCTGCGCCAGATCCGCGGCCGGCCCTTCCAGCGCCAACTCTCCCGTTTCAAGCACATAGCCGTAGTCGGAGATCTGGAGCGCGGCACGCGCATTCTGCTCGATCAGCAGCGTCGCCACACCCGTCTGCCGCAGCGCACTAATAATGTGGAAAATTTCTTTCACGATCAGCGGCGCGAGACCCAGGCTCGGCTCGTCGAGCATCAACAGATCGGGTTTGCCCATCAACGCACGGCCCACCGCGAGCATCTGTCGTTCGCCACCGGACAAAGTCCCAGCCGCCTGCTTCCGTCGCTCTTTCAAGCGAGGAAAAAGCACAAAGACCGGCTCGAGCTGATCGAGAAAGTCGCGCTCCCCTGCCCGCTTGCGCCGATACGCGCCGAGGACGAGATTGTCTTCAACAGTCATCGAAGCAAACAGCTCGCGTTTCTCTGGCACCAGGCACATGCCGCGCGCGACCCGCTTTTCAACTGGCACGGCGCTGACGTCTTCACCCTGATAGAGGACCGAGCCCTTCGCATGACCCGTCGTCGGCAATGCGCCCATGATCGCGTTCAGCAACGTGGACTTGCCCGCGCCGTTCGGACCAATCACCGAGACGATCTGACCAGGCCGCACCTTGATTGCGGCGCCATGCAGCGCTTCGACCTTGCCATAGCGGACCGACAAACCGTTCACGTCGAGAATCGGCGCTGCATCATTCATCGTGTTCTCCATCACTCCACCCCGCCCAGATACGCTTCGAGCACAGCCGGGTCTTGCTGGACATCCTGCGGCAAGCCTTCGGCTATGCGCGTGCCGAACTCCATGACCACCAGCCGATCGGTGAGATTCATCACGAAATCCATATCGTGTTCGACCAGCAGCACGCTCATGCCTTCGGCTTTGAGGCGGCGCAGCAAGTCTGCCAATTGCAGTTTTTCCTGGTACCGCAGGCCGGCGGCAGGTTCGTCGAGCAGTAGCAGGGTCGGGTCACAGCACAGCGCGCGAGCAATTTCGAGAATCCGCTGTTGTCCTAGCGCCAGGCTACCCGCCTCGTCATACATATGCTGTTCGAGTCCGACGCGACGAATCTGGCGAGCCGCTTCAGCCATCAAGCGCGCTTCTTCCGCACCGTTCAGGCGCGCGACGCTGCGCCAGACGCCAGCCTGGCCGCGCAGATGCGCGCCGATTGCAACGTTCTCCAAGACCGTCATCCCCGGCAGCAGCTTGACGTGCTGGAACGTTCGGCCAATGCCGCGCTTGACGATTTCACGTGAACTCAGTGAGTCGATACGCTCGCCGCGAAAGGTGATTTCGCCGCTCGTCGCCTGCAGCACGCCCGTCACCAGATTGAAGGTGGTCGATTTGCCGGCGCCGTTCGGGCCGATCAAACCGATGATCTGTCCTGCTTTCACCTCGAAGCTGACATCGTTCACCGCGACCAACCCGCCGAACTGCTTGCGCGCCTTATTCACCGTCAGCAGATCTTCACCTGCGTCCGGCTTGCTGCGTTGCGGCAACGGCTCCGCATGATCCGACAGGTGCGCGCGCGGTCCCTTCGGGAAAAATCGCGCGACAAACGGCCAGACACCCTGCCGAGCGTATTGCAGCAACAGCACCATCAGAATGCCGAACACGATCACTTCGAAGTTGCCGTTCTCGCCGAGCAGCTTCGGCAACAGCGTTTGCAGATAATCCTGCAACACGGTCAGGATCGCCGCACCGAGCACAGCGCCCCAGACATGCGACACGCCCCCCACCACCGCCATGAACAGAAACTCGATGCCGTGGTTCAGACCAAACGGCGTGGGATTCACCGCACGTTGCAGGTGCGCATACAGGAACCCTGAAATCGACGCCAACACCGCGGCATAGACAAAGATCACCACACGCATCCAGCCCGTGTTGACGCCCATCGCTTCGGCCATCATGCCGCCGCCGCGCAAGGCGCGGATCGCCCGCCCTGGCCGGCTATTAAGCAGATTTTGAACAGAAATCACCGCGCCGAGCACCACCACCCAGATCAGGTAATAGATATGGCGGCCGGACTCCAGATTGATACCAAAAACATTCAGCACCGGAATCCCATTGATGCCGTCGTACTTGCCGAGCATCTCCAGGTTGCCGAACAGATAGAACAGCGCGAGCCCCCACGCGATCGTGCCGAGCGGCAGAAAGTGGCCCGATAGCCGCATCGTCACGAGCCCAAGCATCAGCGCAATCAGCGCCGTCACCACCACGCCCGCGATCAGCGCGAGCCATGGCGACACGCCGTACGCCGTCGTCAGATACGCGGTCGCATACGCGCCGATGCCGACGAACGCCGCCTGCCCGAAGCTCGTCATCCCACCGATCCCCGTCAGCAGCACGAGACCGATCGCGACGATCGAATACAGGCCGATGTAGTTGAGCAGCGTCACCCAGTACTCGGGCACATGAATCGGATGTGGCAGAACCGGCAACGCGAACAGCACAACGAGGAACAACCAGAAGAACTTGTTTTGCATGATCCGTTTCATCGTGTCACTCCTCTTCCTCTTCCGAGTGCGGACTGGCCAGACTCCGCCACAACAGCACCGGAATGATCAGCGTGAACACGATCACTTCCTTATAGGCGCTCGCCCAGAACGACGAATACGACTCCAGAAGACCGACGAGGATCGAACCCGCGGCTGCCAGCGGATAGCTGACCAGGCCGCCGATAATCGCGCCCACAAAGCCCTTCAAACCGATCAGGAAGCCCGAGTCGTAGTAGATGGTGGTCAAGGGTGCGACAAGGATCCCGCACAGCGCACCGAGGCCCGCCGCGAGCGTGAACGCGAGGCGCCCCGCTTGCGTCGTGCCGATGCCGACGAGCCGCGCGCCGAGCCGGTTCACGGACGTCGCGCGCAAAGCCTTGCCGGAGATCGAGCGATCGAAGTACAGGTACAGCCCGCCGATCAGCACCATCGCCGTGCCGACCACCCACAGGCTTTGCCCGGAAATCGACAGCGTGCCGAGGTTGAAGGTCGCATCGGAGAACGCCGTGGTGCGCGAGCCTTCCGCACCGAACATCACGAGCCCGAGGCCGACCATCGCAAAGTGCACCGCCACCGCGACGATCAACAGCAACAGCGTGGTCGCCTCCGCGATCGGCTCGTACGCGAGCCGGTAGACGAACGGCCCCATCGGAATCACGATCAGCAGCGTCAGCGCGATCTGCGCGATCATCGGCAGCGGATGCAGGAAAACACCTTGCGTAAGCGCGTACACCGCAATCGGAAACAGCACATATTTGCCGACCAGCATCACCAGCGTGCGCGCCGCATGCCGGCGTCTTTCGGGATGCCGCACCAGCCCCGCTATCTCGACGACAAAGCATGCCGCGCCCATCGCCATCAACAACCAGCACGTGGCCGGAAATTTTTGTGTCTGCAGTGCGGCGAGCGTCAGCGCGCCGTACGAAACAAACTCGCCCTGCGGGATAAAGATCACCCGCGTCACGGAGAACACCAGCACTAGCGCAAGCGCGAGCAGCGCGTAGATCGCGCCGGTGGTGATGCCGTCCTGCGCGAGGATCGCCGCAATTGATAGATCCATACTTCCTCGTCCTGAAGCGTCGAAGTCAAAACCGGGAACAGTCGTGGCGGCAGAACTCGCGGCCGGCCACTCACCAGCGATGCCTGAAAAAGCGACCGCCGCGCCGGAATACGGCGCAGCGGTCGTTGCCATTGTCATCGAACAGAATGGCAATGCGGCGTCTTGCGCCGCATGTTGCGCGAGAGGCGCGTATCGTTTTTGTTGTTAGTCGTTCAGCAGCTTCCACTTGCCGTCGACGATCTGCACGATCACGCGTGCGCGCTTGTCGAGGCCGTTGTGGTCGGTCGTCGTGGTGTTCATGATGCCGTGCGAGACCGGCAGTTCCTTGATGTTTTCCAGTGCACCACGCAGTGCCATACGGAATGCTTCGGTGCCCGGCTGAGCGGTCTTCAGCGCGACCGGAATCGCAGCTTGCAGCATCTGGCCGGCGTCCCATGCATGACCGCCGAAGGTCGCCACCGAGCCCGCGCCATACGCTTTCTCATACGCATCCTTGTAGGCTTCAGACGACTTCTTCACCGGATTCGATTCCGGCAGTTGATCCGCCACGAGGATCGGACCGGCCGGCAGGAGTTCGCCTTCGCAATCCTTGCCGCACACGCGCAGGAAGTCGTTGTTGGCGACGCCATGCGTCTGGTAGACCTTGCCCTTGTAGCCGCGCTCCTTGAGCGTCTTGGCCGGCAGCGCCGACGGCGTACCCGCGCCCGCGATCAGCACCGCATCCGGGTTCGCGCCCATCGTCTTCAGCACCTGGCCGGTCACCGAGGCATCGGTGCGGTTAAAGCGTTCATTGGAGACGATCTTCAGATGATGTGCCGCGGCCGCCGCAGTGAAGACGTTGTTCCAGCCGTCGCCGTACGCATCAGCAAAGCCGATGAAGCCGACCGTCTTCACGCCGTGACGCTCCATGTAGTCGGCGATCGCGTCAGCCATCAGGCTGTCGTTTTGCGGCGGTTTGAAGGCCCATGTGCGCTTGGCGTCCATCGGCGAAATGATCGCGGCCGATGCCGCCAGCGAGATCATCGGCGTCTTGCCTTCGGACGCTGCGTCGAGCATTGCCAGCGAATTCGGCGTGACGGTCGAACCGACGATGGCGTCGACGTGGTCTTCGTCGATCAGCTTGCGCGTGTTCTGCACGGCCTTGCCGGTGTCCGATCCATCGTCGAGGATGATGTATTGCACCGTCTTGCCGCCGATCTCTTTCGGCAGCAGCGCGATCGTGTTCTTCTCAGGAATCCCGAGCGATGCGGCCGGTCCCGTGGTGGACAGCGTGACGCCGATTTTCACCTGCGCGAAGGCAGCGCCCGCGCCGCACATCAACGCCATCGCGATACCGGTGCGTACCCATTGCTTTGTCTTTTTCATGCAAGTCTCCAAACGCTTTGAAGCGCGTATCTGTAATCCGGCGCACGGGCCGGGTGTCTGAATCTAGTTATAGGGTTCAGGCATGCCAAGCATGGTTTTCCCTGCTCAACATCAACGCCGTCGCCGTTCTGGTGCAACTCCCCTGCTGCGAACCACTACTGCGATTTCTAATGCGCGGAACACTAACATGTTAGTAGTATTGCGTTCTGCATCATTCACGGTCAATAGACTGTCGCCCGAATGCGGGTTTGTCCTGAAACGGGCCGCTTAGGCCGCGCTTCGACCGGGTTTTCATCATCGATCCTTCGCTTGTCCAACACACTTCGAGCGCCGCCACTCATCAAATGCGGGCAATAAAAAAGACGCGTCAACTGCACGCGTCCTTTTGAGTAGGTTCCGTATCGCTTCGCCTTCGCTCAGTCGCCGGACAGCTTCCACTTGCCGCCAGCGATCTCCACCATCACACGCGCCCGCTGGTCGAGACCAGCGTGGTCGTTCACGCTCATGTTGAAGATGCCGTGGGAAGCAGGCATGTCTTTCGTGTTTTCGAGTGCCGCACGCAGCGCTTCGCGGAACGCAGGCGTGCCCGGCTGACCTTTCTTCAGCGCAAGCGGGATCGCGCGTTGCAACAGCAAGCCTGCATCCCATGCGTGACCGCCGAATGTCGACACCGAACCGGCGCCGTACGCAGCTTCATACGCATGCTTGTACGCGAGCGCAGTCTTCTTCACCGGGTTCGAATCGGGCAACTGATCAGCGACCAGCAGCGGACCAGCCGGCAGATAGGTGCCTTCGCAATCCTTGCCGCACACGCGCAGGAAGTCGTTATTGGCGACGCCGTGCGTCTGATAGTACTTGCCCTTGTAGCCGCGTTCCTTGAGGGTTTTCTGCGGCAACGCGGCCGGTGTGCCCGCGCCGGCGATCAGCACCGCATCCGGGTTCTGCGACATGATCTTCAGCACCTGGCCGGTCACCGAAGCATCGTTGCGCGCGAAGCGTTCGTTCGCGACGATCTTGATCTTCGCGAGATCGGCAGCCTTGCCGAATTCCTTGAACCAGCTCTCGCCGTACGCATCTGCAAAGCCGACAAAGCCGACCGTCTTCACACCGTGATTCGACATATGCTGCGCGATCGCGGTGGCCATCAGAATGTCGTTTTGCGGCGTCTTGAAGACCCACGCGCGCTTCGCATCCATCGGTTCAACGATGCTCGCCGCGGCGGCCATGGAGATCATCGGTGTCGTGCTTTCAGCGGCGACGTCGATCATGGCCAGCGAGTTCGGCACGACGGTCGAGCCGATCAACGCATCCACATGATCTTCGCTGGTGAGCTTGCGCGCGTTCTTGACGGCCTGGGTCGAATCCGTGGCGTCATCGAGTACGATGTAGTCGATTTTCTGCCCTGCCACTTCTTTAGGCAGCAGCGCGATCGTGTTCTTTTCCGGAATACCGAGCGACGCAGCCGGCCCCGTTGCCGGCACCGTGACGCCGATTTTCACGTCCGCGAATGCGTGGCCACTCCATGCCGCGGATACCCCGGTGGCGACTAGTGCCGCGCTCATCCAACGCAATGCCGACTTCATCCCGCTCCTCTATCTACCGCGTTATTCATTTGAATTTAAATCCGCAGATTCAAATCACCGACCGCTCGGTCGGTGAATGGCAAGTTTAGCGGACGAAAGCCCCGTGCTGCAAGCATTTTGCAGGGTAACGGCAGATGAAATTCGGGGTGGCTCGGCGAACAAAAAAGGGGCACCGAATTAGCGGAGGAATTGAATGGCGAATAACGAAAAGCACAAATAAAAAGCGCTGTTGGATATCAATCCAACAGCGCTTTCGTCTGGGCACTGAGTGCCTCATTGTCTCCTCGTTCTCCACCTGCAAAATTCGTGGTGCATCAGAACTGCATGAAGATTAAACGAGCACCCTCCCCCTTACAACTAGCAATTACCCTAGTGGTGCACTGCGGCACAAATGTGGGGCACGTTTTGTGCCGATTTAGCGCGAGCCCGACCCGCGCGCAACGCAAGATCCAGTCTGGCCGACTTCACGAGCGCCGAATTATATCGGATGCCAAAGCAATTTAAAATTCAGTGCCGCTCCAGTGCCGTTTCAGGCCCGCAATGGCCGCACTCTCGCGATGATCTCACCGACAATACCGCGCCGGAACGCCAGCACGCAGGCAATGAAAATTACGCCTGTCACGATGGTCACGGATTCGCCCAGCGAGCGGAACCA
Source organism: Paraburkholderia sp. GAS32 (assembly GCF_050434225.1). NCBI lineage: Bacteria > Pseudomonadati > Pseudomonadota > Betaproteobacteria > Burkholderiales > Burkholderiaceae > Paraburkholderia > Paraburkholderia sp. GAS32. Next base: position 119,205 of record NZ_JBNPVS010000007.1, on the reverse strand, counting down.
TTCGACGCCCGTCGACGATGCCAGGGCCGTGCCGATATCGCCGAGCCGGTCTTCGAGCGCAACGATCAGCGCCGCGCCGAGCAGCGGCCCGAACAGCGTCCCCATGCCGCCGACGAGCGTCATCAGGATCACGAGACCCGACATGGTCCAGTACGCGTCGCTCAGCGTCTCGAAGCCCTGCACCAGTACCTTGAGCGAGCCCGCCAAACCGGCGATCCCAGCGGACAGAATGAACGCCAGCAGTTTGAAGCGATCGGTATCGTAACCGAGCGACACGGCACGCGGCTCGTTCTCCTTGATCGCTACCAGCACCTGCCCGAACGGCGAGTGCACGATCCGCACGATCAGCAGGAATGCCAGCACCATCACGGCCAGCACGACAAAGTACAGCGTCACGTCCGACGAGAGATCCAGCAAGCCGAACAGCTTGCCGCGCGGCACGCCTTGCAGGCCGTCCTCGCCGTGCGTGAACGGCGCCTGCAGGAACACGAAGTAGACCATCTGCGCGAGCGCCAGCGTCACCATCGCAAAGTAGATGCCCTGCCGGCGGATCGCGAACAGCCCGACCACCAGCCCAAGCAACGTTGCCGTGGCGGTGCCCGCCACAACACCGACCTCCGGTGAGAAGCCAAGCGTCTGCATCGCATAGCCGGTAACGTAACCGGCCGACGCGAGAAACATTGCGTGACCGAACGAGAGCAGCCCGGTGTAGCCAATCAGCAGATTGAAGGCCGCGGCGAACAGCGCGAAGCACAGCACCTTCATGACGAAGAGCGGATAGATGCCGAGCACGGGCACCGCGAGAAGCACGATCAGCAGCAGACCGTAAAGCACTTTTCTCTGCATCATTTTTCCTTGCCGAAGAGACCCGCCGGGCGCACCAGCAACACGAGCGCCATGATCACGAAGACGACGGTCGCCGACGCTTCCGGGTAAAACACACGCGTCAGCCCTTCGATCACGCCAAGCAGCAGGCCGGTCAGGATCGAGCCCATGATCGAACCCATGCCGCCGATCACGACCACCGCGAACACGGTGATGATCATCGGCTGGCCCATCAACGGCGAGACCTGAATCACCGGCGCGGCAAGCACGCCGGCGAACGCGGCCAGCGCGACGCCGAAGCCATAGGTGAGCGTGATCATCAACGGCACGTTGACACCGAACGCCTCGACCAGCTTCGGATTCTCGGTGCCCGCGCGCAGGTAGGCGCCGAGGCGCGTCTTCTCGATCACGAACCACGTGGCGAAGCAGACCACGAGCGACGCCACCACCACCCACGCGCGATAGTTCGGCAGGAACATGAAGCCGAGATCGGTTGCGCCGGAGAGCGCCGACGGCACGTCGTATGGCTGGCCGGATGAACCATAGATCGACCGGAACACGCCTTCGACAACCAGCGTAAGCCCGAAAGTGAGCAGCAGCCCATATAGATGATCGAGCTTGTACAGCCAGCGCAGCATCGAGCGTTCGATCACGATGCCGAACACGCCGACGATCAGCGGCGCGAGCACCAGCATCACCCAGTACGGCAGGCCGAAATACGACAGGCCCATCCACGCGAGCATCGCGCCGAGCATGAACAATGCGCCGTGCGCGAAATTGATCACGTTAAGCAAGCCGAAGATCACCGCCAGACCCAGGCTCAGAATCGCGTAGAACGAGCCGTTCACGAGCCCCAGCAGCAACTGGCTCAGCATCGCCGGTAGCGGAACGCCAAAGATTTCCATTGAAGCCTTAATCCCTTAAGCCATCGTCCGGGTGAGATCGGTTACGTACGATCCCGCCGGCGTGCGACCGGCGAACCATCCGCCCGACCGCGCGCGGCATATGAAGCAGCTTGCCGTCAGTCTGTGTACCAAAACGGCGCTATGTACTTCCCGCCAGGCAAAGCAGACAGACGGTCATCTGGTTATCAATCTGCACTCATTTCCACATCGCGCAGCGCGTCTCTGCCTTGGTCGTGAACGCCTGCTCGCCAGGAATCGTCGCAGTGATCTTGTAGTAGTCCCACGGCTCTTTGGATTCGGCCGGCGTCTTCACCTGCATCAGGTACATATCGTGGATCATGCTGCCGTCCTGACGGATGTAGCCCTTCGCGTAGAAGTCGTCGATCTTGGCCTTCTTCAGTTGTGCCATCACCTTGTCGGAGTCGGTCGAGCCGACTGCCTGCACTGCCTTCAGGTAAGTCATGGTCGCCGAGTAGTCGGCGGCCTGCAGGCTGGACGGCATCTTCCTCATCTTGTCGAAATAGCGCCGCGCCCATGCGCGCGTTGTGGCGTCCTTGTTCCAGTACCAGCTATCCGTCAGCACCAGGCCCTGGGTCGTTTCCAGACCCAGACTGTGGACGTCGTCGATAAACATCAGCAGTGCGGCCAGCTTCATCGTCTTCGTGATGCCGAATTCCTTGGCGGCCTTGATCGAGTTGATCGTGTCGCCGCCCGCGTTGGCGAGGCCGAGGATCTGCGCCTTCGAAGCTTGCGCCTGCAACAGGAACGACGAGAAATCCGATGCCGAAAGCGGATGACGCACGGTACCCAGCACCTGGCCGCCGTTGGCCTTCACCACGTCCGACGTATTCTTTTCGAGTGCCTTGCCGAACGCGTAGTCAGCAGTCAGGAAATACCACGTCTTGCCACCCTGCTTCGTCACCGCCGAACCGGTGCCCTTGGCGAGCGCCGTCGTGTCGTATGCATAGTGGATCGTGTACGGCGTGCATTGCTCGTTGGTCAGGGTATCGGCGCCCGCACCGATGCTGATATAGACCTTGTGCTTCTCACCGGCCACCGTATTCATCGACAGCCCGGTTGCCGAATTCGTGCCGCCGATCAGCAGATCGACGCCATCCCGATCGAACCATTCGCGCGCCCGCGACGCCGCGATGTCGGCCTTGTTCTGGTGATCGGCATAGACCACCGAGATCGGCTTGCCGTTGACCTTGCCGCCGAAGTCGGCCACGGCCATGCGGATCGCTTCGAGACCGCCCTGGCCATCAATATCCGCATACAGACCCGACATGTCGGTGATGAAGCCGATCTTCACGGCATCGTCAGCGGCCTGCGCGCTGCCCATCGTCAACGCGGCGCCGGCGGCAACCGCGAAACATAGTGTGGCAAGTCGCGCGAGTGGGTTCTTTTTCATTCCTGTCTCCTGGTTTCTTCGCTTGTGGTTATCAGAGGCAATCGGACGTTTCTCGTTACTTTCTGTCTATACGCCCAGTAGGTCGTGCAGTACGGGCATCTTGCTTTCGAGCTCAGCGGCCTCGAAGCGCTCGACGATCGCACCATGCTCCATCACGTAGAAGCGATCGGCGAGTGGCGCGGCAAAGCGGAAATTCTGTTCGACCATCACGACCGTGTAGCCGCGTTCCTTGAGCGTCATGATCATGCGAGCGAGCGCTTGCACGATGACTGGCGCCAAGCCTTCCGAGATTTCGTCGAGCAGCAGCAAACTCGCGCCGGTGCGCAGAATACGCGCGACCGCCAGCATCTGCTGCTCGCCACCCGAGAGCCGCGTGCCCTGGCTCATGCGGCGCTCCTGCAGATTCGGAAACATCGAATAGATTTCTTCGAGCGACATCATGTGCGCCTTGTCGCCGACGGGCGGCGGCAACAGCAGGTTTTCCTCACACGAGAGGCTCGAGAAAATCCCACGCTCTTCCGGGCAGTAACCGATGCCGCAGTGAGCGATGCGATGTGTGGGCAGGTTGATGGTTTCGCGTCCGCCGATGCGGATCGAGCCGGTGCGCCGGCCTGTCAGCCCCATGATCGCGCGCAGTGTGGTGGTGCGCCCCGCGCCGTTACGGCCCAGCAGCGTGACGACTTCGCCGCGGTTCACCGTCAGATCGACGCCATGCAGGATATGGGACTCCCCGTACCATGCCTGCAAACCCGTGATTTCCAGCGCGGGGGCACCGCCAGCCGTGTCGCTCACTTCGAGACTTTCGCGCTCGGCAATCGTATTCATGCGTGGGCTCCGGCGAGCGCCGCGTCGGCGCTGCCCATATAGGCTTGCATCACGAGCGGATTCTTCGACACTTCGGCATAGCTGCCTTCCGCGAGCACTTCGCCTCGTTGCAGCACGGTGATGGTGTCGGAGATGCCGGCGATCACGTTCATGTTGTGCTCGACCATCAGGATCGTACGGCCGCTCGATACTTTCTTGATCAAGGCCGTGACGCGATCGACGTCTTCATGGCCCATGCCTTGCGTTGGCTCGTCGAGCAGCATCAACTCGGGCTCCATCGCGAGCGTGGTGGCGATTTCGAGCGCGCGCTTGCGGCCGTAGGACAGTTCTACCGTGAGCACGTCGGCGAAATCGGTCAATCCGACCTGGGTAAGCAAGTCCATGGCCCGATCGTCGAGCTGACGCAGCGTGCGCTCGCTCTTCCAGAAGTGAAATGCCGTGCCGAGCACGCGCTGCAAACCGATGCGCACGTTCTGCAATGCTGTCAGATGCGGAAATACAGCAGAAATCTGAAACGAGCGAATGATGCCGCGCCGGGCGATTTGCGCCGGACGTTCATTGGTGATGTCGATTCCGTTGAACACGATCTGGCCCGCGGTCGGTTCGAGGAATTTGGTGAGCAGATTGAAGCAGGTGGTCTTGCCTGCCCCATTAGGGCCGATCAGCGCATGGATCGAGCCACGGCGCACGCGCAGGTTCACCCCGTTCACGGCGATGAAGCCTTTGAACTCGCGGGTGAGGCCGCGCGTTTCGAGAATCGTATCGCCGAGAATCATGTTCCCTTCCATACGGAGTAAGGCGAAGCATTACGATCTTACGCGCGAACGACTGCGCGACTTTTATATGACGGCGGCACCCCGTGCCGCTCGTTGGCGTACTGCACCAATCCGGACGGTAATCCATGGGCGGCACGCAGCATGGCTGCCATTGTCGCGCCAATGATGCAGCGCATTCATTGGGATTTGCACTTAGTGGATGACGACTGTTTGAAGCGGGCCCGAGGCGTGCTCAAGCGGCACGTCACCCTTGCTCGGGGCCCGCCTGAAGGACGCGCACGCGATGCGTCAACCTTGCTCGGCACGCGCCAAGGGGATCCGCGCGCGATGCGTCCATCGCGCTCGAGGCATGCCAGGGAAAGTCCGAGGCGCGCACCGCGGCCTCGGCTCCCACAGTCACGCCGAGTGTCACACGGCTGACATGGACGGCGCACCGCTAGTCTGAACCAGGACATTGCCGCCCGAGCGTGCGCGGCGGTCTTCGCGGATCATGTCGCTGGCACGTTCGGCGATCATCAACGTCGGCGAATTGGTGTTGCCCGAAGTGATGGACGGCATGATTGATGCGTCGACCACCCGCAAACCGTCAACACCGATAACTCGTAGGCGATTGTCGACGACCGCGCCAGGATCGTCGGCGGTGCCCATCCGGCAGGTGCCGACCGGATGAAAGATGGTGGTGCCGACCGCGCCGGCGGCCTGCTGAAGTTCTTCTTCGGTCTGGTACTGGATACCGGGCAGAATCTCTTCCGGCCGATAGGGCGCGAGCGCAGGCGCCGCGGCAATGCGGCGCGTGAGACGCAATGCGTTGGCAGCGACGTGCCGGTCGTACTCGGTCGACAGATAGTTAGGCGCGATCAACGGCGGCGCCGATGCATCGGCCGATCCGATGTGAATGCTGCCACGCGAGGTCGGCCGCAACTGGCACACCGACGCGGTGAATGCATTGAAGCGATGCAACGGTTCGCCGAAGCGATCGAGCGAGAGCGGCTGCACGTGATACTCGAGGTCGGGGCGCGTGAGCGATCTATCATCCGGATCGGATTTGGCGAACGCACCGAGTTGCGATGGCGACATCGACATGGGGCCGCTTTGAAACAGCGCGTACTGCATCCCGATCATCAGCTTCCCCCACCAATGCGCGGAAGCGGTATTGAGCGTGCGCACGCCGTCGACTTTGTAGGCCATACGCAACTGCAGATGGTCCTGCAGATTTTCGCCGACGCCGCGCAGATCCTTCACCACCTCGATGCCGAGATTCTGGAGACGCGCGCCATTCCCGATACCGGAGAGTTCGAGCAATTGCGGCGAGTTGACCGCACCGGAACTGAGGATCACTTCGCAACGGGCTTTGGCGAGATAGTCGGTGTTGTCGCCGCGATATTCGACACCGGTGCAGCGACGTCCTTCGAACACGACGCGCTGTGTGTGAGCACCGGTGATAACGGTGAGATTAGGGCGCTTGAGCGCCGGACGCAGGAAGGCTTTCGACGCATTCCAACGGATGCCGCGTTTCTGATTGACGTCGAAGTAGCCGACGCCGGTGTTGTCGCCACGATTGAAGTCATCCGTGGCGGGTATGCCGGTTTGTTGCGCGGCTTGTGAAAACTCTTCGAGAATCTTCCATTTCAGGCGTTGCTTTTCGACGCGCCATGGGCCGCCTGCTCCGTGCGATTCGGAGGCGCCGGCGTGGTGGTCTTCGCTGCGTTTGAAGATGGGGAGGACGGCGTTCCAGGACCAGGAGGCGTCGTTGGTGACGCGGGCCCATTCATCGTAGTCCTCGCGTTGGCCACGCATGTAGATCATGCCGTTGATCGAGGAACTGCCGCCTAGTACTCTGCCCCGCGGGTATGAGAGGGAGCGGCCGTTCAGGCCGGGTTCTGATTGGGTTTTGTAGAGCCAATCTGTGCGGGGATTGCCGATGCAGTAGAGGTAGCCTACCGGTACGTGGATCCAGTGGTAGTCGTCTTTGCCGCCGGCTTCTAGCAGGAGGACTTGTACTTCTGGATCTTCCGATAGGCGGTTGGCGAGGACGCAACCTGCTGTGCCGGCGCCGACTATGATGTAGTCGAATTCGCCTTCCAGGCGGTGGGGTTTTGGTAGTGTTTTTTCTGGGTTGCTCATCGTTTCGTCTCCTAAGCTTTTTGCCTGCTCGGCGCCTATTGTCTGTGTTCTTAGGGCTTTGGCCTTTCCTTGTTCTGGCTTTGGTGCCTTTCCTTGCTTTGTTAGTGGTCTATTAGCGTTGCCCCTGTGCGGGGCGGCACCTACTTCTCTTTGCTGCTGCAAAGAGAAGTAGGCAAGAGAAAGCAGCTCAAACCGCTAATTCTAAGTGGGCACCGTGGTCTGCAACGGGTAGTGGTGCGACTGGAATCTGGGTTCGTGCCCCTGCACGTGCTTGTGACAAGGGCGTCATACTTCCGGCGGCGCTCCGCGCGCCGACGAGTATTTCATAAAACCATCCGCCCACTCAGTCCCACCCCATTCGCAATCGCTGCCTTCACATCGAGTGCCTAGCACTCGCCACTAACTAATCAAGCACCTCGCCGAGGCAAAGCCGACGGCCCCCACAAACCTCAACCGAAGCCGCTGGTTTCCCTAGCAGACCCGTCCGCGACGCACGTAGTGCGGAGTGGGAGCTGATGAGTCCTTTGTCACTAGCGCCGAATGTGCGAGAACACGGATTCCAGATGCACCACTACCCGTTGCAGACCACGGTGCCCACTTAGCATGAGCGGTTTGAGCCGCTTTCTTTTGCCTACTTTTCTTTGCGGCATGCAAAGAAAAGTAGGTGCCGCCCCGCACAGGGGCAACGCTAATAGACCACTAACAAAACAAGGAAAGGCCAACACCCCAAGAACACTGACAACAAGCGCCGAACAGGCAAAAACGGCTATTTGGCCACTGGCATAGTGAACTCAGCCCCCTTGGCGATGCTATCCGGCCACCTCTGCATGATGCTTTTATAGCGCGTGTAGAAGCGCACACCTTCTTCCCCATACGCATGGTGATCCCCGAAGAGGGACTTCTTCCACCCACCAAAAGAATGCCACGCCATAGGCACAGGAATCGGCACATTAATCCCCACCATCCCAATCTGGATCTGCCGCGAAAACGCCCGAGCCACCCCACCATCGGAGGTAAACAACGACACCCCATTAGCAAACTCGTTAGCGTTAATCAACTCAACAGCAGAAGCAAAATCCGGCACCCGCACAACGCACAACACCGGACCGAAAATCTCCTCGCGATAAATCTTCATATCGGTCGAGACATCATCGAACAACGTGCCGCCGAGAAAAAACCCCTTCTCATGTCCGGCCACTTGATGGCCACGCCCATCGACCACCAGCTTCGCACCAGCCGCAACGCCCGCATCGATATAATCCGCCACTTTCTCGCGATGCGCCGCCGTCACCAACGGCCCCATCTCGGCTTCCGATTCCATACCGTTCAGAATCTTCAGACTCTTCACTCGCGATGTCAGTCGCTCGATCAATTCATCGGCAATATGCCCGACCGCAACCGCCACCGAAATCGCCATGCACCGCTCGCCAGCGGAACCGTAGGCAGCGCCAATCAATGCATCGACAGCCTGATCGAGATCCGCATCCGGCATCACCACGAGGTGATTCTTCGCCCCGCCCAAAGCCTGCACGCGCTTGCCGTGCTTCGTACCTTCCGTATAGATGTATTCGGCAATCGGCGTCGAACCGACAAACGACAATGCGCTCACCTCGGGATGCACGAGCAGCGCATCCACCGCCACCTTGTCGCCGTGCACGACGTTGAACACACCGTCCGGCAAACCGGCTTCCTTGAACAATTCAGCAAGACGGTTCGATGCCGACGGATCACGCTCCGATGGCTTCAGCACGAACGTGTTGCCACACGCGATCGCCACCGGGAACATCCAGCACGGCACCATCATCGGGAAATTGAACGGCGTAATGCCGGCGACCACGCCCAGCGGCTGGCGCAGATTCCAGTTGTCGATGCCGCCGCCAATCTGGTCGGTGAAGTCGGTCTTGAGCAGATTCGGAATGCCGCACGCAAACTCGACGATCTCGATGCCGCGCATCACCTCGCCCTTCGCATCGGAAAAAACCTTGCCGTGCTCACGCGTGATCAACTCCGCCAGTTCGTCATGGTGACGGTCGAGCAATTCCTTGAACTTGAACAGCACACGCGCCCGCTTGATCGGCGCGGTTTCGCTCCATGCTGGAAACGCAGCACTGGCGGCAGCAACCGCCGCATCCACTTCAGCGACGCTCGCCAGCGGCACGCGTGCGCTCACGCTGCCAAGCGCGGGATTGAAGACGTCGCCGAAGCGGCCGCTCGTACCGTCGACCGTCTTGCCATTAATGAAATGGGTCAGCGCGCGTGCGCTCGTCTCGCTCCGGACAGTCTCGTCCTGATATGTCTCGCTCATTTTCTTGTCCTCTTCCTATGAAGGTCTTCCGCCCACCGCGAACGGCTTGATGAACGCAAGCGTACGGCGCTTCGGGGCGACAAATCCAATGAGTAATGCTCAACTGCGCTATAAGCCGAGCTAATATCAGGATATGGACCTGACTCTGCTACGGGCGTTCGTCACCGTCGCACGCGAGGGCAACCTCACGCGTGCCGCGGTGCAGCTTCACCTGACCCAACCTGCCGTCAGCCTGCAAATCAAGCATTTGCAGGAGACGCTCGGCGTGACACTGTTCACGCGGACCTCGCACGGGCTTTCGCTGACACGCGACGGTCAGGCCCTGTTGCCCCACGCCGAACGCGCGCTGGGCGCCGCGAGCGACGTGCAGCGTGCGGCGGCGTCGCTGCGCCACGAAGTGCGCGGCCGTTTGCGGATCGGCACGATTCTCGACCCAGCGTTTCTGCGGCTCGGCGGCTTTCTCAAGCAACTGGTGGAAACCTGGCCGCGCATCGAGACGGCCTTACGCCACGGGATGTCGGGGTGGGTGCTCGAACAGGTTCGTGCGGGTGAACTGGATGTGGGTTACTACATAGGCCTTCCAGCCGATGACGATGCCCGCGACGGCGCCACCTTTCATGCCGTCACGCTCACGCACTTCCAGTACCGCGTGCTGGCGCCGGCAGGATGGAAAGATCGCGTGAAGGGCGCGCGCGACTGGCGTTCGCTCGCCGCACTGCCGTGGATCTGGACGCCGCCCGCGTCCGCCCACAATAGGTTGCTGTCGCGCTGCTTTGGTGAGGCCGGCGTCAAACCGGTCAAGGTGGCAGAAGTGGATCAGGAGCCGTCGATGCTCGATCTGGTCAAGTCAGGTGTCGGTCTGACGCTCGCGCGCGATGCCACCGCGATCGCCGAAGCGCATGCACACGCGTTGACCATCGTCGAAGGCGTCACCGTGCCGACCCAGCTCAGCTTCATTACGCTCGCCGAGCGGAAGGACGAACCGGCAATTGCAGCGGCGTTGAAGCTGATCGAGCAGCAATGGGCGACTTGAGGATTGCATGAAGGTCGGCATGGAACCATGCCTGAGGGCACCACAACCGCAAGGGCGATATGAGCTGTTCTCATGACAGCCGCGCACCATGCGACCGATTGTCATCTCGCCGCGTTTCCTCGCAGACCGCTTTCGGCTGGTGGCGCAAGCAGAGCAACCTCGCTGGCGGTCCATCGAGGTTCGCCTCGAAGCCCACATTTGCTGGCCCCGTCATCTGAAACCACACCGTCACGCACTTTTTGTTAGATTGAGGGTTCGCGCTCACGCGCCGGCCCCGCATCGTTTCTGTTCCGTCTGACTTCGTCCTTCCCGGCAGCTTCGCCCCGGCAACACCGGAAGCTGCCGACCACGCCACCCTTCGACAGGAGCCTGACATGGCACGCAACATTGAAATCAAAGCCCGCGCCCAGCATTTCGAACAACTGCGCGAACGCGCCGCGAAGCTTGCGCCGGACGCGCCGCTGATCTTCCGCCAGCAGGACTTTTTCTACGACGTGCCGCGTGGCCGCCTGAAGCTGCGCCAGTTCGACGACGGCACGCCGGCCGAACTGATCTTCTACCAGCGCGACGACCGCGACGGCCCGAAGGCGTCGTATTACACGCGCAGCCCGGTGACCAACCCTGAAGCGATGCACGCGCTGCTCGCCACGGCGCTGACCACGCGTGGCATCGTCACGAAAGAACGTCACGTTTACCTGACTGGACGTACGCGGATCCATCTGGACCGGGTCGATGGCCTCGGCGACTTCGTCGAGCTCGAAGTGCTGCTGGCTCAGGACGACGACGAAGAAGGCGGCCACGCCGAAGCACACGCGATGTTCCAGACTCTCGGCGTGCCGGAATCGGATCTGGTGGCGGTGGCCTATGTGGATTTGTTGAGCCCGGACACCGAGCCGAAGCAGGCTGCGTAAAACTTAAGCATCACGGGCCGCGGCGACGTCAATCATGGAACCGCGGCCCCGAAGACCCCAAACACCAGAAAGTCCGGGAAGCCCCTGCATCAAGCGGCTGCCGCCCCCGGCGACAGATGGCCGAGCGGCAACGGCCCATTACGCTTGAACGTGGTCAACACGATATTGGAGCGCACGCTGTCGACGCCCGGCACACGCATCAACTTCTTCATCACGAACGTCGAGAGATAATTCAGATCGGGCGCGACAATGCGCAGCAGATAATCGGCGTCGCCGACCACCGCGTGACATTCCAGTACTTCCGGCAGCACCTCGATCTGTTGCTGGAATTGCTCGATGATCGAGTCGCCGTGATGCTTCAACTTCAAACTCGTAAACGCCGTCACGCCGAGCCCGAGTTTTTCCGGGCGCAGTACGACGCGATAACCGTCCACCACACCCACCTGCTCCAGGCGCTGCAAGCGCCGCCCAATCTGCGACGGTGACAGCGGCACCTGTTCAGCCAATTGCTGGTGGGTAGCCCGGCCGAAGCGCTGAAGCACGTCCAGCAACGCGAGATCGAAGTGATCGAGTTCTAACATGATTGATATCCGCATTGAATCGGCAATTGATGCACGATTATTGCATATTGACACGCCATAACGCCATCATTGCGCCCTTTCCGCACGCCTACCGCTCTACACTTGCATCACCGTTTCAACCCGCAGACACCGTAGAGCGCGCAGCATCATGTCCACCGCCAACACCGCCAAACTCAAAGAGCAATTCGACGCCGGCCTCGAAACCCGCGCCGACTTCACCATCGACCAGCCGACCGAACGATACGGCTCAGTCGACCACGCTGTATGGCAGCAGCTTTATGCACGCCAGACTGCGTTGCTCAAGGGCCGTGTGTGCGATGAGTTTCTGGCAGGCGTCGACTGTATCGGCATGCCGCACGACCGCGTGCCCTCGTTCGACGAAATCAACGCCAAGCTGACGCCCGCGACGGGCTGGCAAATCGTTGCCGTGCCCGGACTCGTGCCCGACCAGGTGTTCTTCGAGCATCTGGCGAACCGCCGTTTTCCCGTGACATGGTGGATGCGCCGCCCCGACCAACTCGATTATCTGCAGGAACCGGACTGTTTTCACGATCTGTTCGGCCACGTACCGCTGCTGATCAATCCGGTGTTCGCGGACTACATGCACGCGTACGGCCGCGCGGCGCTTGCCGCCAATGATACCGGCGCCCTGCCGCTGCTCGCCCGGCTCTATTGGTACACCGTCGAGTTCGGCCTGATCCGCGACGCGGCGAGTCCGAACGGCGTGAAGATCTACGGCGCGGGCATCGTGTCGAGCAAAGGCGAGACGCTCTACAGCCAGCAAAGCGCGGCGCCGAACCGGCTCGGCTTCGACCTCGAACGCGTGATGCGCACGCGCTACCGCATCGACACATTCCAGAAAACCTACTTCGTGATCGACGACTTCGCGCAGTTGTTCAGCGTCGCGCAAACCGACTTCGCGCCATTGCTGGCCAGTCTCGCCGCGCAGCCGGCGTTCGCGGCAGGCGACGTGCTCGAACAAGATCGCGTGATCACGCGCGGCTCGCAGGAAGGCTGGCAAGCCGACGGCGATATCTGACAACACAGCCTGAGCGGGCCGACAGCAGGTTAATGGCATCCGTGAAAAAATAGCGGATGCGCACGCCCACCGGCGTGCCTGTTCAGATCAACGAGGTAGCACCATGATCAACAAACTGACTTCCGAAGAACGCGCCACGCAGGTCGCCGAACTGCACGGCTGGCAAGCCGTGGCGGGGCGCGACGCGATCCAGCGCCACTTCAAGTTCGCCGACTTCAACGAAGCATTCGGCTTCATGACGCGCGTGGCGATCAAGGCGCAGGAGATGGATCACCACCCGGAATGGTTCAACGTGTACAACAAGGTGGAGATCACCCTGTCGACGCACGAGGCCAATGGCGTGACTGAGCGGGACATCAAATTGGCCCGATTTATCGACAGTATTACTGCGTAATACAAGCGATCAGGTGCCTTGATGCACGCTGGATCGAACGATTCGACGGTAATGAAAGGGCATTGCAGGCAATCTGGCGCCCAAACCTTCAGTTCTACAGGCTATTATTAAGGCGCACGTAAGAATCCCACGCTTGCCTCGCAAAGCCGTCTAAACGATCCGGTGATAGCGTCTGCTGACGCTGTACAATCATCAGCGCATACGGCTTGGAGAGCGCGCTTGCCTCCTTGCACAGAACGAGTTCGTCGCCGCTCGAAGGTGAGCGGGCGCGCCAGAAGTTGATCGCGGCTTCCAGTTCGTGGATCGTTATCTCGGACATGACTTCGTGGTCGCTCGGTGGCTGCTTGATGGCTACTTCATGGCTGCTCGATAGCTGTTTCGTGGCCGCCTGGTGCCAGTTCGGCACGGCCACGCGGCACGCTGCCTGTGCAGCAGGCGCTCCGGCGAACCGCTTGCCCAAACGCCTAAAACCATTGTACTTGAGCGAAATCCATGCGACTCCTTCTGATCGAAGATGACCGCCCCATCGCACGCGGCATCCAAAGTAGTCTCGAACAAGCCGGCTTCACCGTCGACATGGTCCATGACGGCATTTTCGCCGAACAGGCCCTCACCCAAAACCGCCACGAGCTGGTGATTCTCGATCTGGGCCTGCCCGGTATCGACGGCATGACGTTGCTCGCGCGCTTTCGTCAGAGCAATCGTCACACGCCGGTGATCATCCTCACCGCGCGCGACGAGTTGAACGACCGCGTGCAAGGCCTGAATTCCGGCGCGGACGACTACATGCTGAAGCCGTTCGAACCCACCGAACTCGAAGCGCGCATCCGCGCCGTGATGCGCCGCAGCGGTCCGCATGGCGACATGCCGCGCCCGGAAGTGTCGTTGGGTGGTGTGCGTCTGTCGGGCGTCGATCGCCGCATTTTCAACGACGACAAGCCGCTCGAGCTGTCGCCGCGCGAATTCGCGGTGCTCGAAATGCTGCTGCTGCGCCACGGCCGCGTGGTCAGCAAGGCTCAGTTGCAAGACCATCTGACGCACTTCGGCGGCGATCTCGGCGATACCGCGATCGAAGTTTATGTGCACCGGGTGCGTAAAAAGCTCGAAAACTGCCGTGTCGAAATCGTCACGGTGCGTGGCTTCGGTTACCTGTTGCAGGAAATCCGTCAGGCCGCATAATCGTTGCAAGGGCCGCAATCCGAATTGCGGCCCGACAGCGCCGGGCCGGCGCCGCGCACTCAGTGCGCAATTCGCCGGCTTCCGGCGAATTTTCACGGTGCCACGGTGCTTTAAGCCGTTGCTCCTTTCCCGCGCGTTCGATCATGCCCCAGCCGGCCGCCAATAGTCTGCGCCGCACGCTGCTGCGGCGCCTCGCTGCTCCCCTTTCGCTGCTCGCATTGATGAGCGGCCTGATCGCTTACTGGCTGGCGTGGCAATACACGCAGCACGTGGTCGACCGCTCGCTCGCCGATCTCGCCACCGCGATCTCGAAACAGATCCAGATTGCCGGCCCTGATGCCAAGGTGACGGTGCCGCCGCTCGCGCAGGCCATGTTCTCCGATCCGGTCGAACAACTCGTTTATCGGATCAGCAACGGCGAAACCGAGATCGCCGGCGACCATAATCTTCCGCTGCAAGGCACCAGCGTACGGCGCATGCACTATGCGTACGTCTTCGAAACGCAACACGAAGGCGTGACGGTGCGCGTGGCCCAGGTACGCGTCGACCAGCCGACCGGCAATCCGATCGTCGTCGAAGTGGGTCAACCGGTGCACCACCGTTTTCGCATCGCCGCCGAGTTTCTGGTCGCGATCATGATGCCGCTACTGTTGCTGCTGCTGGCGGGCTGGGTGATCGTGTGGCGGGTCGTCAATCAGCAGCTCAATCCGCTCACCGATCTCGCGGACTCGCTGAACCGGCAGACCCACACGTCGCTCGAACCCGTGGACGAGACCTATGTGCCGGTTGAGATCCGGCCGCTTACCGGCGCGTTGAATGCGCTGCTCGATCGTCTGAAAACCGCCCTCGACGGCCAGCGCAAATTTATCGCCGACGCCGCGCATCAGTTGCGCACGCCGCTCACCGCCGTCAAGCTGCACGCGGAACAGGCCGCGGTCGCGCGTGACCCGCAGCAAACGCTCGCCGCGGTCCGTGAACTGCGCGCGGCGGCCGACCGCGCCGTGCGGCTGTCGAATCAGTTGCTTTCACTGGCGCGCGCGGAGCCGGGCGAACAGGCGGCACGTTTCGTCAACGTGGACATGGCCGCACTCGCTTTCGATACGGGTGCGGAATGGGTGCCGCGCGCGTTGACTTTCCACGTCGACCTCGGCTTCCAGCGGTTCGACGATCCGGGCAACGATCATCCGCTGATGGCGCGCGGCAATCCCGTGCTGCTGCACGAAGTGATCGCCAATCTGCTGGATAACGCGCTCAAATACGTGCCGCCTTCGCGCTTCGATGGCGGCCGCATCACCGTGACGGTGTCGCAAACCGTGATCGACGATCTGCGCATGGCCGAGATCGTCGTCGAAGACAACGGGCCGGGCGTGCCGCTCACGCAGCAAGCCGACCTGTTCAAACGATTCTTCCGCGGCGACGGTCAGAGCGACGCCGGTGTGGATAGCGGCGCCGGTCTCGGTCTCGCGATCGTTCACGACATCATGGTGCTGCATCACGGCAGCGTGCATTACGAAGATGCGCCGGAAGGCGGTGCGCGCTTTATTGTGCGTATTCCGCTGATACCGATCAGCGTTCAGCACGGCGTCGATCCCGAAGTGCGGCGTCCGGCAAAAAAATCGGCGCACTCGGCGCCGATCGATATGTGACTCTGCAGTGCGTCAATGAACTGCCACGGGTTGCCTTGAGTTCACTTGCGTTCAACTCAGGCAACCCGCGTTTCATTTCTTCTTCGCTTTTTTCGCGGACGTCTTCGCCTTCTTCACCGTTTTGCCGGACCTGGAAGCGCCCTTCTCTTTCTCCGCCGGCGCCAGCATCGTGCCGCGGCACTTGCGCGCCCCGCAGCGGCATTCGTATTCCTTCTTGAGCTTCTTGGTCTGGCGCGCGTCGATGACGAGGCCGTAGTCGTAAAAGACTTCCTCACCCTCGGCGATGTCGCGCAGCGCGTGCACGTACACGTGACCGTCGATCTCTTCGGCTTCGCAGTTCGGCGCGCACGAATGGTTGATCCAGCGCGCGCTGTTGCCGTCCACTTTGCCGTCGATCACCTTGCCGCTGTCGAGCGCGAAATAGAACGTGTGATTCGGTTCGTCCGGATTGTGCGGATGACGGCGCAACGCTTCTTTCCAGGAGATCCGCTCACCCTTGTATTCGATCAGCCGTTCGCCGGCCGCAATCGGCTCGATGGCAAACACGCCTTTGCCGTGCACACCCGAACGGCGCACGGCGATCCTGCGTGAACTCATTGAATGAATCCTTGTGAAGAACTAGGGGTGAAGATCCGGCAGCCGTCAGAAATGCACGCGTCTAACGCGCTGCTTTTTCCGACGCGGATAGCAAACGCGGCGCCTTGCGAGCGCCGCGTCGACCTGCGACGCTCATGCGCCACATCCGGCATCCTACACGCTCAAGACGGCTTCGTTCAACCGTCAATAAGACGTGCGCGCGCAAGGCGCGTTGACAGCTTCACCGTTGTCCAAACGAAATCTCGCCGAACAGGGCTTTTTGGTCGCGCGGTTGCGAACGCCAGTACTGCGGCGGCGCTTCGACCGTCGCGCCGAGTTGCGCGGCGGCATGCCACGGCCAACGCGGGTTGTACAGCAACGCGCGGGCCATTGCGATCAGATCGGCATCGCCTTCTTCGATGAGTTGCTCGGCATGCAGCGGATCGGTAATCAGGCCCACGCCGATGGTTGTCAGGCCGGTTGCCCGTTTGACGGCCCGCGCGAAAGGAATCTGATAGCCCGGCTCAAGTGGAATCTTCTGCAATGGCGAAACACCGCCGGACGACACGTCGATCCAGTCGCAGCCACGCTTTTTCAATTCCTGCGCGAACGCGATCGTGTCCTCGAGCGCCCAGCCGCCTTCGACCCAGTCGGTCGCCGAGACGCGCACGCCAACCGGTTTGTCGGCGGGAAACGCGGCGCGCACGATGTCGAAGATTTCCAGCGGAAAGCGCATACGGTTTTCGCGCGAACCGCCATAGTCGTCGCTGCGCTGATTGGCGACCGGCGACAGGAACTGGTGCAGCAGATAGCCATGTGCCGCGTGCACTTCCAGTGCATCAATGCCGAGGCGTGCGGCACGACGCGCGGAGGCCGCGAACGCTTCGCGAATCCGGTTCAGTGCGGGCGTGTCGAGAGCGAGCGGCGGCTCTTCACCCGCCTTGTGCGGCAAAGCCGACGGCGCATGTGGCAGCCAGCCACCTTGCGACACCGGAATCAGTTGCCCGCCTTCCCAGGGCACATGGCTCGACGCCTTGCGCCCTGCATGCGACAACTGCATGGCGACGCGAATCGGCGAATGCTTGCGGATCGCGGCCAGAACCGGCTTCAGGGCGGCTTCGGTAGCGTCGTCCCACAGCCCGAGATCGCCCGGCGTGATGCGGCCATCCGGTTCGACGGAGGTCGCCTCGATGCACACCATGCCGGCGCCGGATAACGCGAGACTGCCGAGATGGATCATGTGCCATGCCGTCGCCTCGCCACGTTCGGCGGAATACTGGCACATCGGGGAGACAACGATACGATTGGGAAGCGTCACGCTACGCAGCGTGAGCGGGGAAAAAAGCGCGCTCATGGATTACGCCCAGTAGAAACCCGAGAGCGATCGAGCATAGCACCGCGGATGATTGTCTGCAGGCACGCGCGGATCAGGGTTTCGGCCCGACCTGATCGAGCCACTCACCGAACATCCGGCGCGCGGCGACTTCCAGCGCCGGACCGAACTGCGCGGTCTCGGTCCGCAACTGCCGCGCGTCGATGCCGTGGCCGGCAATCTCACCGGCATTGCCGATCAGCCAGGGTTCGAACCGGTCAGCGCGAATCTCCGGATGACATTGCAGGCCCAGCACATGGCCGCCCCAGGCGAACGCCTGGTTTTCGCAGGCAGGCGTCGAGGCGAGACGTGTGGCGTTGCCGGGCAGGTCGAAGGTGTCGCCGTGCCAGTGCAGCATCGACGTGTGGGCGCCGTCCAGATGACGCACCGGCGACGCACGGCCCGCATCGGTGAGCGTAAGCGGTGTCCAGCCGAGTTCGGTATGGCCCGCGGGGTAGACGCGTGCACCGAGCGCACGCGCGATCAATTGCGCGCCAAGGCAGATGCCGAGCGTCGGCAAACCGGCGGCGATGCGCTTTTCGATCATCGACAGCAACGGGACTAGCGTCGGGTAAAGCGCGTCGTCAGTTGCACTGATCGGGCCGCCGAGTACGACCATGAGCGATGCGGCAAACGGGTCCGGCGCTTCGATACGGGCAACGCCGACGTCGAGATAGCGCACCGGGCGCCCCCGTTCGCCGAGCTCCAGCTCAAGACTGCCCAGATCCTCGAAGTGCACATGGCGAATGGCCAGAACTTCCCGATTCATCAGCCTGTCCCACCTTCAGGTTGCCTAAAGACTTGCCGCTACACGGCGCGAACCAGCCGGCGGACGGCAATCGCCGCCCGCCGGAACACGGCTTCGCAGTGTAGCGGATTGCCCCAGGAGAAGCCGCCTTATTGGGCGAAGATCTTCCAGGTCTTCTTTTGGGTAGCGACGTCGGCCACTTCGTACACCGAGCAATCGAGACGCAGATCCGTGTCCGACATCTTCATGTCGAGCAGCGCGCAGTGATGCGGCGTCTTCTTCGGATTCTTGCTCGGCTCGAAGTGCGAGCAGCTCAGGCACATGCGGTGCGGCGGAATGGTGCCTTGCGCTTCCAACTGATGGATAGTCTTGAGCAGCGTGCGATAGAACAGCGTCTGTTCTTCCTCACGCAGCGTGCCGACCGCTTTGGCCAGGAAGTCCGGCCATTGCGCAGCGCGCTTCGCGGCCGTGCGGCCACGCGCCGTCAGCCGGACCGCGAGGGCGCGGCCGTCGTCGAGTGCGCGGCGCTTTTCGACCAGGCCTTTGGTCTCGAGCGTGCTCACGGCATCGCTGGTGGTCGCGGCGGTCAGGGCCGTTTCGCGGGCAATTTCGCCAAGACGCATCGGCCCCTTGCGTTGCATCAGCAAGACCAGGATTTCGCCCTGGGTCGGCGTAAGGCCTGCGCCTTCCGCCCATTCCCAAGCCTGGCTCCGCATGGCCGTGCTCAATCGCAATAGGCTGTGGGTCACTCGCCCGGTTGCCTGTTCTCCGTATACGCCTTCGCTCATAATCTTCGTTTGGTTTATTAAGCTTGCGAGCGATGTCGGCGAACCGCTGCCGAACACGCCCGTAGCCTGTGTGGGGTGGCCTCGCCCTAAAGCAGACGAGACGGTTTCTACTATCTCAAAAATTTACCGCCTTGCAAGCCAAAGGCAGATGAAACGACATTCTATGCGAGACCGGCCAATCGTACAGCTAAGTTATCCAACGCAAGCTGTGGATAACCATGGGAAAACACAGGGGATGGCATGTGTGTCGATTCTTGATAAGCAACTTGCCCCCTCTTTCCTTACTAAAGTTGTCCTCGTTTACCGCCATCGATGCGCCTCGGATCAGCCCAGTTATGGTTTACGTAGCACTTTGACTTTTCAGGGAATTATTCAGTTGTCCACAGGCAGATGCAATGCTTGTTAACTACTACTACGTTTGTATACGTAAATTTTAGAAAAACCTGAAGGCCCGCGAGCTGGAAATTTATTTACGAAAAAAAACCCGCACGAGGCGGGTCTTCCTTACGGTTTAACGTAAGCAATCCTCTATCTGGCTAGGCTCGCCACTGCAGACACTGCTGTCTGACAGCTTCATGCAAGGACTTTTCCTGCTCGAAAACGCCCCGCAGCCACGTCGCGTCGTTGACCTGACCGCGCGCAATCGCACCGATTTCGGCGAGCGCGTTGCCCGAACCCAATGCTTCGGCGTGCGGTGCAATCAGATCCAGCGTTTCGAGGATGTCTTCGGAAATCGTCTTGCGTTCGCTCGTTTGCGGATTGATGCAGTTGCCGGCCAGACCGAAGCGGCATGCTTCGAAGCGGTTGAACGTGTAGACGAGGTAATCGTCTTCCTTCGGTGTGATCGGCTTGTCGAGCAGCAGATGCCGGGCAAGCGTCTGGATGTAGCAGGCAATCGCCGCGGCGCGATCCACCGAAAACGGCGTATCCATCACGCGTACTTCGATCGTGCCGAAACCGGGCTTCGGCCGGATGTCCCAGTAAAAATCCTTCATGCTATTGACCACGCCGGTGTGGACCATCTTCGAGAAATATTCCTCGAAGCTATCCCACGTCAACACGAAGGGCGCACGGCCCGACAGCGGGAACGCGAACACGGAATTCAGTCGTGCCGAATGAAAACCGGTGTCGACGCCCTGCACGAACGGCGACGAAGCGGACAACGCGATGAAATGCGGGATGAAGCGCGACATCGAATGCAGCAGATACAGCGCGCTGTTCGGATCCGGACAGCCGATGTGCACGTGCTGGCCGAACACCGTGAACTGCTTGGCAAGATAACCGTACAACTCGGAAAGATACTGAAAGCGTGGCGTATCGACGATTTGCCTTTCACTCCATTGCTGGAATGCGTGCGTGCCGCCGCCGCACAAGCCGACGTTCAGACGGTCGGCCGCCGACACCAGCGTGTCGCGGATCGTGCGCAAATCGGTGACGGCCTGTTCATGCGTCGTGCAGATACCGGTCGACAGCTCGATCATGCTTTCGGTGATTTCCGGCGTGATGTTGCCGGGAATCTTTTCGTCCTTGATGAGGCGCATCAGATCCGAGCCGGCTTTGGTCAGATCATAGTCGTGCGTATTGACGATCTGCATCTCGAGTTCGACACCGAAAGTGAACGGTTTCGAATCGATGAAGGGTTCGAGCGACATAGCGTCCCCTGAGTCAGGTCGGCCGATGTGTGTCACATGTCTGTGTCACACGCCCGGCCGTTTTTGAATCGAATAAGTTGGATAAAGCGCGCAAATCAGACGCATCAAGCATTGGACAGCGCATCGGACAGCGGCGTGCCCTTACCGTGCGCTTACTCTTCGCGCCGTTCAGCCACCAGCGCCAGGCTGCGATACACGAGCCACGGCCCGAGAATCTGCAGCACGAAAATTGAACACATCACGATCGCGCGCAGTTGCGGATCGAAATTCGGATAAAGGTTGTAGGTATCGTCGACGAGCAGGTACGCAAGCGCCGACATGGGCGATAACGACAAACCGAGCGCCATGCCCTGCTTCCAGTTCAAGCCACTCGGCTTGGCGAAGGCCATCACACCCACCAGTTTCGCGACCAGACGCGCAACAATCAGACCCAGCGCCGCGACACCGCCAAGCGCGATGTCTTTCCATTCGAACGAAGTGAGCGTCAGCACGAACAGAATCACGGTCAACAACCAGCCGGCCGTGCCGAAATGTTCCGGCCACAACTGCGGACGCGCTTCAAGATTCTTCACGATGATGCCCGCGGCCAGCAACGCGAGAATGGTGGAAAGCTTGAACACATGCGCCACCGCAATGGCCAGCAGCACGAGGCCGAACAGCGCGACGAACGAATGCTCGTCCTGCATGTTCAGACGACGGTAAAAAAACGTGCAGGTGCGCGCCAGCAGATAGGCCAGCACGAGCGAGCCGACCAACAAATAAAGCGGCTGCAGAATCGTGGCGTAGACGTTGCCGTAAACCTCCTGATGCAACCAGCTCGAGACCAGTTTTTCGATCACCACCGCGTACATGCTGTTCAGCGCGGTAAGGGTCAACAACCGTTGCGTGACCTGGCCTTCCGCGCGCAGCTCGGTTTTGAGCTGGATCACCATTGCCGGCGAAGTCGCCATGGCAATCGCGGCGAGCACCGTTGCCACCATTAGCGGCACCTTCAGGAACAACAAAACCGGCAAAACCAGTGCGAACGTCAGCGTGGCTTCCGCGACGCTCGACAGAATCAGCCAGGGATTGCGGCGAATCCAGCGCAAATCGAGCCGGCTGCCCAGTTCGAATAACAACAAACCGAGCGCTACGTCGAGCAAAGGCCGCGCGGCGCTCGCGGAATCGGCGTCGATCACGCCGAAACCGGCTGCGCCGGCTACCAGGCCAATGACCGCGTACCCGGAAATGCGCGGCAAACGCCATGCGCGATAGCACAGTTCACCGCACAGACCCGCGGCGAGCAATGCAAGACCAGCCCAAAAAATGGCGTCGGGTGTGAGTGGCCATGCTGGAAAAAATGAAAACGCCGACTTCATCGTGATGGGTTCTCCTTGGCAGCAACGGCAGACAACACGAACCGGCGCAAACACCGGCGAGCGGATGAACGCATGAGGCGCTCACTGTCGCGATCGCTTCGCGTGACCCGCGTTGCGAGTTTTCAACGATCGGATGATCTGAATGTGCCGCAGCCGCAAGGGGCGCAGCGCATTCTGGGGGCGGCCGTAGCTACCGGCCCGGCACGGTGAAAGAACGCCGTCGACTTTGAATCAGATTCTGATTGCGCGGCACCGTTCCATTGCAGCGTGTGCGGCCAGCGGCGAGGCACGACGCGGAAAAGAACGGCGATTGTGCCATAGCTTTTTCAGACTTGACCGAAAAGACAGGAACATGCAGGCAAAACGGTAAAAACGTACGTTATCTTCGCGAGATGAGGAAAAAGCGACCGTTTTAAAAACGGGTCGGGCTCTCATAGCGTACAGATTCGACGTTGCAGATGTGTTTCCTGGCACACGGCCGGCGGCGTTTTCCTTCAACTTTCGACGCTTCGGGCTCAACGATTGCGCTCGATCTCGGGACGGCCTTTCTGTTTACAGGTTTACCGTATGTATACGTAGTAACAGTTAACAAGGTGACTCGTTTTCTGTGGATAACTCCGGTTTACCGAATCGATTCATCGGCTTGCCGTTCGCATAACAGGATGCACAGCGTGTGCGGCAGCGGCGGGTATACAAGGGTAACTTTTCGCGATTTTCGGCCGCGGCAAAGTTACCCCGTTTACGTCCACAACGGTTCCACATGAGTTGCGCCGGTAAACGGCCGGGTTATCCACAGGTTTCGGTGGATAACTTTTCTTCGCGCTGATGTCCGGCGTGCGCGGTTAACTTGTCGTTAACTCACCGTACCCTGGCGCAACGCACGCAAGAGGAAGCGGGCAGGATCGATGTCTTCGGCCAAATCCCGTTCGAGCGGCCACGGTTCACCTTCGATCTGCGAGGCGATCAGCTCCGCTCCGAGTGCCGCCCATACCAGACCGCGAGAACCGTACGCGAACCCGCCGTACAAGCCGTCGACGCGTGGCAGATCGAGCGGCCATGCGCCACGCAGGCGCTGGGCATCCCGGGCCGAGGCGGCTTCGTCGGCGAAGTTGCCGATCATCGGCATCCGGTCGCTCGTGACGCAGCGAAACGCGACGCGCCCGGCGAGCTTCACCGCCTCTGCCGGGTCGACGATGCCGTCAAAGGCCGGCAGCATCTGCGCGACACGCTCGAGGTTTTCCAGATGGCCATCCGGTCGCAACGCGGTGTCGGGGTCGTCGAGTTCGTAGGTGGCGCCGGTCAGCGTGACGCCGTCGGCGAGCGGGACCGCGTAGCCTTCGCCTATAACCGGCATCTCGAGTGTGGGCACCGTGCCCGGCGGCAGCAAAGTCAACTGGCCGCGGATGCTGCGGGTCGGCGCGTACTGCAAACCGGCGAGCCGCGCGGCGTCGTGCGCGCTCGCGACAATGACCACCGGCGCGCGCGCGATGGCTTGCCCAGTTGCGTCGAAGACGGTCCATTGATTGCCGGACCGTTCGAGGCGCGCTACGTCTACTCCGAAGCGGCGTTCGAGCAGCCCGCCCGCGGCTGCGCACTGTGCGGTGCAAAGCGACGCCGGGTCGATCCAGCCGCCTTGGGGAAAGAGCCAGCCGCTTTGCGCGAGCGGCATGCCCGCAAGCCTTTGCGCCTCGTTCAGCGAAACGGGCGTCACATATTCCGCCGGGTAACCGAACGCGGCGATTGCCTCGCTCATCGAGCGGGCTTCTTCGTCGTCCGCGGCGATCTGCAACAGCCCTGGCTCGCCGCGCAATGGACGGTAACCAAGCCGTTCGAGCGCGGCCCAGCGTCTGAGCGTGTAGAGAAAGCCCGCGCGCGTGACGCGCGAAGCGACGCTGTCGTCGCGCGAGATCATGGGATGGAACACGCCGGCCGGATTGCCCGAGGCGTCCTGAGCCACCGACGCGTGCCGCTCCAGCGACGTGACGCGCCAGCCGCGTGCGGCCAGCCGCTCGATCGCCGCGCAACCCGCGAGGCCGGTGCCGATTACGATCGCATGCCGCTCATCGACTTCAAGTGGCGCGGGCGGCTCATAGCGGCGGACACGCCAGCGCGGCGCGAAATGGCCGACCAGCATCGCGCGTTTCCAGCCAAAACCATCGACTTTTTGGTACACAAAGCCGTTTTGCGTCAACGCGCGCTTGATGTCGCCGGCACTGCTGTAGGTTGCGAATGTGGCGTTCTCGCCGGCCATCCGGGCGAGCGCCTTGAAGATCGCCGGCGTCCACATTTCTGGGTTTCTTGCCGGGGCGAAGCCGTCGAGATAGAACGCATCGGCGCGCAGCCTCAACGCCGGCAGGCTCTCCGCGGCGTCAGCGAACACCAGCGTCAACGTGATTCGCCCACCCTCGAATTCGAGCCGGTGCGTGCCGGGGACGAGCATCGGCCATTCAGTTGCCAGCGTTTCCGCGAGCGCGGCGATCTCCGGATTCGAGATCGTCGTCGCATAGACGCTGCGCAAATCGGCTTGAGTAAACGGATGCTTCTCGGTCGACACGAAGTGCAAGCGCTCGCAGCGCGCCGGATCGGCACGCCAGGCGGCCCAGGTCATCAGGAAGTTGATCCCCATGCCGAAGCCGGTTTCGAGCACGGTGAAAACGCGGCGGCCCTGCCATCGCTGCGGCAGTCCATTGCCGCGGAGAAAGACGTATTCAGCCTGTTCGAGACCGCCGACAGCGCTGTGATAGATGTCGTCGTAGAACGGCGAAAAAGGCGTGCCGTTGTCGCGAAAAGCGAGGACGGCGGGGATCAGCGGATCGGTCATGCGCGGCGGAAATGACGCTCGAAAGAGCGAGTCAGACGTTACCGCCAGCGCGCGCAGCTCGCCGGGCGGCGAAAAAGACGCGCTGCAACGTTGGCAAAAACCAACGCTAAGCCCCGTCCATACTGGGTTTCAGCCTTCAATTGGGCTCTGCGAGGAGGAAAAAGGAGGGTTTCCCCTCGATATCTGCCCCAGAACCGCTTAAATCTTCGAAACCCTTATCCTGATTGGGTTTGCGCTGCGCTATCATAGCAAGCGCCGCGAAGGGAGCGGCAGCACGGCCGACGGGCAGTCACTGCCCGGCGCTAATTGTCCGGAGGGGATCCGGAGCCGTAGCTGCTCGACGGCGCGGCCCGCGCACGTATAATCGGCGCGTTCGCGCTGTTCGTGTCAACCTAAACTCAGAAAGGAACCTTAATGAACAAACAGGAACTGATCGACGCCGTCGCAGGACAGACCGGCGCCAGCAAGGCTCAAACCGGTGAGACGCTGGACACGTTGCTTGAAGTGATCAAGAAGTCTGTGTCGAAGGGTGACGCGGTCCAGTTGATCGGCTTTGGCAGCTTCGGTTCGGGCAAGCGCGCAGCACGTACGGGTCGTAACCCCAAGACCGGTGAAACTATCAAGATCCCGGCCGCCAAGACCGTCAAGTTCACGGCTGGTAAGGCGTTCAAGGACGCAGTCAACAAGCGCTAAGCAGATTACTGCCTGGCAGTTGACACCCGCCAACGGCGGGTTTTTTTTCGTCTGCGATTTCTGATTTCTGTTTAGCCGCGACGGGCGTCGCAGCTAAACAATCAGCACCAGGCGGAAAGGCCGCTCGAGCTTAATCGTGGCGATGCACGATTTCGCCGTGGCCATGACCGTCGTGGTCATGATCATGGTCGTCTTCGTCGAAGTCCCATGCCGGGAACGGATCGGCGAACTGTTGCCACGCTTGCGGTCCCGCCGCGTATTCCTCATCGGTCACGAGGCACGCGTCGAACTTCGCTTGCCAGACAGCCGGGTCGATGCCGACGCCGATCATCACCAGTTCCTGGCGGCGATCGCCGATGCTCAGATCGTCCGGATCGCCGTACCAGTCGGCGGCAATTTCGGCGGCCAGTTCGTCATCACCGTCCGGCCATTCGCTGCGATCCTGCGCGGCCCACCACATCCCCGCCGGACCATGCCGGCAAGCACCACCCGCCTGCGACAGCGAACCGGCGATGTCGTTACGCGTTGCGAGCCAGAAGAAGCCCTTGCTGCGCAAGACGCCCTTCCACTCCTGGTGCAGCAACGCCCACAGGCGCTCAGGGTGAAACGGCCGCCGCGCGCGGAAAATGAAATTGCCGATGCCGAATTCGTCTGCTTCGCCGTGATGGGCATGGCCGTGTTCATGGTCGTGCCCATGTTCGTCGTTAAGCGACGCCAGCCAGCCCGGTGCGCTCGATGCCTCATCGAAATCGAAGCGCCCGGTGTTCAGCACTTCGGCCAGCGGTACCTCGCCGAAACGGCTCACCACCTGCACTGCACGCGGATTGATGCGGGCGAGGATGCGCTGCAAACGCGTGAGTTCATCCGCGCTCACCAGATCGGCCTTGTTCACCACCAGCACGTCGCAGAATTCAATCTGCTCGATCAGCAATTCGACCAGCGTCCGATCGTCTTCTTCGGTTGCGGCGATGCCCCGCTCGGAGAGTGCGTCGGATGAACCGTAGTCGCGCAGGAAGTTGAACGCATCGACCACCGTCACCATCGTATCGAGCTGTGCAACGTCGGACAGCGACGCGCCGTCGTCGTCGACGAAGGTGAAGGTTTCGGCGATCGGCATGGGCTCGGCTACGCCGGTCGACTCGATCAGGATCGCATCGAAGCGTTTTTCGCCCGCAAGCCGCTTGATCTCGACCAGCAAGTCGTCACGCAACGTACAGCAGATGCAGCCGTTCGACAGTTCGACGAGCTGCTCTTCGACATGCGAGAGTGCGGCGGCGTCGCGCACGAGCGTTGCATCGATATTGACGGCGGCCAGATCGTTGACGATCACGGCGACGCGCAAACCGGCGCGATTCGCGAGGATGTGGTTCAGGAGCGTGGTCTTGCCGGCGCCCAGAAAACCGGAGAGCACGGTGACGGGCAATAGCGGCTGGTTCATCGCAGTACGGTAAAACAAGAGGATTGGAAGGCGTGCCGGGTTGGGGTCGCATGACTCCGGGGCCGGAAGACGGCCGAACACCGACGGCAGCACGAAGCCGCATTGTGCATCAAACGGGGGGCGGCCGCGTGACGGGCCGGATCGGGACGCGGGTGAGTCAGCGTGCAGCAGCCGGCATCAGATTCCACTTGCGCAGGATCGCGGCGATCTGCATAGCATACTTATCACGCAGTGCCGGCGTCTCGGAGTGATACGCGCCGACCGCCTGCCAGGTATTGCCGTACTTGTTCATCTGGCGGCGCAGATGCCATGCCGCGATATAGACGTTCTTGCAAGGCTCCATCAGCGTGCCTTGCGAGATGCCGTATTGCGCGAGTACGGGCAGGTGGATCGAATTGATCTGCATCACGCCGTAGTCGGTCGAGCCGTTTGCGTTCTTGTGCTGCGCGTCCGGCCGATTGTGTGACTCCTGCCACGCAATTGCGCGCAGAATCAAGGGGTTGACCTTCTGATACTTCGCCGCTTCGTCAAAGCAATCGGCGCGCGCCTGCCCTGCTGCGATCAGCACGGCAAGTCCTGCGGCGACGGTGACAAAGGTTCGTTTCATCAGTCAAGACGACTAAACAAATCGCAAGGGTAAGATTTGGTAAGGCCATACATCGGCCATACTTCAGTCTCTGGAAGCCGGTGAGGCGTACTGGCCGGGCTTTCGTCGGCCATCGGGGAAAACCCGTGTTGGCAAGTCACAACCAGTACCTCGAACGGCTCGTATCATACCGACAGAGTTACATGCGTCAAGTTGGCTAACCGACATAATCAAGCGTAAAACGAAGCGCTTCTGCGGTTCGGCGCACACAAGCTCGTTTGCTTTCAATTGATTGACAGTCTGCGACGGTCTTTAGAGTAATCGCACGGCGCCGTTCGTTTTGTGACAAATCCGACATGAAAAACTGTTACTGTTCCTTTTTTTCGGGCATTGGATGTCCGGCATCCAAGGCGTTGATCGCTTGTGAAGCCGGCTGGCAGACCGACAGGGCGGCGGCCTGCTCAAATGTTCGCACTGCATGACCGTTGGCGGCTGTGGCCGTCGGCATCGATCCCACATTCCATGAGAAGAAATCGTATGGCATTGCGTCGCGTCGCAACGGCGCTGCTGGTGGCTGGATTGATCACCGCGCAGACAGCACAGGCACAGGTGACACTCAACTTCGTGAACGCCGATATCGACCAGGTGGCCAAGGCGATCGGCGCGGCGACCGGCAAAACGATCATCGTCGACCCACGCGTGAAGGGTCAGCTCAACCTCGTGTCGGAAAATGCCGTGCCTGAAGATCAGGCGCTCAAGACCTTGCAATCCGCTTTGCGGATGCAGGGCTTCGCGCTGGTCCAGGACCACGGTGTGCTGAAGGTCGTACCCGAGGCCGATGCCAAGCTGCAAGGCGTGCCGACCTACGTCGGCAATACGCCGGTGGCGCGAGGCGACCAGGTGGTCACGCAGGTGTTCGTGCTGAAGAACGAGTCGGCCAATAACCTGTTGCCGGTGTTGCGTCCGCTGATCTCGCCGAACAATACTGTGGCGGCCTACCCGGCCAACAACTCGATTGTCGTGACCGATTACGCCGACAACGTGCGGCGTATCGCACAGATCATTGCGGGTGTCGATACGGCCGCCGGCCAGTCGGTAGCGGTCGTGCAATTGAGGAACGCCAACGCGATCGACATCGCCACGCAGTTGACCAAGATGCTCGACCCCGGCGCGATCGGCAGCACCGACGCGACGCTGAAGGTGTCGATCACCGCGGACCCGCGCACCAACTCGCTGCTGATTCGCGCGTCGAACGGCGGCCGGCTCGCGGCCGCGAAGCAACTGGCGAAGGAACTCGACTCGCCGACCACCATGCCCGGCAACATGCACGTCGTGGCGCTGCGCAACGCTGACGCGACCAAGCTCGCGAAGACCTTGCGCGGGATGCTCGGTAAAGGCGGCGACACCGGCTCATCGGGTGGCTCGAACGAAGCCAATTCGTTCAACCAGAACGGTGGTGGTGGAGGTGGCTTCGGCAGCAATTCGACGGGCACGTCGGGTACGCCGCCGCTGCCGTCGGGCGGACTCAACAGCAGCTCGGGAGCGTCACCATTGGGCGGTGGCGGGGGCGGATACGGTTCGAGCGGCGGTTCGGGTTCAGCCGGCCTGCTCGGCGGCGACAAGGACAAGAGCGACGACAATCAGCCGGGCGGCATGATCCAGGCGGACTCTGCGACCAACTCGCTGATCATCACGGCGGCTGAGCCGGTGTACCGCAACCTGCGAGCGGTGATCGACCAGCTCGACGCGCGGCGCGCGCAGGTCTATATCGAGGCGCTGATCGTCGAGTTGAACTCGAACACGAACGCCAACCTCGGCATTCAGTGGCAGGTCGCGAACAATTCGATCTTTGCCGGCACCAACCTGGCGACCGGCACCGGCAACAGCATCATCAATCTGACGGCTGCGGCCGCAGCAACGGGCGCTACCGGCGGTCTCGCCGGGGCGCTCGCAACCCAGAATATCCAGCAGGGCCTCAACGTCGGCTGGATTCACAACATTTTCGGTGTGCAGGGACTCGGCGCGCTGTTGCAGGCACTTTCGCAGACGCAGGATGCGAACGTGCTGTCGACGCCTAACCTCATCACGCTCGATAACGAAGAAGCCAAAATCGTCGTCGGCACGAACGTGCCGATCCAGACGGGTTCGTATTCGAACCTCACGAGCGGCACTACCAGCAACGCATTCAATACGTTCGACCGCGTCGATGTCGGCCTGACGCTGCACATCAAACCGCAGATTACCGAGGGCGGGATTCTCAAGCTGCAGCTCTACACGGAAGACTCGGCGATCGTGAACGGCACGACCAACGCGGCTACCAATCCGGCTGGTCCCGAGTTCACCAAGCGTTCGATCCAGTCGACGGTCCTCGCCGATAACGGCGAAATCATCGTGCTGGGCGGCCTGATGCAGGACAACTACCAGGTCAGCAACAGCAAGGTGCCGTTGCTGGGCGATATTCCGTGGATTGGCCAGTTGTTCCGTTCGGAACAGAAGACCCGCGCCAAGACCAACCTGATGGTGTTCCTGCGCCCCGTGATCATCACCGATCGCGATACCGCGCAGGCCGTGACGTCGAACCGTTACGACTACGTCCAGGGCGTGACGGGTGCGTACAAGTCGGACAACAACCTGATCAAGGACAAGGACGATCCGGTGGTTCCGCCGATGCCGATCGGCCCGAGCCAAGGCGGTTCGCCTGCGATGAATCTGTTCGATCTCGACAGGATGCGTCGTCAGCAGATGGCGCCGCCGCCGGTCACGAATGGTGGCGCTGTGCAGACGAATCCGGTCACGAATGGCGGTGCTGTGCAGACGAATCCGGTACCCACGGCACCGTCCACGGCGTCGCCTGGAGTGCAGCCGTGAGCACGCCGTCCACGCCGCCGTCAGCTCCGGGATCGTCCGCAGCGGCGCGCGTCGCTGCATCGACGCAAGCCGGGGCGATTTCGCCCGCTGTCGTGGCGGAGCATGCCGAACGCATCGCGCCGTCGGCGGTCGCCGCACGGCTCGTGCCCTACGGCTTCGCCCGAGGCGGCCAGATTCTGGTCGCGCATCAGCACGCCGATAGTCTCGAAGTCTGGATCAGCGAACGCACCAGCGATGCTGCGCTTGCCGAAGTCGCACGCAACTTCGGCGCGTTGTCCGTGGTGCGTGTGCCGGCCGACGAACTTGCGCTCGCGATCAACCAGGCTTACGCGCGCCAGGACGGCAGTGCGGCACAGGTGGTCGGCGAAGTGGAAGGTGAAGTCGATCTGTCGCGTTTGATGCAGGACATTCCCGAGATCGAGGATCTGCTCGAGTCGGAAGACGACGCGCCGATCATCCGCATGATCAACGCGCTGCTCACGCAGGCCGCACGCGAACAGGCCTCGGATATTCACATCGAGCCGTTCGAGACTTCTTCTGTGGTGCGCTTCCGTGTCGACGGCACGTTGCGCGATGTCGTGCGGCCGAAAAAAGCGCTGCACGGCGCGCTGATCTCGCGGATCAAGATCATGGCGCAGCTCGACATTGCGGAAAAGCGTCTGCCGCAGGACGGCCGGATCACGCTGCGCGTCGGCGGACGTCCGGTCGACGTGCGTGTTTCCACATTGCCGACCGGCCACGGTGAACGCGCGGTGCTGCGTCTGCTGGAAAAAGACGCCTCGCGCCTGAATCTCGAAGCGCTCGGCATGGCCCCCGACACGCTCGTCAAGTTCGACAAACTGATCGGCAAACCGCACGGCATCGTGCTGGTGACCGGCCCGACCGGCTCGGGCAAGACGACCACGCTGTACGCGTCGATGTCGCGGCTCGAGACCGCGACCACCAACATCATGACGGTCGAAGACCCGATCGAATACGACCTCTCAGGCATCGGCCAGACGCAGGTCAACGAACGGATCGGCATGACCTTCGCGCGGGCGCTGCGCTCGATTCTGCGGCAGGATCCGGACGTCATCATGATTGGCGAAATCCGCGACCTGGAAACGGCGCAGATCGCGGTGCAGGCGTCGCTCACGGGTCACCTTGTGCTGGCGACCCTCCATACGAACGATGCGGCTTCGGCCGTCACGCGTTTGACCGACATGGGCGTCGAACCCTATCTGCTGGCGTCATCGCTGCTCGGCGTGCTGGCGCAGCGGCTGGTGCGGCGCCTGTGCCCGGTATGCCGCGAAGAACGCGTCGAAGAGGACGGCAGCGTGCGCTGGCATCCGGTCGGTTGCGAGAAATGCGGCCAGTCGGGTTATGCGGGACGGCGTGGTGTCTACGAACTGCTTCTGATCGACGACGAAATCCGCACGCTGGTTCACCGCAACGCATCCGATGCGGAAATTCTCACTTCGGGCCGCGCGCAAGGCATGCGTACGCTGCGCGAAGATTCGGACCGCTGGCTCGCCTCCGGGCTGACGTCGCTCGAAGAAGTGATCCGCGTAACGGGCGGAGCATAAGCGCATGCCGGCATTTCGTTTCGAAGCGATCGATGCGGCGGGCAAAGCGCAAAAAGGTGTGCTCGACGCGGACAGCGCGCGCGGCGCACGGACCAATCTGCGTTCGCAGGGACTGACGCCACTCGTCGTCGAACCGGCTGCGACGCGCACACGTGGTGAGCGCAATCAACGCTTGTCGCTGGGACGGCGTTTGTCGCAGCGCGAGCAGGCGATTCTCACTCGGCAACTGGCCAGCCTGCTGATTGCCGGTCTGCCGCTCGATGAAGCGTTATCGGTGTTGACCGAGCAATCGGAGCGCGACTACATCCGCGAGCTGATGGCGTCGATTCGTGCCGAAGTGCTCGGCGGCCATTCGCTCGCGAACGCGCTGACGCAGCATCCCAAAGACTTCCCCGAGATCTATCGGGCGCTGGTGGCTGCCGGTGAACATACCGGCAAGCTCGGTCTCGTCCTCTCGCGTCTGGCCGACTACATCGAGCAACGCAACGCGCTCAAGCAGAAGATCGTGCTCGCGTTCACCTACCCGGCGATCGTGACCCTGATCGCCTTCGGCATCGTCACGTTCCTGTTGAGCTACGTGGTGCCGCAAGTGGTGAACGTGTTCGCCAGCACCAAACAGCAACTGCCGATCCTCACCATCATGATGATGGCGCTGTCCGGTTTCGTGCGGCACTGGTGGTGGGCGATGCTGATCGGCGTGGTCGTGCTGGTGTATCTGGTGCGTTCGATCCTGAAACAGCCCGGCCCGCGCCTCGCTTTCGACCGGTGGCTGTTGACCGCCCCGCTGCTCGGCAAACTCGTGCGCGGCTACAACACCGTGCGCTTTGCCAGCACGCTCGGCATTCTGACGGCGGCGGGTGTGCCGATCCTGCGCGCGCTGCAAGCCGCAGCCGAAACGCTCAGCAACGTCGCGATGCGCGAGAACATCGACGATGCGATCGTGCGTGTGCGCGAAGGCACGTCCTTATCGCGCGCGCTCGGCAATACGAAGACATTTCCGCCGGTGCTGGTTCACCTGATCCGTTCGGGTGAAGCGACCGGCGACGTGACGACCATGCTCGATCGTGCGGCCGACGGCGAAGCACGTGAGTTGGAGCGTCGCACGATGTTCCTGACGAGCCTGCTCGAGCCGTTGCTGATTCTGGCGATGGGGGGCGTGGTGCTGGTGATCGTGCTGGCGGTGATGCTGCCGATCATCGAGTTGAACAACCTGGTGCAGTAAGGCTGAAGCCAGGCAGAACGCCTGGGTCAGCGCACGTAGATGGTTGGACCTGGCGCGTTGGCCGGCAGGAACACTTCGGAATGCGCGCCATTGCGGTCGATGATGATCGAGCGGGCGCGGACTTCGGAGAGTTTGGCGCCTTGCATGAGCGCGCTGCCGAGCGATACCGCATGCGGCGGTTCGCCACCGACGCTGACGATGGCTGCGGCCCCTTCCTGCAAAGCGAGGATGCCGAACAGATGCACGTCCTGGTTGGCGCTGCGGGTGAGCTGGCCGCCGAACAGCGTGGCAGCCTGATCGGTCGACACCTGCGTATGCGCGGCGGCAGCGGGCAACGGCGCGCCGGATGTCGTGGAGATCGTGATGACCCAGTAGGTCAGCGTCGCGCAGAACACGGCGAACAGTGCGAGCGACAGAAGGCGGATTTGGATAGCGTTCATGCGCTTATTGTACGGACTATTGTGAAAATTGCGTTGGGGTGCCTGGCGGTTTCCCGCAACCCTTCAAGAACATGACATTAAAATGACCGGCCGGGCGTGTTCAATGGCACCTTGATTGCCTGACGCGCGAATTCCGCCCGATCGAAATTTCACCTGAAAAGAGGTAGCAAGCTATGCAACTGTCGACCCTTCGCCGTCATGAAATCGCGGGTCCGCGCAGCCGTCGTCAACGCGGTTTCACGCTGATTGAAATCATGGTCGTGATCGCGATTCTGGGTATTCTGGCCGCGCTGATCGTGCCGAAAATCATGAGCCGTCCGGACGAAGCGCGGCGTGTCGCCGCCAAGCAGGACATCGGCACCGTGATGCAGGCGTTGAAACTCTACCGTCTCGACAACGGCCGTTATCCGACTCAGGAGCAAGGCCTGCGCGCGCTGATCGAAAAGCCGAGCACGGATCCGGCGCCGAACAACTGGAAGGACGGCGGCTACCTCGAACGTCTGCCGAACGATCCGTGGGGCAATAGCTATCAGTATTTGAACCCCGGCGTGCATGGCGAGATCGATGTGTTCAGCTATGGCGCCGATGGGAAAGCGGGAGGCGAAGGTAACGACGCCGACGTAGGGTCGTGGCAGTAGTCGAGTAGTTCATCGTTCGTGGCCGGCACAATGCGACTGTCCGCTTGCAAGTCCCGTGTGGACACTCCGTTTACGGCGTCGCTGCCGGGCACGGCGTGCGCCGGCGCGCGCGCGCGCGGCGCACGTGATTTCAGTGCAGGCGGCCGGAAGCGTGCAGCGGGTTTCACGCTGCTGGAAATGATGGTGGTGCTGGTGATCGCGGGCATTCTGGTATCGCTGACCGCGCTGACGATGACTCGCAACCCGCGTACCGATCTGAACGAAGAAGCGCAGCGTCTTGCGCTGCTGTTCGAGTCGGCCGGCGACGAAGCCCAGGTGCGCGCAAGGCCGATCGCGTGGCAGCCGCTCGATGGCGGTTTTCGTTTCGATCTGCGTACCGAAGACGGTTGGCGTCCGTTGCGTGACGATCTGCTTGGGCCGCGCAACTGGGAAGGCGGTGTGACCGGCGTCACGATCGATTACCCCGGATCGGACTCGCACCCGAGCCGTGTCGTGTTCGGCACTGAAGCGATCGACGTGCCCGTGCAGATCACGCTGTTTTCTGCCGCGGGGCACGCGACGATCATCGGCACTGGCAATGGCCGCTATGAGGTGCACTGAGATGCGTCGTTGCAGGGACAGGGGCGCTCGCGAGATGGTCCACGGCGCGCAGCGCGGTTTTACGATGATCGAAGTGCTGGTGGCGCTGGCGATCATCGCGATTGCGTTGGCGGCGTCGTTGCGCGCGGTAGGGAGTCTGGCGAGCGGTGAAGCCGATCTGCATCGACGGCTGCTGGCGGGATGGAGCGCGGACAATACGCTGGCGCAACTTCATTTGACGCACGGCTGGCCGAATGTTGGCTCGACGAGCTTTGACTGCTCGCAGGGCAATTTGGAGTTGATCTGTACCGAGCATGTGACGGCGACGCCGAATCCGGTGTTTCGTCGGGTGGAAGTGATGGTGACGACGCCGGGGCGTTCCGGCAATCTCGCCCAGATGGTCACGGTGGTCGCGAATGAAAACAACCGTTCGCTCTGAGCGCCGCGGCCGATCGGGCGTGCGTGGTTTCACGCTGATCGAGTTGCTGGTCGCGATTGCGATCATGGCGGTGATTGCGGTGCTGTCGTGGCGCGGGCTGGACCAGATCATTCGTGGCCGGGAGACGATCACGAACGCGATGGAAGACGAGCGCGTCTTTGCGCAACTGTTCGACCAGATGCGGATCGACGTGCGGCAGGCCGCGTCGGATGATGAGTCTGGACAGGCGGCCGTGTCGGTTAGTGGCAACGTGCTGCAGATCGTGCGGGAGATGGTATTGCCGGGGACGGCGCCGCGGTTGCAGCTGGTGAGGTATCGCGTGTCCGAGGGGCGCGTGGTGCGATATGCATCGCCGCCGCTGGGGAACGTAGGCGAGTTACGGAGCGCGTTGCGCGGTGGTGAGGGGAATGGCTGGACGGCTGTGCCTTTGATGGGGGGCGTCGGGGCTATTTCTGCTCGGCTGTATGTGCCGAAGGTTGGCTGGACCACGCAGATGAAGGATGTGCAGAGTGCGATTACGGAAAACGATAATAATTTGAAGGTGCCCCAGTTGGGGAATGCGCCGCTGCCGCGGTCGGTGACTGGGCTGGAAGTGAGTGTTGGGGGTAAGTCGTTGGCGCGGCCTGTAACGCGGGTTTTTCTCGTCGGAGAATGAGTATGAGGTTCTCTTTTTTGTCTCCGCGACGCTCTGGGGTTTTGGGTTTTTTGTTGTCTTCGCGACGCTCTGGGTTTGGGCGCGTGCGCGCGTGCCTTTCGGTTTGGTCTTCTTTGCCTGCTTGGCGGTTTTGTCTGCACGCTTGCGGTGTTGGCCTTTCCTTGATTTGCTATCGGTCTATTAGCGTTCCCCCTGTGCGGGGGGGCACCTACTTTTCTTTGCCGCCGCAAAGAAAAGTAGGCAAAAGAAAGCGGCTCAAACCGCTAATGCTAAGTGGGCACCGTAGCCTGCAACGGGTAGTGGTGCATCTGGAATCTGTGTTCGTGCACCTACTTGCGCTAGTGACAAGGGCGTCATACCTCCCGTCTCGCACTACGTGCTCGCCGGAAGAGCAATTCAACAAACCAGTGGTTCGCTTGGTTCTACCCCGCTCGCAATTGCTGCCTTTCTGTTCAGGCGCGCGTGCAAATCGCAACGAACCAATCAGGCGCCTCGCCGAGGCGAAGCCGACGGCTCCCGCGGCGCGGGAGCCTGCCCCCTGGTTTTCTGAATTACTCTTCGGCGCGCGCAGCGCCGCCGGAAGTATGACGCCCTTGTCAATAACGCCGAATGTGAGAGAACACAGATTCCACGGAGCCACTAGCGGTTCTGAGCTACGGTTCCCGCTTAGCATTAGCGGTTTGAGCTGCTTTCTTTTGCCTACTTTTCTTTGCAGCCGGCAAAGAAAAGTAGGTGCCGCCCCGCACAGGGGCAACGCTAATAGACCACTAGCAAAACAAGGAAAGGCCAACACCGCAAGCGCACAGACAAAAGCGCAAAGCAGGCAAAAAAGCAAATCAAAGCCCAACGCCGTAGGCAAACACCCAAGCGCCGCGCAGGCAAACCAACAAGGCGCAGCCATCATCAGTGCCCTACTAGTAGTCGCGCTATCAGCGATATTAGTTTCGGGCATGCTCTGGCGCCAGCAAGTCCAAATCCGAAGGATAGAAAACCAACGCCTCCTCTCCCAGGCGCAATGGGTCGCCCGCGGCGCGCTGGACTGGACGCGCCTGATCCTCCGCTCCGAGGGCGACACCTCAGCAGGCATCACCTACCTGGGTGGCCTTTGGGGCGTCCCCATCGCCAAAACCCGCCTGTCGGATTTCCTTGGACAAATCGGCGAAGTCAGAGCCGAACAAGGCCAGGCAACCTATCTCTCAGGTTCAATCGAAGACGCCCAGGCGAAATTCAACCTCCGTAATCTGGTCTCGAGCCCCGCGCCGGGCGTCATGCAGATCAACACGGAGCAGATCGGCGCCTATCAGCGCCTGCTGGTATCCCTCGGCGTGAATAGCCAACTGGCAAAGAACACCGCAGTGCAGATGCGCGCGAGCCTCGGTCAATCGGCGACACGCTTCCAGACCGTTACGTCCACTACCGGCGCGTCGACAGCTCCAATTACCGCGGGTGGCGGCGCCACGAGCGGCAGCTTCACCGACAAACCCGGTATGGAAGACGGCGACGACAACGCGGCCGTCGCGCCGCTGCAAATGACCAGCGTCGATTCACTGCTGGATATCCCCGGCTATACGCCGGAAATGATCGCCCGCTTGCGGCCATTCGTCACCGTGCTGCCGACGGTGTCGGCGGTCAACATGAATACGGCCTCCGCCGAAGTGATCGCGGCGATCGTGCCGGGGATGAACCTGTCCGCCGCGCAAGCCTTCGTCGCGCGTCGGCAGACGGTGTTTTTCCATAACGTCAGCGATGTGCAACTCGCCTTGCGCGGCGCCGGCGTACAGTCGGTCTCGGTCGACCCGAGTGAAATGGACGTCAACACGAACTACTTTCTGATCCACGGCCGCGTGCAGCACGAACGCGCGGAAGTGGACCGCACGACCCTCGTCTATCGCGACGCATTGACTCACACTACGCGTATCGTGCGGGTACAAGACCAACTATGAATAACGCCTTTCCCAGAGAGAGTGGCCTTTGAGCACACTGATCGTCCTACTGCCGCCGCGTGATCCGGCGGTGCCATCGCAGGAATGGCAACTGCCGGAGTTGCCGTTCGTGTTGCTCGACAAGTCGGGCCGCACCCAACGCGCGGGCCGCTCGGCGCTCGCGCTGCTGCCGCGCGCTGCGTCGACGGTGCTGATGGTCGCCGCCCGCGACCTGCTGATGATGCCCGCCAAGCTGCCGCCCTTGCGCGGCCCGAGGTTGCGTCAGGCGCTGCCGAATGTCGTCGAGGATCAGCTGATCCAGGACCCGCAAACCTGTCACATCGCCGTCGATCCGCAACCGATCGCGGGCGGCCGGCAGTTGCTCGCGATCATCGATCGCGGCTGGTTCCGCTTCATCTGCGAAGCCTTTGCCGCCGCCGGTCATCGCAGCGTGCGCGCCGTGCCGGTCACGCGCTGTCTGCCGCAAGCCGTCGCGCTCGACACGCCCGCCGAAGTCGCGGAAATGGTCAACGCAGGCGAGCCAGTCATGGCGGGCTCGGCGAACGTGGCAACGTCGCTGCCGGGCGTGGCGCCGGTGATGGCGCCTGGCGTCGCGTCGGTCGTGCCGATGGTGGCGGCCGTGCTCGGCGCCGTCGCCCAGACCGCGCCCGCATTGCTGCTCGGGAGTGCGGTCGAAAGCGCGCCGATCAGTGGTACGCCGCGCGTCGAGCTGGCTATCGCGCGCGGCGTGCAAGGCGAAGGGCTGGCGGTGCCGGCTAACGCCGTGAACGCGACGCTCAGCGCGCTCGCCGGCGCGGCGCCAATTTCGCTGTACATGCTGACGGAAGTGCCCGGCAACGAGCCGAGTCTCGCAGCAGCCAGCCCGGCGAAGCTCGCGGCTCATATCCATGGGGCCAGCCCGCTGCCGTTCGAGCAACTCGCCCGCCGCGCGCTGGAGTGCCGCTTCGACCTGTGTCAGTTCGAGTTCGCCTCGCAGCCGTGGCGGCTTGACCGTGCGACGCTGCGGCGTCTGCGCCTGCCGGTCGCGCTGGCTGTCGGCGCGCTGGTGATCGCGATTATCGGCGCGAACGTGCAGTGGCTGATGCTCGCGCGTCAGCGCGACGCGATCAACACGCAGATGACCG
This sequence comes from Paraburkholderia sp. GAS32, assembly GCF_050434225.1. NCBI lineage: Bacteria > Pseudomonadati > Pseudomonadota > Betaproteobacteria > Burkholderiales > Burkholderiaceae > Paraburkholderia > Paraburkholderia sp. GAS32. The sequence goes on along the minus strand of NZ_JBNPVS010000007.1, from coordinate 79,746 downwards.
AGCTGCTCCTCAACGCCTTCCCCAAAACGACGGTCGTGCTCGATGCGCCCGATCAGATGTCGCGGCAGTTGCAACAATTGCGGGTGGCGGCGGGTGAGTTGTCGCCGGACGATTTTCTATCGCTCGCCGATGGCCTCGCGCGTTCGTTGGCGCCAGTGCCGGTCAACGGTATCGCCGCGCTCGACTATCACGACCGGCGGCTCGATGTGACCTTCAAGCCCGAGGTGAAACTCGATGCCGATTTCGCCAAACGTCTCGCGCGCAACGGCCTGACCGGCGCGATCGACAGCAATACCGGCAAGTGGACCATCAGGAACGGACAATGAAAGCTGAACTCGCCCAAAGCTGGGCTGGATTCTGGGACCAGCGCACCGAACGCGAAAAAACGCTGCTGGCATGGGGCGGCGGGGTGCTGGCCGTGGTGATCGCGTGGTCGGTGCTGTGGGCGCCGGCGCAGGATGGCCGCGCGCATCTGCGTGAATCGCTGCCAACCTTGCAGCGTCAGTTGGCGCAGATGACTGCGCAGGCGAACGAAGCGCGCCAGCTCTCCGCTGCGGCTCAAGGTGTCGCGCCGACCGGCGCGGCGCTGAAGGACGCGCTCACCGCCTCGCTCGGCGATCACGGCCTTGCCGCGACCCAGGTGCAGGTGATCGGCAACATGGTGCAGATCCAGATGAAGAACGTGGCGTTCCCCGCGTGGACGAGCTGGGTCGACGATGCGCGCAAGCAGTTCAAGGTGCAGGTCGCCGAGGCGCACGTGACCGCGCTCAAGGAAGACGGCCAGGTGGATCTAACGGCGTCGATGCAGCCATCTACCGCGAAATGACCGCGCCGTTACAGGATTTCGCATGACTTACTGGATGCGGCGCCTGCGGGTCGCGCTACCCTGGCTGGCGGTCGCGGTGCTGGCGAACGCAGTCGTGATGCTCACGTTGTTGCCGGCCGCCTGGATTACGCCGCAGTTCGCCAGACAAACCCATGGCCACGTCAATCTCGTCAATCCGTCCGGTTCGCTGTGGCACGGCTCGGCCACGCTGATGCTCGCCGCCGGTTCCGACATGAGCGCGGCGACCCTGCTGCCGGGGCGGATCGAATGGCGCACGGCGTTCTGGCCGCTCTTCACCGGCCGTGTGCGGATGACCATGCGGCACAGCGAAGCGATGCCCGACCCGATCACCGTCGATGCGACCCTGCGCAGCGCGACCATTACGCCGGGTGCGATGGCGGTGCCGGCTTCGCTGCTGAGCGGCCTCGGCGCGCCGTTCAATACGCTCGATCTGCAAGGTGACGTGCGCCTCGCATGGTCCGATTGGCGCAGCTTCAATCAGGAAGCGTTCGGCCAGTTGACCGTGACCCTGAACGATGTCAGTTCGCGCGTCTCGCTGGTCAAGCCACTGGGTTCTTACCGGCTGTTGTTCCAGGCGCAGGGTGCGTCGTCCACGCTGGATCTGACGACCCTGAAGGGGCCACTGATGCTGACTGGCAATGGCACGGTGTCAGCCGTCTCGACATCGTTTCGAGGGACGGCCAGCGCCGCCCCGGAAGCGCGCGACAACCTCGCGGGACTGCTGAATCTGTTGGGCCGGCCAAGCGGACCGGATACGGTCGCATTGACGTTCGCGCACTGAGGCGCCGGTTGCAAGAAAAAGAGGCATGGCTGCATTGCGCGGCTATGCCTCTTTTGCTTTGACTTTACGAGTCCCTTGCCTAGTTGCTCTGCGCCGATTGCGGCGCGGCTCCGCTTTGTGCCACCGGCGTCGCCGACGCTGCCGGCTGCGGCGCGGGCGCCGCCATATCGCCCGTTTCGCGGTTCATTTGCGACACGTCCCAGCCGCCGCCGAGCGCCTTCACCAGACCCACCGACGACACCATGCGCTGCCCGGCGATGTTCTCCAGCTTTTGCTCAGCCAGGAAGGCCGTGGTCTGCGCGGTCAGCACGTTGACGTAGCCGACCGTACCCGCCTTGTATTCGTTCGTGACGATGGCCAGCGCCTGACGCGCTGAATCCACCGCTTGCTGCTGCACGACGATTTCCTGTTCGAGGATGCGCTGCGAGGCGAGATTGTCCTCGACGTCCTGGAACGCGGCCAGAATCGTTTGACGGTACGCCGCGACGTTCTGGTCGTAGGCAGCGCGTGCGGCTTCAGTCTTTGCCTCACGCAGGCCGGCGTCGAAGATCGTGGCGGCGAGTTGCGGGCCGAGCGTCCAGAAGCGCGACGGCGCGGTCAGCAATTGCGAGAACACCGAACTCTGGAAGCCACCCGTGGCCGACAGCGTCAGCGTCGGGAAGAACGCGGCGATCGCGACGCCGATCTGTTCGTTCGCCGCCGCCGCCTTGCGCTCAGCCGATGCGATATCCGGGCGCCGCTCGAGTAGCGCCGACGGCATCTGCTCGGGCACGGCGGGCGGCGTGGCGGTGAGCGGCATCGGCGGAATCGAGAAGGTCGAGGCCGGTTCGCCGACGAGTACGGCGATCGCGTGCTCGTCCTGCGCGCGCTGCACTCCGTTGTCGATCGCGGCCGCCTGGGCCGATTGCAACTGCGTTTGCGCCTGGATCACGTCCGAGCGCGCGGCGACGCCGGCCGCGTACTGGTTCTGCGTGAGTTGCAGTGACTGCTGATAGGCCGCGACGGTGTCGTCGAGCAGCTTCTGGGTGGAGTCGAGCGAGCGCAGTGAGAAATAGGTTTGAGCGAGCGTGGCCTGGGCGGACAGCCGCGCATTCGCCAGATCGGCGGCGGCGCCCTGCTGACCGGCTTTCTGCGAGTTGACCGAACGCGTAACCGAGCCCCACAGGTCCGGCTCCCAGCTTGCGTCGAGTTGCGCGTTGAAGCTGTTGCTGACGCTGGAGCGGGTTGAGTTGCCACTGGACGACGAACCGTTGCCTGAGCGCGTGGCGCCTGCCGATGCACCGATGGTCGGGAAATATGCCGCGCGTGCTTCGCCCACCAGCGCACGTGCCTGGCGATAGGCGGCTGCAAATTGGGCGACGGTCTGGTTCGACGCGTTCAGTTGGTCTTCGAGCGCGTTGAGTTGCGGGTCCTGGTAGATAGTCCACCAGTCGCCGCGGTCGTGCTGATCGGCCGGCTGGGCGACTTTCCAGCCGGGCGCGGCTTCCTTGTAGGACGCGGGGATCTCGGCCGCGGGCCGCTTGTAGTCGGGGCCGACCACGCAACCAGCCAGCACGGTGGCGAGGGCCGCGGCTACCGCGATAGTCAGGGCGCGGGGCGCAAGCGTCCGCGCGCGCGAGATTCGTTCAAACTGCATGCAATGGATTCCTTCTGGACGCCGCAGTGCGGCCGATGGCGGCACTGCCGACCGGGCGAGATCATGGCTCTGCCGGGATGTTAGCGTATGGGACCGCTTGGGCGCGGGAAACTGAAAGGGTAATGCGGGGGGAGGCGGAGGTGTGTTACTTAGCGTGTCGGGATGGTTACGTGCTGTTACCGGCCTGGCTGCCTTTGGCGACGGAAACGCGCCGCGCAGGCAACAAAGGCCGGTTCCACGACTAGAGAGTCAAACTCGCGAATCCGATGACGTGGGTTGCCGGGCCTGCTTGCCAGCCGCAGCCCGGCACGGCGCGCCTGAGCGTGCCGGGCAAGGGCCAACCGGGCTTGCAGCAGCAGCAGCGGTCGCGACGACACTCCCCGCCGCAATGACGGACCCCACCGGTTCCACCGGGACGATCTTGGTCCCCTTCTGCCCTCGCCGATGCTCCACCCACGCCAACATCGCGACTCCCACTGATCCACCGGGTAGGACGAACAGCACGGCGAACAACGCCAGCTTCCACCAGCGATGCGGACCTTGAAAGCTGCTCAGCGCGGAATCGGTCAGGGAGCGGCTCAAGCCGCCAAGGGTGTTTTTGAGGTACAGCATCGGGGAAATCCTTTTGGCACGGCGCCATTGCGGCGTGCAGACAATCGGTCAGAACATGGTCTCGGGTGGCGCGGGTCGCGCGTAACTCGTTGCCTATAATAATATTGACTATGCAATTAAATTTCAAGATACTTTGCTTCGCGCGCTGTCGCGGTGTTGTTTTTTGCGCCGTTGGCACGACGCGAAATGAAATCTGACTTGTCTGCTTAGGCAGCTAGAATCCGTTCTGCTTGACGATGTTCCCGGATACACGATGCCCGACGGCCCTTACAACGCGGACGAGATTCACCTCGAATCGAGTCTCGGCTATTACCTGACGAAAGCGCGAAACGTGCTTGTCGAGCGGATGGACCGTGCGGTCAAACCGTTAGGACTGACCGCCCAGCAAATCGGCGTGATTCTGGTGTTATCCGCGCAGCGCGCGAGCACGCCGTTCGAGTTGTCGCGCGTCATGTCATACGACAGCGGATCCATGACGCGTCTGCTCGATCGCCTTGAAAAGAAAGGCTTTATCGTGCGCACGCGCAGCGACGCCGACCGCCGGATGGTCAAGCTGGAGCTGACGCCGCAGGGCCACGAGGCGGCGCGGCAATTGCCCAGTCTGGGAGCCGCCGTGCTGAACGAGCAGTTGCGCGGATTTTCCGCCGCCGACCACGCCACTCTGCTCGACCTGCTCGGCCGTTTCATTGCGAACGGGATCGACGAGGGAACCAGCGCGTGTTGCGGCCTCGGACCATCGCTGGAATCGCTGGAATCGCTGGAAGACTCACCCGAAGAACCTCCGCCAGGTCACGGCGGGCAGTAACCAAGAGGCGCTTTTGAAAGCGTCATCGTTTGAAAATGTCTGTCTGGGCAGAGGGTGATCCGGCATGTAAGCGCGCCACTTGAAGGGTGCGATAAAGCTGCCGCGACAAGCTTTCCCGGCTGAGGAGAAACACACATGGCTGCCACGGCTCCCGCCGACGCCCTACCCGCTGCCGAACCCACTCCGCTCAAAGGCGGGGTGCTGGCGTTGCTTACCGTCGGTCTCGCGCTCGGCACGTTCATGGAAGTGCTCGACACCTCGATCGCGAACGTCGCCGTGCCGACCATTTCCGGCAGCCTCGGCGTGGCGACCAGTCAGGGCACCTGGGTCATCTCGTCGTATTCCGTGGCCTCGGCGATCGCGGTGCCGTTGACCGGGTGGCTTGCACGGCGCGTTGGCGAGGTGCGACTGTTCACGCTGTCCGTTCTGCTTTTCACGATCGCCTCGGCGCTGTGCGGCTTCGCGCACAACTTCGAGTCGCTGATCGCGTTCCGGCTCCTGCAAGGGCTGGTCTCGGGGCCGATGGTCCCGCTTTCGCAGACGATTCTGATGCGCTCGTACCCACCGGAAAAGCGCGGGCTTGCGCTCGGCCTTTGGGCCATGACCGTGATTTGCGCGCCGATTTTCGGGCCCGTGATGGGCGGCTATATCACAGACAACTACACGTGGCCGTGGATCTTCTACATCAACGTGCCGATCGGGTTGTTCTCGGCGGTGTGCGCGTTCCTGCTGCTGCGTGGCCGCGAAACCAAGGTCACCAAACAGCGCATCGATGCGGTCGGCCTCACGCTGCTCGTGATCGGCGTGTCGTGCCTGCAGATGGTGCTCGACCTCGGTAAGGATCGCGACTGGTTCAACTCGACGTTTATCATCACGCTGGCCATTATCGCGGTGGTGTCGATTGCGTTCCTGCTGGTGTGGGAGATGACGGACAAGGAACCCGTTGTCGATCTTTCGCTGTTCAAGGATCGTAACTTCGCACTCGGCGTGGTGATCATTTCATTCGGGTTTATGGCGTTCTTCGGGTCAGTGGTGATTTTCCCACTCTGGCTGCAGACGGTGATGGGGTATACCGCCGGGCTTGCCGGTTTGGCGACGGCACCGGTCGGCATTCTCGCGCTGTTTTTGTCGCCGATGATCGGCAAGAACATGCATCGGCTGAACCTGCGTGTGGTGGCGAGTTTTGCGTTCATCGTGTTTGCGTTTGTGTCGTTCTGGAATTCGACTTTTACGCTCGATGTGCCGTTCAATCATGTGATCTGGCCGCGGTTGGTGCAGGGTATTGGCGTTGCCTGTTTCTTTGTGCCGATGACTACTATTACGCTGTCCAGCGTGTCGGATGAGCGGCTTGCTAGTGCTTCCGGGTTGTCGAACTTTTTTCGGACTTTGTCTGGGGCGATTGGGACGGCTATTAGTACGACGTACTGGGAGAATGACACCATCTATCATCATGCGATGTTGACTGATTCTGTGAACGTTTATGCGGCTAATACGAATGCCTATACCAACGCGTTGGGGAGTCTCGGGCTTTCTGGTGATAGCCTCACCGCTCAGTTGAATCAGGTTGTTACTGCGCAGGCTTATATGATGGCCACTAATGACTTTTTTCGTATTTCTTGTGCGGCGTTTCTTGTGCTTGCTGTGCTTGTTTGGGTTACTAAGCCTCGGAAGGGGGTTGGGGCTTCGATGGGGCACTGAAGGTTTTTTTGCCTTCGGCGGTGGTGGTTTTTTTGTTGGGTTGTTGGTGTGGTTGAGCTCTGTGTTTGTGCTCCTGGGGCTTTGGCCTTTCCTTGAATTGTTAGTGGTCTATTAGCGTTGCCCCTGTGCGGGGCGGCACCTACTTTTCTTTGCCGGCTGCAAAGAAAAGTAGGCAAAAGAAAGCAGCTCAAACCGCTAATGCTAAGCGGGGCCTGCGGTCTGCTGCGGGTAGTGGTGCATCTGGAATCTGTGTTCGTGCACCGGCATACGCCAGTGACAAGGGCGTCATTCTTCCGGCGGCGCTGCGCGCGCCGAAGAGTACTTCTTAAAACCACTCGTCATGCTTTTGCGTTGTCGGGTGGTAGCGTCTGATTTCTTGTGTGCAAAGCCAATCGGATTGTTCTACACGCGGTGTCTGGTGCAGCGATCCTCGTAGAGGATCGCGAACTGGTTCGTCGCTGACTGCGTTGCCGCTTTTTCCTCTCCTACTGCGTTATCGCTTCCCCGCTCGTTCCCGGGACCGATTGTCCCTGCAATGCATCGGGGTGCATCGCCGTTGGTGCTGGTTGCGATGGTTTTGTGTCGCTCTGCGGCGCGCCCGGCGTGTTGCCTCGTACGTATTGCTTGAAGTCGGCGCCCGCCTCCCATGGGTTTGGTTTGCAACCCATTGAGCCGTCGCAATGTGCGGCGAAGCCAATCGTTGCTGTGCCGTCCGGGTTCGGCGTGCGCGTTATCTGGTACGCCAGCGCGCGCTTGCCGCCGTCCGGGCCCGATGTCTGGATCAACGTGTCAGTCGAAGACTCGATCTTGTACGTCGAATGGCCCGCTACCCACGTCTGCGCTCGCTGCCACCAGATATCACACTCGGCCTTGCTCGAACACGTCAACGGCGTCGTCGCGATCTGCATCACGTCCGGGTTCACCTGACCCTGCGTCGAACACCCCGCCGCCACTATGCACACTACGGCCAACAGACCTTTTTTCATCGCCTTGAAGCCTCCCGCTCTGGAGCGTGTCGTCTAAGTTGGACCGCATCCCCGGCACGGTGTTTCATGTCCATTTGCGAATGGCTAAACGAACGGTGATTTTGCCGATACAGTTGGGCCGACGGCGGCGCTTTGCGTAGACGTTACCTGTGCCCAATAAAAAGCGGCCCGCCAAGGCCGCTTCGTGCTTCACAAATGAAAATGCCGCTCAGCGTTAACTGAACGGCATTAGTCACCAGGCTGCTTTTTCCGGCGCGCTGCCTACGTTCGTCGTCGTTTAGACGCTAAACCGGTTCAACGTGTACGCCCTGTAGGCCGCGACGAATGCGTCGAATGAACCCACCTCTTCTCGCTCAAGCTTGGCCTGCTCTGCAAGCGATTGCGTAGCGAGGTCGGCGAATTCTTTCGTCTGCGCGGCATCCAGCGGGCGCGCGCGGAAATAGGCGGCGTGCGCTTCGCTTTGCTCGAGGCCAAAGGTGAGGAAGCTCTGCTGCTTGTCGCGCATCGTCTGTAATACGCGTGCAGACGGTGTCAGCGAGGCATCCGCCAGTTTTGCCCGTTGAACCGCCACGGCGCGTGCGTGTGAGTCGCCGCCATGCAGCGCGTCGAGTGTTGCCGCGGCTGCGTCGATCTTGACCAGTAGTTCGTTCGCCCAATCTGTCATCGCGATCGGGTTGCCGTCGCGCGTCAGTTCGAGGCCCGGTTTGCGGCCTTCCATCGTCACGCGGCCGAAGTTCTGATTGGCCTCCGCGTACGCGTCCGGCGGCAGCGGTGCGCTGTCGTCGAGCGCGCAGACCAGCAGGTAGGCGTCCAGAAAACGCGACGTCTCCAGTGAAATGCCGGTCGGCTCGAATGGATCGATGTCCATGCAGCGCACTTCGACGTATTGCACGCCGCGGGCAGCCAGCGCATGCAGCGGACGCTCGCCGGGATACGTGACGCGCTTCGGACGGATCGTCGAATAAAACTCGTTTTCGATCTGCAGCACGTTCGTGTTGATCTGCACCCACTCGCCGTCGCGCTGCGTGCCGATCGCTTCATACGCGGGATACGGCTGGCTCACGGCCTTCGCGAGTGCGTCCAGGTAGCCCGGCAAGGTGTCGTAGTCGGCGTGCAGCGCCGCTTGCGCCGTGGTGTTCGAGTAGCCGAGGTCGCTCATGCGCAAGCTGGTCGCGTACGGGCGATACAGCGTGTCGGCGTCGAAGGTTTCGAGCGTGTGTTGGCGATCGCGCAGGAATCGGCGATCCAGTGCCGGCGATGCGCCGAACAGGTACATCAACAGCCAGTTGGTACGGCGGAAATTGCGGATCAGCGCGAGGTAACGGTCGGACTGGAAATCGACGGCGTTGGCCGTGGATTGCTGGTCGGCATGCAACACCCGCCACACTTCTTCGTTCAGCGAATAGTTGTAGTGGATGCCCGCAATGCACTGCATCGTGCGGCCGTAACGGAGCGCGAGGCCAATGCGGTACACGTACTTCAGTTTGCCGATATTCGACGTGCCGTAATGCGCGATCGGAATGCCTTCGTCCGTTTCGGGCAGCAGGCCCGGCATCGAGTTGTTCCACAAGATCTCGTCGCCGAGTTCAGCGTAGACAAAACGATGCAGCGTATCGAGCTTCTCGAGCGTGATCGCGACATCGTGTTCAGCCGGCGTGATCAGTTCGAGCAGCGCTTCGGAATAGTCGGTGGTGAGCGACGGATGCGTGAGCGCCGAGCCGAGCGCGCGCGAATGCGGCGTCATGGCGAGCTTGCCGTCGTGCGTTACGCGCAAGCTTTCCCTTTCGATGCCGCGCAGGCCGCGTATCAGCGCGTCGCGCTGTGGGCCTGTGGTCAGCACGGACAGGCGGTGCGAGAACGCGTCGTTCGTGCGGGAAGGTGTCGTGTTTGGCATTGATGCGAGTCGGGCGTTGTCGGCCGCCATGTGCCGCTTCACTGCTTAGGTGCAGCACTGCGCGGTTGACAACGTTCGGCGGAATTTTCGGGTAGCGGGCACTTTAACATCTCGCCACGACGGCTGCTTGAGGCCGCTTCGGACGGCCTTCCGACGACACAACCTGGCCTGATTTCAGCACGGTTCAGCACGAAAGGGGCTGCCCTGCGCCTTACGCTACCCTTCACGCGCCCGACGCGCGATTCGCGTGGCGTCGTCCGAGTGCTGCCGCCGAGCTAGCCGCCTGCCCACGGTCCGTCGGTTCCGTGCGGCCCTCCTCCCGGACCGCCACACGATCTCAGCCGCCGCGCGCGGCGCCGGCCCGATCCGCCACCTCGTTCCACAGGTGCATTGCCGCGTACGCGCGCCACGGCCGCCACGTGTCGGTGCGGGTGCGTTGCTGCGTGGGCCGCACGAGCGCCGGATCGCGCGCGCAGATCGACTGCATCAGCACGAGGTCCCATGCGGGCCAGGCGTCGGCGTCACGCCATGCACGCATCGCTACATACTCGACGGTCCATGGCCCGATGCCAGGCAATGCGAGCAAGGCTGCGCGCAGGCTGTTGGCATCGGCGACGTTGCTGTCGAGCGGCACGTCGCCCGAAGCGACCGCCTGCGCAAACCCTTGCAACGCCGCTACGCGTTTACCCGGCATGCCGATCTTTTCCAGATCCACCGCCGCGAGCGCGGCGGGCGTCGGAAAGCGCCACGCGGTGTTCTCATGCGGATGACCCTCGATGCGCTCGCCGGCACGCTGCACCAATCGTCCGATGATGGTGGTCGCCGCCTTCACGCTGACCTGCTGCCCGACGATCGCGCGCACCACCAGCTCGAAGCCCGACCACGCGCCCGGTACGCGCAATCCCGGCACGGCTTCGATCAACGGCGCGAGCCATGGGTCGGCGGCCAGTTCAGTGCCGATTTTCTTCGGGTCGGCGTGCAGGTCGAACATCCTCGCGATCGGCGCGGCGAGCGCGTCGGCGTGACGGCTCGCAGGACCGTCGATGTTCGCAACGATGCAGCGCTTGCGCGGATGCAGGCGCACGGTCAGCGTGCCACTGTCGCCGGCCCAATCGATCGCGCGGCGATAGGCGCCGTCTTCGACGGCTTCGACACCGGGCGTCGCGCGTCCGCCGAAAAAGCGCAGCAGGCGCGGCCAGTCGAAGGGTGGTTTGAAGGGCAGTTCGAGTGTTGCGACGTCGTCAAGCGTGCTCACGCGGCATGGTCCAGGTTGGTGGTGGTGGTTGCGATGGCCGCGTGCTCGCGGCGATTGGGTTCGTCGCGCGAAACGTCGCCTGCGTGCTGGGCTTCGTTGTCGAGCAGTGCGGCCTTTCGCGGCAGGCCCCAGCGGTATCCCGCCAGCGCCCCGCCCTTCTGCAGGACCCGGTGACATGGAATCGCCAGCGCGACCGGATTCGTCGCGCACGCGCTTGCCACCGCGCGCACGGCCCGCGGTGAGCCGACCGCTTCCGCGATCTGCGAATAGCTGCGCGTCTCACCGTAGGGAATGCGCCGCAGCGCATCCCATACACGTTGCCGGAACGCGGTGGCGGCGATATCCAGCGGCAGATCGAAGTCCTGGCGGGTGCCGCGCAGATAGGCGTCGATCTGGGCGATGAACGGTGCGAGCCGCGTTGCGTCTTCGACCAGTCCGGCGTTGGCGAACTCACCGCGCAGATCGTCGACGAGTATTGCGGCATCGTCACCGAAACTGATTTTGCAGATGCCTTTGTCGGTTGCCGCGATCAGCACGAAGCCGAGCGAGGTCGACGCGCTGGCGTAGCGCACGGTAAGCCCGGCGCCTTTGCGGCGAAACGCGGATGGCGCCATGCCCAATTCGGCTGAAGCGCTGTCGTACATCCGCGATGGCGAGCCGAAGCCGGCGTCGAGCGTGGCGCGCGTCACGTCCGACCCGCTCTGCAGCGCATCGCGCAACGCGGCGCCGCGCTGTGCGGCCTGATACTGACGCGGCGAGACGCCGACCACGCGCTTGAACAGACGCTGCAAATGGAACGGGCTGACGTGCACCGCGTCGCTCAACTGCGCGAGCGTTAGGCGCTGCTGCGGATCGGCATCCAGCGCAGCGCAGGCGCGATTGACGATCTCCAGCTCGCGCGGCAGGCCGCCGGGCTGGCAACGCTTGCAATCGCGATAGCCCGCGGCGCGCGCGGCGTTTGCGTCGGCGAAGAACGCGACATTTTCACGGCGCGGCTGGCGTGACGCGCACGACGGGCGGCAGAACACGCCCGTCGTTTTGACGGCGTAGAAGAACGCGCCGTCGGCCTGCGGCTCGCGGCGGGTGACGGCTTCCCAACGTTCGGCGTCTGTGGCCCAGCGCGGCGTGCTGACGGCGGCTTCGTTGCTGGTCTCGGTAAGATCAGTGCGGTTCATGATGGTCCCGGAAAGGCGGTGTCGATGCTCACCAATGTAGGCCGCATGCCGACACACTACGCCCCGGTTCTTGCTCTGTCATTGCGCTTCCTCGTAGGGCCGGAAGCCCCGCCGGTCGCCCGTTTCGCCTCCAACTGCGACAATTTAGCCCGATATCGGGTTTTCCCTTAAAAAGTTATTGCGTCGCATCAACCCCATGTGTATATTAGTACCTGTCTCCTCCATGTCTCCTCCTGATATGGATTCAGCCCGCTCCACATAGAGCGGGCTTTTTTTCGTCTGAACATTTTTGATCTGCCCCTCGTGGCGGGTTCATCGCCCGCTCTCGCGGCGCCGTCCTTTCTCCTACACTGGTGGCTGTTCATCCGTTCTGCGAGCAAGCCTTGGGGGCGTTCGATATGAAAATCCACATTCGCGAGATCGATCACATCGTCATTCGGGCGTCGAACGTTCCGCAGATGACGCGCTTTTACTGCGAGGTGCTCGGTTGCAGCATCGAGAAGGAGCAGCCCGATCTGGGGCTGACGCAGTTGCGCGCGGGGCGCTCGCTGATCGACCTGCTAAAGGTCGGCGCCAAGCTCGATCACCCCGAAAACGGCGTGCCGGGCGCGGGGCGGAATATGGACCACGTGTGTTTGCGGGTTGAGCCGTTCGACGCCGAGGCGCTCAAGGCGCATCTGGCCGAACACGGCGCGCGGCCCGGCGAGGCGGCTTTGCGCTATGGCGCGGATGGGTTTGGGCAATCCCTGTATCTGTTCGACCCGGAAGGCAATATGGTCGAGCTCAAAGGGCCGCCCGAAGCGTCGCGTGTGACGTCGCTGTAACGGGCGCTGCCAAGGCCTTTACCAGGCTACCAGGCGTCGGCGGGCGCCTTCAACACCGTCCACTCGATCTTCACCGCATCGGCTTCAGCGCTACCGAGCCATGCTTCGCCGTCCTGCACGGTGCATTGCAGACGCATGGTCCGTTCGGCCAGCGAGCCGAGCGCGGCGGCGACGTCTTCGCCGAGCGTCCATACCGTCACATTGCGCATGCGTTCGACCTTGCTGCGCACGCCTTGCCACCAGATGTCCGACGTGCGGCCGCCATAGGCGATCACGATCACCTCGTTCGAGCGGCCGCTCGCCTTGGCAATGCGCCGTTCGTCCGGCTGGCCGACTTCGATCCAGGTTTCGATCGCGCCGGTGAGGTCCTTCTGCCAGAGGTCCGGTTCGTCGACGTCCGACAAACCTTTGCAGAATTCGAGGCGTTCCTGCGCGAACAACGCGAACGCGGCGACGCGGACCATCATCCGTTCGTCGGTTTCCGAGGGATGGCGGGCGATCGTCAGGGAATGGTCGGCGTAATAGTGCCGGTCCATGTTGGCGATCTGGAGTTCCGCCTTGTAAATCGTCGATTTGAGAGCCATGCCGTTACTAAACCAGGCGCTCGCTCCACCGGAGCGAACAGAAAAAGAATCGTCGACGGCGCGTTGCCGTGTTCCGTGTTTGTTGTACATCGCGTGTTCCTCCCGAGCCGAAAAAGCCGGCTACTGTTGCGACTATCGCAACGGGAGAAGCATTTATCGCGCCACTGTCGGCTCGAAAGCGGTGCCATACACCCCGGCAGCGGCTTCCCGTAAGGCTTCCAGCACGACGGAGGCCGCTGGCGAAAGCAGATGCGACTGGCGCGTGATGATACCGAATGTATCCATTCTGCACGGTAAATCGATCGGTACCTGCTTGAGAACACCATACTGTTGGTACTGACGCGCCACTTCGTCAGGTAAAACCGCCAACATGTCGCTTTGAAGTAATAAGCTCGAAATCGCCAAAAAATTGTTGGTATTGACGACGTTTTGAGGCGGATTCAGTCCGATCTGCGAAAACATCAGGTCAAAGCGATGACGCAGAACGCTGCCCGGCGGGTGCAAAACCCAACTCGCGTTGACGATTCCGCGCAGTGTCAAACTTGTTTCATTTTCGAGAGCATGGCCGGGACGCGCCACCACGCACAGCGGCTCGTCGGCGAGCGGTTCGTAGCGGACTTCCGTCTTGAACTGGTTCTGCCGCTCCAGTACCCGGCCGATCATGATGTCCAGCTCGCCTTCGGCGAGCTTCGGCAGCATCACGTCCGACGTTTCCACTTCCACCCAGATTTGCAACTGCGGATAGCGTTCCTTCACGCTGGCGATGGCGCGCGGCACCATCGTTGCAGCGGCCGCGGCGATCACGCCGATCCGCACCTGGCCGGCCAGACCGGCGCGCAGCGCCGAGATTTCATCGTGTGCGTGGCTGAGATTCGAAAGCACCATGCGCGCGTGACGGATCATCACTTCGCCATACAGCGTGGCGTGCATGCCGTGCGGCGTGCGGTCGAACAGACTCACCTCCAGCATGTCCTCCAGCTCTTTCAGGAGCCGCGACGCGGCAGGCTGGGTCATGCCGAGCACGTCGGCAGCGCGCCGGACGTTGCCCTCCTCTTCCATTGCTGCGAGCAGCAGCAACTGTCGCGTCTTGAGCCGCGCCCGCACGAACCAGTTCGAGTAGCTACGCGTCATGGCCTGTCTCCCTATGCAGCTCGATGCCGTCTGTCGGACGATTTGCCGTCGTTGAGTCTCCATCATGCCATATCGAAATTGATATCGGGATGGCCGAAAAAGGGATTGGAAAGTTATTGGGGTGGCTCATACCATTCGTGGACTTTCTGAGCTTCCCCATGTGGCGCCCTCCCGTCGATGAATCGCGATCCGCTCGTCCCGCTCGTTGCCAGTCCGTTCCGCCATTACATCAATGGCGGATGGGAGACGGGCGCGACCACCGGCGTGTCGCTCAATCCGTCGGATCTGGATGAACCGGTCGGCGACTACGTCCGGGCCGATGCAAGGCAAACCGATACGGCCATCGAAGCGGCCAGCGCGGCGTTCCGCGAATGGTCCCTGGGTTCGGCGCAGCGCCGCGCGGATGCGCTCGATGCGATCGGCAGCGAGATGCTGGCACGGCGTGACGAACTCGGCCGGCTGCTCGCGCGCGAGGTCGGCAAGCCGATGCCGGAGGCCTTGACCGAAGCCACGCGCGCCGGCCAGATTTTCAAGTTCTTCGCCGCCGAGGCACTCCGCGCGTTTGCCGAACCCGTGGCGGCGGCGCGCGCCGGCGTCGAGATCGATGTGACGCGTGAACCGCTCGGCGTTATCGGCATCATCGCGCCGTGGAGCGCGCCGCTGGCGATTGCCGCCGCCAAGATCGGCGCTGCCCTCGCCCACGGCAATTGCGTGGTCTTCAAACCGGCCGAATCGGCAGCGGGTTGCGCGGCGGCGCTGGCATCGATCGTCAGCCGCGCAGGTTTGCCGGCCGGCGTATTCAATCTTGTGATCGGCAGCGGCCGACAGGTCGGCGCGCGGATCGCCGCGCATCCGTTGGTGGCGGCGATCAGTTTCACTGGGTCGGCAGAAACCGGCACACGTGTCCTGCAGGTTGCGGCTGCAAGGCAAGCACGCGTGCAACTGGAAATGGGCGGCAAGAATCCCTTCGTGGTGCTGGCCGATGCCGACCTCGACAGCGCCGTCGATGCAGCCCTCAGCGGCGCCTATGGTTCCACCGGCCAATGCAGTACGGCTGCGTCGAGGTTGATCGTCGAACGTGCGGTGTTCGAGCCGTTCGTCGACGCATTGCGGGCGAAGCTCGCGAGACTCAACGCCGATCACGCACTGAAGCACGGCACGGATATGGGCCCGGTCGCCAACGCCGCGCAGCTGGAGCGCAATCTCGACTACGTGCGCGTTGGTCAGGAGGAAGGCGCGCAACTGCTGCACGGCGGGCGTCAGTTGGAGCGCGCGACACGCGGCTACTTTTTCGAACCGGCTTTGTTTATCGGCGAACCCGAACATCGCATCGCACGCGACGAGATCTTCGGTCCACTCGCTGTCGTGTTGAAAGCCGACGACTACGACCACGCGCTGCATCTCGCGAACGACACCGCTTACGGTCTATGCGCCGGCATCTGCACGCGCTCCTTGAGCCGCGCGCGGCATTTCCGCCGCCACGCGCAATGCGGCCTCGTCACGATCAATCTGCCGACGACCACCATCGAGCATCACGCGGCTGGTGGCGGTCGCAAGGCATCGGCCTACGGCGCAACCGATGCAGCGTTCTGGACGGCCGTGAAAACGGCCTACGTTGCGGGTTGATGGCCATGAGACTCGCTTACCACGCCACATCTCCCACGGCTCATTCCGCTGCCCGTAGCAGCGCCGTAGCCGCCGTGTATCTCGCAGTTCACTCGGCCGCGAATCTCATCGCTCAGCATGCCGCGCATTGCTCGGCGCACGCTGCCGCGATTCGAACGGCTTACCCCATCGCCCATCCACGCCCCGGCTGACGCCGCCGTGCATTCCCTGCTGCAAATAAACGAAACCAATGCAGCTTTTCAACCTCAGGAGACAAGTATGACCAGCAAGCTTCGCCGTTTGACGCTATCCGCGATCGCCGCCGCGGCTCTCGCCGCGCCCTTTGCCGCACAATTCTCCGCACGCGCCGATCAGCCGCTGAAAGTCGGCTTCCTCGTGAAGATGCCGGAACAGGCGTGGTTCATCAACGAACAGAAAGCCGCCACCGCGCTCGGCCAGAAGGACGGCTTCGCGGTGGTCAACATCGGCACGCCGGATGGCGAGAAAGTGCTGGCCGCGATTGATAACCTCGGCGCGCAAGGCGCCAAAGGTTTCGTGATCTGCGCGCCCGACGTGCGGCTCGGACCGGCGATCCAGGCGCGTGCGAAGCGTTACAACATGAAGTTCGTCACCGTTGACGATCAACTGGTCGACTCCACCGGCAAGCCGCTGCCGAACGTGCCGCATCTGGGCATGTCCGCGTTCAAGATCGGCAATCAGGTCGGCACGGCGATCTCCGAAGAGATGAAGCGCCGCGGCTGGAAGCCGGAAGAAGTCGGCGCGCTGCGCATCACGAACTACGAACTGCCGACCGCCAAACTGCGCACCGACGGCGCAACGGAATCGCTGTTGGCCGGCGGCTTCAAGAAGGAAAACATCTTCGACGCGCCGCAAAAGACGACCGATGACGAAGGCGGTTTCAACGCATCGTCGCCCGTACTCGCGCAGCATCCGAACATCAAGAAGTGGGTGATCTTCGCGTTGAACGAGGAAAGCGTGCTGGGCGGCGTTCGCGCAACTGAACAACTGCACATTCCGGCGGCGGACGTGATCGGCGTGGGCATCAACGGTGCGGGCGAAGCGTTTGCCGAGTTCCAGAAGAAGGAACCGACGGGCTTCTACGGCACGATCGCCGTGAGCTCGACGATGCACGGCAAGGAGAGCACGGAGAACCTCGTCGAGTGGATCAAGGACGGCAAGCAGCCGCCCGCCGACACGCAAACCACCGGCAAGCTGATGGTGCGCGGCAACTGGCAGGACGTGCGTAAAGAGCTCGGAATTTAAGCGGTATTCGAGTCTGCACACTGCGGGCCTTTTCACGTTCACGCTGACGTCAACGCGAGATCGGCCCGCATAGCTTGTCCACCCGCTAGAGGCTTTCGATGACGGTTTCTCACACTGGCGAAACGGGCCAAGCGGCGCGGCCCGCGCAAGCGCCCTCGCCTACGCTTACGTCGACTGATCCGTATCTGCAACTCGACGGCATCACCGTGCGCTTTCCCGGCGTGCTCGCGCTCGACCAGGTGTCGCTCGACGTGCGGCGCGGCGAGGTGCACGGTTTGATGGGTGAAAACGGCGCCGGCAAATCGACGCTGCTCAAAGTGCTGTCCGGTGTGAACCAGCCGGCGGCGGGCACGTTATTGCTCGATGGTGTCGAGCAGCAGTTCGTCACCACCAAGGCGGCCATCGCGGCGGGCGTCGCGATCATCTATCAGGAACTGCATCTGGTGCCTGAACTGACCGTTGCAGAGAACCTGATGCTCGGCGCCCTGCCCAACCGCTTCGGCGTGCTCGATGAAAAGGCGCTGATTGCACGTGCGGTGCGCGAGCTGGAAAGACTCGGCGAAAAAATCGACCCGTCGCAGCAGGTGAAGAATCTCTCGATCGGTCAGCGCCAGATGATCGAAATCGGCAAGGCGCTGATGCGCGATGCGCGCGTGATTGCGTTCGACGAGCCGACGAGTTCGTTGTCGTCGCGCGAAACCGCGCAGTTGTTCCGGATCATCCGCGCGTTGAAGGCCGAGGGCCGCGCGATTATCTATGTCACACATCGGATGGACGAAGTCTACGAACTGTGCGACCGCGTGACGGTGTTTCGCGACGGTCGCCGCATCGATACGTTCGAAGCCGGCGACGGACTCGATCGCGATCGCCTGATCAGTTGCATGGTGGGCCGTTCGATCGCCGACGTGTACGGCTATCGCACGCGCGAACTGGGTGGCCTGCAACTCGAAGTCAGGGACCTGATGGGACGCGGCTTGCGCGAACCGGCCTCTTTTACCGCACGTAAAGGTGAAATCGTCGGCTTCTTCGGTCTGGTGGGTGCAGGCCGTTCGGAGCTGATGAAACTGATTTACGGCGCCGTCAAACCGGGCGCCGGTGAGATCGTGCTCAAGGGAAAACGCGTGCGTTTCGCCACGCCGCGCGATGCCGTGCGTGCGGGCGTCGCACTGTGTCCGGAAGATCGCAAACAGGAAGGCATCGTCTCGATTGCTTCGGTGTCGGACAATCTCAACATCAGTTGCCGCCGTCACTTCAGCCGCTTCAATGTGCTCAACGGCCGCAAGGAAGCGCAGACCGCGAAAGAGTTCATCGGCAAGCTCTCGATCAAAACGCGTAACGGCGAGACACCGATCGGCACGCTCTCCGGCGGCAATCAGCAGAAGGTGATTCTGTCGCGCTGGCTTGCCGAAGACATCGACGTGTTCCTGATGGACGAACCCACGCGTGGCATCGACGTCGGCGCGCGCAGCGAAATTTACGGCCTGCTGTATGGGCTTGCTGAAGCGGGCCGCACGGTGATCGTCGTGTCGAGTGATCTGGCCGAAGTGATCGGCGTGGCGGATCGCGTGATCGTGATGAAGGAAGGCTGCATCGTCGGCAATCTGCCAAAGGTGCAGGCCACACCGGATGCGCTGATCAAGCTCGCGCTGCCACGCTGAGGACGTAGCGCTCATCAGGCCACTGAATGCAACCGACGGCAACTGCGTCGCGCCATCGAAAACGGAATAGATATCATGCAGACACCCTCAACCGACTCCTCCACGCCAGCCATCGCCTCCTCGGGCCTGAGCGCGCGTGCCGCGCGCACCTGGGACCTGATCAACAAGTCCGGCATTGTGATGGTGTTCATCATCCTGTTCGCGGCTTTGTCGTTCACCGTGCCGGATTTCTTAAGCTCGCGAAACATCCAGGGCTTGCTGCTCTCTGTCACGCTAATTGGTTCGATATCCGTAACGATGATGTTCGTGCTTGCGCTGGGCGAAGTGGATTTGTCGGTGGCGTCGATCGTTGCGTTCGCGGGCGTGGTTGCGTCCAGCCTGATTACCGCGACCCATAGCGTGATGCTCGGCATCGCCGCCGGCGTGCTTGCGGGTGGCGCGGTCGGACTGGTCAACGGCGTGCTGGTCGCGCGCTACAAGATCAACTCGCTGATCGTCACGCTCGCGATGATGGAAGTCGTGCGCGGCCTCGCCTTCATCACGTCGAACGGCGACGCGGTGATGATTTCCGAAGAGCGTTTCTTCGACCTTGGTGGCGGCGCGTTCCTCGGTATTTCTTATCCGATCTGGAGCAACATTGTCGGCTTCGTGCTGTTCGGTTTTCTGCTGAAGAAAACGGTGTTCGGCAAAAACGTGCTGGCCGTGGGCGGCAATAGCGAGGCCGCTTTGCTCGCGGGCTTGCCGGTCACCCGAATCAAGATCACAGTGTTCGTATTGCAAGGCCTCGTAACAGGCTTTGCAGGCGTGATGCTGGCGTCACGCATGAGCCTCGGCGACCCAAAAACGTCGGTGGGTCTCGAGCTCGGCGTGATCTCCGCGTGCGTGCTCGGCGGCGTTTCGCTGACGGGTGGCGTCGCAACGATTTCCGGTGTGCTGGTCGGCGTGCTGATCATGGGTTCCGTGCAGGACGCAATGAGCCTGATGAATGTGCCGACCTTCTACCAATACCTGATTCGCGGCGGGATTCTGCTGCTCGCGGTGTTGTTCGATCAGTACCGCCGCAGCAAGCGCGTGCACTGACGCTGACATACGCCCCGGGCCAGGCGCCCCGCACTACATGCTTGCCAACAGGAGATTTCATGGCTGATTCCAACCAGACTAAAAAGCCGCTGCGCAGCCAGGCGTGGTTTGGCCTCAAAGATCGCGACGGCTTTCTGCATCGATCGTGGATGAAAAACCAGGGCATTCCGCACGACGAATTCGACGGACGTCCGGTGATCGGCATCTGCAATACGTGGTCTGAGCTCACGCCGTGCAATGCGCATTTTCGCGAGCTCGCCGAGTACGTGAAAAAAGGCGTGCACGAAGCGGGCGGTTTGCCGCTCGAGTTTCCGGTGATGTCGCTCGGCGAGACCAATCTGCGGCCTACCGCGATGCTGTTTCGCAATCTGGCTTCGATGGATGTCGAGGAGTCGATTCGCGGCAATCCGATGGACGGCGTGATTCTGCTGGTCGGCTGCGATAAGACCACGCCGGCGCTGCTGATGGGCGCGGCGTCGTGCAATCTGCCGGCACTGGCCGTGTCGGGCGGACCGATGCTCAACGGACGATTTCGCGGCAAGAACATCGGCTCGGGTACGGGCGTCTGGCAGATGTCCGAGGAAGTGCGCGCCGGCACGATGACACAGGAAGAATTCACCGAAGCCGAGTCGTGCATGAACCGCTCGCGCGGCCACTGCATGACGATGGGCACGGCGTCGACGATGGCTTCGATGGTCGAATCGCTCGGCATGGGCTTGCCGCACAACGCGGCGATTCCCGCAGTCGATGCACGCCGGCAAGTGCTCGCGCATCTGGCCGGCCGGCGCATCGTCGATATGGTCCGCGAGGATCTGACGATGGACAAGATCCTCACGCGCCAGGCGTTCGAAAACGCGATTCGCACCAACGCGGCGATCGGCGGCTCGACCAATGCGGTCGTGCATCTGATCGCGCTGGCCAAACGCATCGGCGTGGAGCTTTCGCTGGAAGACTGGGAGCTCGGCTCGAACGTGCCGTGCCTCGTGAATCTGCAACCGTCAGGCGAGTACCTGATGGAAGACTTTTACTACGCGGGTGGCTTGCCCGCCGTGCTCAAGCAACTCGGCGAGCAAGGTCTGCTGCATCGCGAAGCGCTGACGGTGAACGGCAAGACGATCTGGGATAACGTGCGCAACGCGCCGAATCACGACGAGAAGGTCATCACGACGTTCGCCGAGCCGTTCAAGCCGAAGGCCGGCATCGCGGTGCTCAAGGGCAACCTGGCGCCAAACGGCGCGGTGATCAAGCCGTCGGCGGCGACACCTCATCTGCTGAAGCATCGCGGCCGCGCAGTGGTATTCGAGAACATCGAGGAGCTGCACGCGAAGATCGACGACGAATGTCTCGATATCGACGAGCACTGCGTCATGGTGCTCAAGGGCGCGGGGCCGAAGGGATACCCGGGCTTCGCCGAAGTCGGCAACATGCCGCTGCCAAAGAAGGTGCTGCAGAAGGGCATCACGGACATGGTGCGCATTTCGGACGGCCGCATGAGCGGCACGGCATACGGCTCGGTGGTCCTGCATGTATCGCCGGAAGCGGCCGCGGGCGGGCCGCTCGCGTTCGTGCAAACCGGCGACATGATCGAACTCGACGTCGACGCCCGCCGCCTGCATCTGGATGTCACCGACGAAGAACTCGCGCGTCGCCGCGCTGCCTGGCAGCCGCCTGCGCCGCCCACGCGCGGCTACTACAAGCTCTACGTCGAGCACGTGCTGCAAGCGGACCAGGGGGCGGATCTGGATTTCCTGGTCGGATCGAGCGGCGCGCCCGTGCCGCGCGACTCGCATTGATGGTCTTTTGAACGGTTAGCCGTTTCTCCCTGCGCTTTGCGAGAAGGCGTATTGCCGATGCGGATCGAAAGCCCGCATCGGCTTTTTTATCG
The DNA here is from genome assembly GCF_050434225.1 of Paraburkholderia sp. GAS32. NCBI lineage: Bacteria > Pseudomonadati > Pseudomonadota > Betaproteobacteria > Burkholderiales > Burkholderiaceae > Paraburkholderia > Paraburkholderia sp. GAS32. Next base: position 58,006 of record NZ_JBNPVS010000007.1, on the reverse strand, counting down.
GCGTCACGTTATGGAAAACGCGCATGGAAAGCGCGCCATGGAAAACGCGCGCAGAAATAAAAAGCGGCCGGGCACTCAATGCCCAGCCGATTTTTAACTCGCAAGTTCGCAGCCCCTCAGATTTTTAATATCAGAGGGTTTGTAGCGTAAATTAAAACCCGTCAAACCGGGCGTTTACCCGGGGTGTTGGCGTTTAGCTTATTGTTTGATGAATCGATCGTTTGCCCAGAGGCCTTGTGTATCGCTATTCCCAGCGTTCACGAATTCGACGTCATGGCCAACCACGCGCACAACGCGGAAACTCGAGTTTTCCGGCGTCGAAACGCACTGATATCCCGAGAAGAATTCTTGCATCTTTTGCTGTTCACCGGCTTGCGCGTGTTGGTCGGCGGCGTCGAGTTTATCCTTCGACAGACAGCCATACGCGTTGGCCTTGAACTGGATTGTTTGCTGCGGCTTGACCATGGCGTCTTGAGCCTGAACGGAAGCGGCAGCCAATCCCGCAATGGCGAAAACAAGGGCGATTCGCGTTTTCATATTTTCCTCCGGTGCGGGTTGAATTACTCAGGTTAGCTATGTATTTAACTTTAACGTCGAACCCGCACCTTGCACTTTAGGAGAACGCGCAAGAACGACAAGCACATCTTGTGTGCGGTCGCAACAGCGGCGAATTGTCGCACCACCTGTCGCACCTGCTTAAGCCTTGGGCAGCCGCTTAAACAGGACGGATTGAAACGGATAACTAAAAGACGGGCAGGGTGCGCCGCTTTAACCAGTAAAGCTTTGCGGCGCGTATTGGCGTAAACGTGAGGCACCAATTAAGTGATTTACTACAATTAATACAGGCATTTGGTGCGTTGCACACAAAGTCATTCACCCGACTAATCAAAAATCACGAAATAACGGTGTGTATACAGAAGATAAACGGTGCCAGGTGTCCGAGGCGACGCAGCATGGCGTGGCTGGTTGACGCAGGTTGAACTCACTCAGCCGTGCCGATCGGTCTTGAAGAACTCGGACTGGAACATGCACATGCGCAACGCATTGTGATAGCGGCCGTTGCCGAAAAACTCCTCGATCAACTCGGCCTCATGCCGGAAACCGCACTTCTCATAGACGTGGATGGCAGCGGTATTCGACTTGTCGACGATCAGGTAGACCTTGCGCAGGTTCAGCACCGAAAACGCGTAGTCGATCGCGAGTTGCGTGGCAACGGTGGCGTACCCGCGGCCCTGCGCATGCGGCGCGATGATGATCTGAAACTCGCCGCGCCGGTGGATATAGTCCAGCTCGATCAGCTCGACGACGCCAACTGTCTGGCCGTCGTTGTCGATCGCCACGAAGCGGCGCTCGCGCAGGTCGTGCACGTGCTGGTCGTAGAGCTGGGTCAGTTCGGAGAACGTTTCATAAGGCTCTTCGAACCAGTAACGCATGATCTTTGCGTTGTTGTTCACTTCGTGGACGAAGCGCAGGTCGGTGCGCTCGAGCGGGCGCAGGGTCAGTTCGCTGCTGCGTTCGATAGTCATTGGATTCCCCTTGAGAATTATTGGTTTGATTCCGCAGCCTCAGCATGAGAACTCAAGCTTGCGTTTCCTGTTAGTCCGGGCGCAGCGCGGGGAGTTCTTACAACGCCTCTCGTCCGCGTAGCGCGGTCTTGCGAAGCGCGAGACGCTGCGCGGGTTCGGCAAGGGAGGGGCGTCGCGTTGTCGCAGGCCGCTTATCGCAAAGTTGTGAGGGGCTCGGCACCGTGTGGGCACATGCGGTGCTCTACAATGAAATCATGCTCTTGCGATGGAGGCTACCGTGATCGAGCAATTGATATTAGGCGCCTTTCTGGTCATCCCGCTGCTCATCGTCGCGTTTCTTTTCTCCGACGAATTGTGGCAGGAGCATCGGCATCTGCACGACCTGCATCTTGAACCGACAAAGCCGCGCCGTATCGACTGGCGGCATCCGCTGCGCCGCTCGCGGCATCGGGTTTGACCCTTTCAGTGGAATGCATGGATCATCGCGCTGCAGGCGTCGCTGTGAGGCGAGGGCGGTTCGCGAATGAGACCCTCGAATAAGACCCGCAAATAAAAAAGCCTGCCGTTTCGGGCAGGCTGAAAAGAGATCCACACTCAATGCCTTGTGGGTACAAGGCAGACGCCAGTCTAGTCACATTGCGCGATCGGCTGGTTTCACCGGCCATTACACATATTACGGGGCGTGACCAGTTGCGTCGTCCTCGGCCGTCGCGCCGTCAGCAGGGGCGCGCCAATGGTTGCGAATGCGCGTGGCGAGCGCTTCGAGCGTGGCCGCATCGGCGACTTCGCGTGCATGCATGCGCAGCGGCTGTCCTTCCCAACGCGGAATCACGTGAAAATGCACATGCGGCACCGTTTGTCCCGCCGCGGCGCCATTGAACTGTCCGATGAACACGCCGTCCGGGCGCAAGGCCGCGCGCACGGCGATGGCGAGTTTCTGCGTCATGCGCATGCAGGCCACTGTCGAGGCATCCGACAACTCGAAAATCTCAACCGCCGCTTCCTTCGGCACGACCAGCATGTGGCCGTCGGCCTGCGGCATCAGGTCCATGAAGGCCAGCGCGGCATCGCTTTCCGCCACTTTGATGCAGGGTAGTTCGCCGCGCAGAATCTTCGCGAAGGGATTGCTGTCGTCGTAGTTCATCACGCGTCCTCTAGTTGCCGTACGGTTCAAGGTGGAGATGCTGTCGGCGATATTGTCCACCACCTCTGTTACAGCCCGCTGTTACATCGCGCGCGCTGCGCGTTTGATCGCTTGCGGCGGCTGGCCGAACGCGCGCAGAAAGGCGCGCCGCATCCGTTCGGTATCGATAAAGCCGGTTTCGACCGCGACAGCTTCCATAGAGTGACGGCCCGCTTCGAGCATGGCGCGGGCGGCTTCCACACGCAACGCCTCGATGGCCTTGGCCGGCGATTGGCGCGTTTCGTCGCGAAAGGCGCGGCTGAACTGGCGCGGACTCAGATGCGCAACGTCGGCGAGCTGTTCGACCGTCAACGGCTCGCGCAGATGGTTCTTCGCGTACGACAGCGCGTCCTGAATGCGGTCGGACTTCGGCTCCAGGTCGAGCATGGCCGAGAACTGCGACTGGCCGCCCGTGCGCCGGTGATAGACCACGAGTTTCTTGGCGATGGCGCGCGAGACCGCGATGCCGAGATCGCTTTCGATCAGCGCCAGACACAGATCGATGCAGGCTGTCATGCCGGCCGAGGTCCACACCGAGCCGTCGGCGACAAAGATGCGGTCTTCGTCGATACGTGTATCGGGAAAGCGCTGCTGCAAGTTGCGGGCGTGGTACCAGTGGGTCGTGGCATGCCGGCCGTCGAGGATGCCCGCTTCGGCCAGCACGAAGGCACCGGTGCAGATACTGGTGGTGCGGCGCGAGGCGGCGAGGGCGTCGTTCAAAAACCCCAGCAATCCCGCCGACGACGGCTCGATCTGCATCGCGCCCGTGACGACCACCGTGTCATACGCCGGGTCGCCAAACGCCTTTGTCACAATCTCGACGCCCGACGAGCTGCGCACCATCCCGCCCTGTTCGGAGATGACTTCCACCTGGTATTCCGGCTGCCCGGCCTCGAGGTTCGCCAGTTCGAACACGGAGATCGCCACCATATCGAGGATCTGGAAGCCGGGGAAGACCACCACGCCGATGCGTTTCATTGCGATGTCCTAAAACGAGGTAAATACGACATTTGAGACAAGAGGCTACGCGCTTAGACTTCACTCGTCAACACCGCGATGCCCACAAAAAAGGCGCAGCGGCGGAGGTTTCAGTTTTCCCCATTCATCGATCAGGGCTCAGGCGTGACGCGCTAAGCCCGCAAGGAGATTCACCATGGCAACGCAAGCAAACAAGGGCACGGCATTGATTACGGGCGCATCGTCGGGCATCGGTGCGGTTTATGCGGACCGCCTCGCGCGGCGCGGTTACGACCTGATTCTGGTGGCGCGCGACGTCAAACGTCTGACGGGCGTAGCCGAGCGTCTGACCGCGGAAACCGGCCGCCATATCGAGACCATCGCTGCCGATCTGACCATCAAGGGCGACCAGCGGCGTATCGAGGAGCGTTTGCGCGCCGACCGCGGCATCACCATGCTGGTCAACAACGCGGGCGTCGGCGCGACGGCTTCGCTGATCGACTCGAATATCGACGACCTCGACGGCATGATCGAGCTGAACGTGACAGCGCTGACGCGGCTGACGGCTGCAGCCGTGCCGGGTTTCGTGGAGCGGGGCAATGGCGTCCTGATCAATATTTCGTCCGTCGTCGCACTCTCGCCGGAGTTGCTGAACGGCACCTACAGCGGCACCAAGGCCTATGTGCTGAACCTGACGCAGTCGCTGCATCATGAAGTGGGCGACAAGGGCGTGCAGTTGCAGGCCGTGCTGCCGGGCGCCACCAGTACCGCGTTCTGGGACCGCGCCGGTCTCGCGGTTGAACATCTGCCGTCGCAGATCGTGATGACCGCCGAGGACATGGTGGACGCCGCGCTCGTGGGCCTCGACCAGCATGAACTCGTGACGATTCCGTCCTTGCCGGATGCGGCCGATTGGGAGCGCTTCAACACCGCACGCCAGCATCTCGGGCCGAACCTGTCGCACAGCGTGCCGGCTGCGCGTTATACGCGCGGCTGAATGCGCGCCTGGTGAACGCCTAGCGCCAGTCGGTTGAAACGTCGTCGGGATCGACCAGTGTCAGTCCCGACGACGGCAGCGGCAAGGCCGTCTTGTAGCGCACCTGCTTGAGCGCAAAGCTCGAACGAATGTTGGAGATGCCTGGAATCTTCGTCAGATGGTCGACGATGAACCGCTCCAGCGTCTGCATATCCGGCATCACCACGCGCAGCAGATAGTCCGCGTCGCCCGTCATCAGATAGCACTCCATCACCTCGGGGCGCTCCGAAATCGCCTGCTCGAAGCGAGTCAGCGCGTCTTCCACCTGCTTTTCCAGACTCACCTGAATGAACACGTTGATGCGCAGCCCGAGCGGCTCCGGATTCAGCAGCGTGACCTGCTGCTTGAACAGGCCGAGCTTTTCGAGCGCGCGCACGCGGTTGAAGCAGGGCGTGGGTGACAGATTCACCGAGCGGGCCAGATCCGCATTGGTGATGCGCGCGTTCTGCTGCAACTGGCTCAGGATGCCGATGTCGATGCGGTCGAGTCGTCTGGGTGGCGTGGTCATAGAGTAAATATTCTGTGGTGTGGGCCAAATCCGGAATAAATAGCCTATCTCAGTACAGGATCACAAGCAAATGAGACGCTCATTTTGTGAGCACGTGGTTACCATTGACTCACTCGATCTTGAGCCGAACGCGTCGATGCGGGAGTGGTGCCATGACGGATTTGTCCAGCGGTAGCAAGCAGTTGCGGTCTTTGGATCTCCAGCGCGCGGAGCGTGCGGAGGCGGAAGATGCTGACCCGCAGGAAACCGCCGAATGGCTGGAAGCGCTCGATGCCGTGGCCGCTCATGTCGGCCGTGATCGCGCGCAGTTTCTGTTCGACAAGCTCGCGGGGCATGCGCTGTCGCTGGGTGTGGAATCGGCGCGGACCAACGTCACGCCGTACCAGAACACGATTCCGTTCGATCAGCAGCCGCGCTATCCGGGCAATCTCGAACTCGAAGAACGCCTCGCCGGCGCACTGCGCTGGAATGCGCTGGCGATGGTGGTGCGCGCGAACCAGGCGTACGGCGAACTCGGCGGCCATATTGCGAGCTATGCGTCGGCGGCAGATCTGTTCGAGGTCGGCTTCAACCATTTCTTTCGCGCCGCGGCGCCGGGCGGAGAGGAGGGCACGGGCGACCTCGTGTACTTCCAGCCGCATTCGTCGCCGGGTGTGTATGCGCGGGCTTATCTCGAGGGCTTTCTCTCCGAACAGCATCTGCAGCACTACCGTCGCGAGATCGGCGGGCCGGGGTTGTGTTCGTATCCGCATCCGTGGCTGATGCCGGACTTCTGGCAGTTCCCCACCGGCTCGATGGGCATCGGTCCGATCAACGCGATTTACCAGGCGCGCTTCATGCGCTATCTCGCCAATCGCGGCCTCGTACAAACGGAAGGCCGCAAGGTGTGGGGCTTTTTCGGCGACGGCGAGATGGACGAGCCGGAATCGACCGGCGCGCTCTCGATTGCCGCGCGCGAAGGGCTCGATAACCTCGTATTCGTCATCAACTGCAATCTGCAGCGCCTGGATGGCCCGGTGCGCAGTAACGGCCGCATCATCGACGAGCTCGAAGCGCACTTCATCGGCGCCGGCTGGAACGTGATCAGGGTGGTATGGGGCTCGGACTGGGACGCGCTGTTTTCACGCGACCGCACCGGCGCGTTGCTGCGCGCGTTCGCACACACCGTCGACGGCCAGTTCCAGACCTTCTCGGCCAACGACGGCGCGTACAACCGCGAGCGTTTCTTCGGCCAGAACCCGGAGCTTGCCGCGCTCGCCGCGCAGCTGAGCGACGACGACATCGACCGTCTGCGCCGCGGCGGCCACGACGTGCGCAAGCTGCACGCGGCGTATGCGAAAGCGCTCGCGCATCGCGGCCAGCCGACGGTGATTCTCGCGAAGACGATGAAGGGCTTCGGCATGGGCACCACGGGCCAGGGCCGCATGACCACGCATCAACAGAAGAAACTCGGCTTCGACGACCTCAAGGCGTTTCGCGATCGCTTCCGCCTGCCGCTCACGGATGAGGACGTCGAACAGGTGAAGTTTTACAAGCCAGCGGACGACAGCCCGGAGATGCAATACCTGCATGCTCGCCGGGCTGCCCTGGGAGGCTATCTGCCCAGAAGGCGGAGAGTGGCGTCGAAGGGGCTGATCGTCCCGCCGATGTCCTCCTGGGGGCAATTCGCGCTGGACTCGAACGGTCGCGAGATGTCCACGACGATGGCGTTGGTCCGCATGCTGACCGCGCTGCTCAAGGACAACGAAGTCGGTCCACGTGTGGTGCCGATCGTCGCGGATGAAGCACGCACCTTCGGTATGGCGAACATGTTCCGCCAGGTCGGCATCTATTCGCCGCTCGGGCAGTTGTATGAGCCGGAGGACCTCGGCTCGATGCTGTACTACAGAGAGGACACCAAAGGGCAGATTCTCGAAGAGGGGATTTCGGAAGCGGGCGCAGTGTCGTCGTGGATTGCGGCGGCGACCTCGTACAGCGTGCACAACCTGCCGATGCTGCCGTTCTACATCTACTACTCGATGTTCGGCTTTCAGCGGATCGGCGATCTGATCTGGGCGGCGGCGGATCAGCGTGCACGAGGTTTCCTGATCGGCGCGACGTCGGGTAAGACGACGCTTGGTGGCGAAGGCTTGCAGCATCAAGACGGCACGAGCCATCTGGCGGCATCGACGATTCCGAACTGCCGCGCGTACGATCCGGCGTTCGCTTACGAGGTTGCCGCGATCGTCGACGAAGGCATGCGCGAGATGGTCGAAGAACAGCGCGACGTGTTCTATTACGTGACGGTGATGAACGAGAACTACGCGCAGCCTTCGGTGCCGGGTGGTGATTTGACGATGCTGCGTGAGGGCATTCTCAAGGGCATCTATCCGCTTGGCGGGGATGCGCAGGCGGCGACTTCACCAGCGCAGGTGCAGTTGCTCGGTGCTGGCGCGATTCTCGGTGAGGTCATCGCGGCGCAGCAACTGCTCAAGGACGACTGGCAAATTGAAGCCGCGGTGTGGAGCGTGACCAGCTTCACCGAGTTGCAGCGTGACGGCATGACGTCGGAGAGAAACGCACGTCTTGGCGAGCCGACAGAGGCGCCCTACGTTACGAAAGCGCTCGAAGCATCGCACGGCCCGATCATCGCCGCGACCGACTATGTTCGCGCGGTGCCCGAACTGATCCGCGCCTACGTGCCGCGCCGCTATGTCACGCTCGGCACGGACGGCTTCGGTCGCAGCGACACGCGTCAGGCGTTGCGCGAATTCTTCGAAGTGGACCGCAAGTCGATCGTGATCGCGGCGTTGAAGGCACTGGTGGACGAAGGCGCAATCGATGCGAGCGTGCTCGCCGAAGCACGCAACAAGTATCGCGGCGATGCGCCCGTGGGCACTGCTTCGTGGCAGTGCTGATCAGCCGCTCACTGACACCTGATTCTTCCCATCGCGTTTCGCCCGATACAGTCCGACGTCGGCGGCTTCGATCAACGTTGTCACCGGTTCGGTTGCGGACGGCACGATGTTCGCCGCGCCGATGCTGATCGTCACGACGCCCGCCGCTGATCCTGCGTGGGGAATCGCGAGCCCTTCGATTGCGAGGCGGATTTTCTCGGCAAGCAAGCGCAGGCCGCCCGAGGATGTTCCCGGCAACACCACCGCGAACTCTTCGCCGCCAAACCGGGCCGCGAGATCGGGCGAGCGTCCCAGACACGACTCGACGGTGTGCGCGACACGCTTAAGCACCTCGTCACCGGCAACGTGTCCATAGGTGTCGTTGTAGGCCTTGAAGTTATCCACATCGATCATCAGAAAGCCGAGGGCCGTCTTGTCGCGCGTGCCGCGGCGCCATTCGGCGGCGAGGTACTGGTCGAGGTAACGGCGATTCGACAAACCCGTCAAGCCGTCCGAATGCGTGAGCCGCTGCAGTTCAAGATTGGTTGCGAGCAACTGCTGTTGCGACTGGCGCAGGGCCTGATACGCCTCGTCGCGCTGCAACAGGTTCAGATACGAGCGCGAGTGGTAGCGAATCCGCGCGATCAACTCGATGCGATCCGGCAGCTTCACGAGGTAGTCGTTGGCGCCGGCGGCGAAGGCCGCGCTTTTCACGAGCGGCTCTTCCTTGGTCGACAGCACGATGATCGGAATATCGCGCGTCGCCGGTTTCTGCCGGTACTGCCGCACGAGGGTGAGGCCGTCGGTGCCGGGCATCACGAGGTCTTGCAGGATCACCGTCGCGCGGGTTTCCTCAGCGCAGCGCACCGCCTCTTCGGGCGACGCGCAGTAATGGAAGTCGACGCTCGTTTCGTCGGCCAGCGCCTGGCGGACCGCCTCGGCGATGATCGCCTGATCGTCGACCAGCAACACCATGATCGGGCACTCGGCCGCGGGCGGATTGCCGAGGATGCGCGCTAACGCGTCATCGATGGCGCTATTCGGTGCGTCCTCCGCGTATGCCTGCGCGTTCGCGTCGTGTTCTGCGAGTTCCTGCGCGGTGGTGGCCTGATGCGGTTTCGGAGTGTCCATATTGGTCAGCCAGAATGAATGTCAATGAGTCGTAGCGGGCTAATGTGCGGCTAGTGTGCGCTTACCGGGCCTTAACGTGTGCCGACGGCGGCGGCGAGCGCAGCGGCAATACGGGGCAAAGGCAGAATCGCGGCGGCGGCGTCGAGCGCCGCGGCCGCCTTCGGCATGCCGTACACGGCGCAGGTCGCTTCGTCCTGCGCGATCGTGTGATACCCCTTTGTGCGCATCGCCTTGAGTCCGATCGCGCCGTCGCGGCCCATGCCGGTCAGCAGCACGCCGATCGCCCGTGCCGGCCAGCGTGCCACGACGCTATGGAAAAACACGTCGACGGACGGCCGGTAGGGTGTTTCTGCCGGCACGTTCGTGTAACCGAGTACGTTAGGCAGCTTCAGGTGCAAATGATCGTCGGTGGCGGCGAGCAACACGACGCCTGCTTCCGGCCGGTCGCCTTCGCTGGCGATTCGCACCGGCAGCGCCGACTGCTGGTTCAGCCAGTCGGCCATGCCGGCGGCGAACGCCGCGTCGACATGCTGGACGACGACGATTGCCGCCGGGAAATCCTTCGGCAAACCGGCGAGCAGGGTGGCGAGTGCCGCCGGGCCGCCAGCCGAAGCGCCGATCGCAACCAGCGGCGTGTCGCGGTTCGTCATGCTTCTGGGCGCCGCCGCAGTTGCTGCGCCAGGCGCGTTGCGCTCAGTGACCAGCGCGGCGATGCTGTCGATCTTGGCGATCAGGGTGGCGATGCTCTTGTGCGCGTCAGGGCCGCTCAGCGAGGGCGTATCCACCGCATCGAGCGCGCCCGCGCCCATCGCTTCGTAGACCCGCCACGCGTTCGCGCCGACGTCGACGGTCACGATCAGGATCGCGCACGGCGCCTTCGCCATGATGCGGCGCGTGGCCTCGATGCCGTCGACGTTCGGCATCACGAGATCCATCAGCACGATGTCGGGCCGTTGCGCGGTGCAGAAATCGACCGCCTGCTGGCCGTCTTGCGCGACCCACAGCACTTCGTAGTCGTGACGTGCCGCAAGTGCGCGGCGCAGTGCCTCGACGGCAAGCGGCAGATCATTGACGATTCCGATTTTCATCCGTTTTACCCGTAGGTTTAACCGTAAGCTTCGCCGATCAGATCACGCACTGCATCGAGTAGCGCTTCGTCGTGGAAACTGCCTTTCGCCAGATAGTAATCCGCGCCCGCGTTCAGGCCGGCGCGGCGGTCCTCTTCACGATCCTTGTACGAGACGATCATCACTGGCAGCGACTGCAGTTGCGGATCGCGCTTGATGAGCGTGACGAGTTCGATGCCGTCCATGCGCGGCATGTCGATGTCGGTAATCACGAGGTCGAAGTGCTCGCCACGTACCGCGTTCCAGCCGTCCATGCCGTCGACGGCGATCGTGACGTCGTAGCCGCGCGTGGCCAGCAGCTTGCGTTCGAGCTCGCGCACGGTGAGCGAATCGTCGACCACCAGCACGCGCCGCGTGACGCGCCGGGCGGTGAGGGCAGCGCCGTGCTGCGTGTGTTTCAGATCGCCGCCCGCCACGAGCCTTTCGACCGAGCGCAGCCAGTCGTCGACGTCCGCGATCAGCACCGGGTCGCCGTTTTCCATCAACGCGCCGGCGGTGATGTTCCTGATCTTGCCGAGGCGCGGGTCGAGCGGCTGCACGACCAGCATGCGCTCGCCGAGAAAGCGATCGACCACCACGCCGTAGGTTTCTTCGCCGTCGCCGATCACGATCAGGCTGACGGTATCGCCTTCGTTGGCGGGCGGCGCGGTGTCGAGAATCTGATGCGCGGTGACGACGCCGATGCGGCGGCCGTCGAAGGCGATGTGCTGATGGCCCTCGAGCAATTCGATATCCGTGCGGCTCACGTGCAGCGTGCGGTTCACATGCGCGAGCGGCACGGCGTACGGCTCGCCCGCGACTTCGACGAGCAGGCTGCGAATCACCGAGAGCGTGAGCGGCAGCTGCAACTGCACGCGCGTGCCGACGCCGGGTTCGTGCGTGATGCGCACCGTGCCACGCACGCGCTTGACGACGTCGTGCACCGCGTCGAGTCCGACGCCACGGCCCGACACCTCGGTGACCTGATCGCGCAACGAGAAGCCGGGCAGGAGGAGGAATTCGAGCAGTTCGGTTTCGGACAGACGCGCGGCCGTTTCCGCACTCGCCAGTTTTTTGCGAACGATCGACGCGCGCAGTGCGTCGAGATCGATGCCCGCGCCGTCGTCGGAGACGGTGATGAGCAGGGCGCCGGCGGTGTGACGGGCGTCGAGCGTGAGCGTGCCTTCTTCGGGCTTGCCGCGCGCGAGACGGACCGCAGGCGCTTCGATGCCGTGGTCGATCGCGTTGCGCAGCATGTGGCCGAGCGGCGCTTCGAGCAGATCGAGGATGTCGCGGTCGACCTGAGCCGATTCGCCGACCAGTTGCCAGCGCACCTTCTTACCGAGAGAACGCGCGACGTCGCGCACCATGCGCGCGAGACCGCTGGTGCCGTCGCCGAAGGGGCGCATGCGGCATTGCAGCGCGGCGTCGTAAAGCTGTTGCGACAGATGTGTCGAGCGACGGTCGAAGCTTTCCAGATCGGCCAGGCGCTCGGCGAGCAGGTGCTGCGATTCTGCTGTGAGGCGGCGCAGTTCTTCGAGCGCGGCGTGCGCGCGTGGATCGAGCTTCAGGTCGGCGAGCGTTTCGTGCAACTGATCCAGCGCGCGGGTGCCGTCACGTTGGACGCGTTTGACGCGCAGCATCGATTGCGCGAAGGGTTTGAGCCAACGTGATTCGACCAGTGATTCGCCGGATAGGGACAACAGCCGGTCGAGGTTGTCGGCGCGTACGCGCAGCATGCGGCCGGGGTCTGTTGCCGCTGCGCTTGTTTCGGTCGCGGTGGACGCGGTTGTGGACGGCGACCCGGAGGCGCTTGCACAACCGGCCGAGGTTGCGTCGGCGGACGCTGAGGCGCTTGCAGAGGCGAGCGGGGTTGTAGAGGGCGGCGCTGAGGCGCTTGCCGGAGAAAACGAGGTTCCAGAGACTGGCGCGGATGCATTTGCAGTCGCGCTGGCCGGTGCGGCTGAGGCAGGTGTCGCTTCTGCGCGCAGGGCGTTGGCTAGCAGATTGAATGCAGCGTCAGCGTCGGGCGATGCGGTTTGCGGTTTGGTAGCTACGCTGGATGCAGATGCAGAACCGTCGACGCGAGCAGGACTCACGGCAGGAGCAGAGGCAGCCGGCGGCACGGCATCCCGCCGCATTGCCACTCCCTGCGGCACGACATCCACCATCCGCGCTTGCAACGAAGCCACGCACGCACTGACCGCATCACGCGCAGACTCATCCTCATCGTTACCGATGCGCGCAACGATATCGACCCCGCGCAGCAACTCATCAATCCAGGCAGCATCGAGCAACGCGCGTCCTTCCTGCGCCGCAACGAAACAATCTTCCATCTCGTGCGCGAGTTCGACACCAACTTGCACGCCGACGATACGCGCCGCACCCTTCAGCGAATGCGCCGCGCGCATGCAGGCCTCGAGCGCGGCGGCATCGCGCGGTGCGCGGTCAAGGGTGAGCAGGCCGTCGTTGAGCACGCGTGCCTGGGTCCGCGCTTCTTCGCGGAAGAGATCGATCAGCGACGGGCGGCGCGGGTCGTCCGTCATCCGAGACTCCGGTTCAAGGTATCGAACAATGCATCGGCGTCGAGCAGGCCGACCGTCATGCCGCGCCACGGGGCCACGGCGCGCGTATGCGCAGCGGCGGCTTGCGAGAGCGTCGCAGGCGGCGGGCAAAAGGTGGAGATCGCGATCCGATGCACGCCGTCGACCTGATCGACGGGCAACACCGCGTGCTCTTCGGCGCGCGAGATCACCAGCAAACGCGGAAGATCGTGACGCGCTTTATCGTCGCCTGCAGTGGTGTCGGCTTCGAACCCTAGCAGATGCGCGAGCGACAGGCACACCAGCAAGTCGCCCTGCACGTTCACCACGCCCAGCACCGCGCGATGCTGCCGATGCGGCAACGTGTGAATCGGCCGCGTCTGCACGATGCGTTTGAAGATCGGCGTGGGCAGCGCGAGCCATTCGCCGCCGATACGGAAGATGAGGAACGATTCACTTGCGCCTTGCTGATCATGTCTTTGCTGTCGCGCCGGCGTGTCGGCGTCATTCAGCGAGAGATCTACGAGAGGAATTGGACGCTCCAGCAATTTGGCCGCGGCCGCTTCGAACACAGGGCAATTCAGACAGCGCACGTATTCGACCAGCCGCTCGCACGACGAATCGCCGCGCACGCCGATGCGGTTCCAGCAATCGTCGAAGGTCACCGTGCGCTCTTCAACCACGTTGCGCTCCCTGTGCGCGCGACGCGCGGTCCATCAACAGACGCGCGCCGTTGCGATCGCCTTCGAGTTCGAGCAGCGTCGCCAGATGCGCGAGCGCCTCGGCGTGCTGCGGTTCGAGATAGAGCGCCTTGCGATAGTGGCCGCGTGCGAGGTTCGTATCGCCGCTGGCGTCGGCCAGCACGCCGAGCAGATAAAACGCGTCGGCGTGCGGGGCGTGCTGTTCCAGATAGACCTTGATCGCGTTCGCGGCTTCCGTCAGACGGCCCGCGTCGGCCAGCGCGCGTGCGGCTTGCAGCGTGTCGCGTGCGGCGTTGGTCGGCGAGGTGATGGGCGGCGGCGCAAACTCGTGCGACTGCGACGCAGCTTTGGACGGTTTCGGCGTGCGTTGCGGAATACCGCTTAAAGGCGTGCGCGCAACCGGATCGGGCCACGCGAAAGGCTCGGCTGAAAACACCTGCAGCGGCGCGAGCGCGGGCACTGGCGAATGCGTCATCGCGAGTGCCGCGGCGGTGGCGAGCGACGCGGTGTGCCAGCCGTTGAGTTGCGCTTCAGCGGGCGTGGCGCGGTGGAACGCGAACGCCAAGGGGATCTTCGCCGACTGCATGCCATAACGCATCAACAACCCGGTTTCCGAAGGACCGACGAACAGCGTGCCGTTTTCAGCCAGCACGCCGTTGAGCGCATGCAAGGCCGTCTGCTGTGCGTCGCGGTCGAAGTAAATCAGCACGTTGCGGCAGAACACGAAGTCGTAGACGCCGAGCGCCGCGGCATCGAGTTGCATCAGGTTTGCGTGCGAGAACCGGACCGCGTCGACGATGCGTGGCGCGAGACGCCAGCTGTCTTCGTGGCGCGTGAAGTGGGCGTCGCGAAATGGGAACGCATTGCCGCGAAACGAGTTGCGGCTGTACACGGCGCGCTGAGCGAGGGCCAGCGAGCGCTCGCTGATATCCATTGCGTCGATGCGCATGTGCGCGGCGTCGATGCCGGCGTCGAGCAGCGTCATCGCAATCGTGTACGGCTCTTCGCCGGTGGAGCAGGGCAGACTCAGAATTCGCAGCGGCAGCGCGGTGCCGCGCTCGTCAAGGCGTTCGTGCGCAAGACGCGCGAGCGCCCTGAACGCGTCGGCGTCGCGATAGAACCAGGTCTCCGGCACCACCACCGTTTCGACCAGCGCCTGCACCATCGAGGGCGACGCGAACGTGGCTTCCCAGTAGTCGGCGAGCGTGGCGTCGGCGTGACCGTCCGCGCACCAGGCCGCGGCGTGCTGATCGACCGCTCGCTCGATCGACTGATGACCGAGCGATGCTGCATCGAGCCCGATGGTTTGATGCAGCAGATCGACGAAGCGTCGATAGAGCGGCGCGTTGTCGTGATGCGCGTTCATGCGTGCGCCTCGGGAAACAGCAGGGCTTTGACGTCGTCGGGCAGCAGATGCTCGACGCGAATCCATTGCACCAGACCGCCTGCTTCGCTTGCGACCGGGCCCAGATAGCGCGCGTTCGGCATGTCGATGCCGGCGTCATGAAACGCCTCGGCGTCCAGACGAATGGTGCGCGTTGCGCCTTCGAGCAGAAGCGCGAGCAGGCGCACGGTGCCCGCATGCGGATAGCGCACCAGCACTACGCGTGTCGACATCAACTGGGCGGCGGGGCGGCCGAGCGCGAGCGCCGGCAGATCGATCACCGGCAGCGGTACGCCTTCGTGATCGAGTACGCCCGCGACCCACGACGGCGCGCCGGGAATCGTCTTCGGCGGCGACTGCGGGGTGAGCGGCATCAGACGCTCCACCTGCGTCGCGTCGATCACGTAGCGTTCGTTATCGAGCGTGAAGAGGATGAAGAGCATCGGCTTGGGCTTGGGCTGTAGGAGAGGCGTATGGGTGGATCGGCGTCAGCGTGCTTCGGTGAACCCGCCGCGGCGCGTCAGGCCACTACCTTGAAGCGGGATACGCCGGTGCGCAGGCTATTGGCGACGTGCGTCAGATCGTCGATAGCCTGGGTCGACTGGCGCAGCGATTCCGCCGTCTGTTGCGCGGCCTCCGAAAGCTGCGTCAGCGCCTGGGTAATCTGCTCGGCGCCGGTGGCTTGCGTCTGCATGCCCTCGTTGACCATCGAGAAGCGCGGCGCGAGTTGCTGTACCTGCTGGATGATCTGCGTGAGATGGCCGCCCACGTTCTGCACGTCGAGCATGCCGCGGCGTACCTCTTCGGAGAACTTGTCCATGCCCATCACGCCCGCCGCCACCGCCGACTGGATCTCTTTGACCATCTGTTCGATGTCGTAGGTTGCCACGGCGGTTTGATCCGCGAGACGGCGAATCTCAGTCGCCACGACGGCGAAGCCGCGGCCGTATTCGCCGGCCTTTTCTGCTTCGATTGCCGCGTTCAGCGAGAGCAGGTTGGTCTGATCCGCGACCTTGGTGATGGTGGCGACGACCTGGTTGATGTTGCTGGCCTTCTCGTTGAGGATCGCGAGCTTCGCGTTGACCGAGCCGGCCGCTTCCATCACGAGGCGCATGGTGTCTTCCATGCGCGCGAGACCGGCGTGGCCGGTGCCGGCGAGTGCGGCTGATTGGCCTGCTACTTCCGAGACCTCGTTCATCGTGCGCAGCAGATCGCGCGAGGTTGCGAAGATTTCGCGCGACGTGGCGCCGATCTCGGTGGTGGTCGCCGCGGTTTCGTTCGCGGTGGCCTGCTGTTCACGCGAGGTCGCAGCGATCTCCGTCACCGACGTGGTGACCTGAACCGCCGACTTCTGCGCCTGGCCGACCAGCGCGGTGAGCTCGTCGGTCATACGGTTAAAGCCCGCTTCGAGCGCGCCGATCTCATCCGCGCGGTTCAGTTGCAGACGTTGCGTGAGGTCGCCCGTGCGCATGACGTCGACGACTTGCAGCACCTTCGCCATCGGCGTGGTGACCGCGCGCAGCAGCCAGTAGCCGGCCAGCACGGCGGCGACGGCGGCAATCAGCAGCATCACGAGCAGCACGATACGGGTAGCCTCGACCGAGCGGCGGATGTTTTCGGCGGCTTTATCGGCGTCGGCCTTGTTGTTTTCGACCAGATTGCGCGCCGAGAGGCGGCCTGTTTCCCAGATCGGCGTGAGTTGCGTGTTGAGGATGCGCGCGGCGTTTTCTTTCGAACTCGGCAGGACGTTCAACAGGGAGGCCTGGATCGGCAGGTACTGTGTGTGTTGCTGGCGGAAGTCATTGAAGAACTCACGATCGTTGTCGCGGAAAATGGTCGCGCCGTAGTCGCCGAGGAGCTTCTGAAGTACTTGCTCGGTCTCCTGCAAACGGGCGGTGTCGCGCTTGACGGAGTCGGGGTCCGCGTCAACGTAAATGAGACGCTGCGTGACGGTGTAGTTCTCGAACCAGGCCGCTCGCATCGCGGTCGCGTAGTAGAGGCCGGGCATCGAGTCTTCCTGCTGACTCTTCGCGTCGCGGTCGATGCCGCCGAGTTGCTCGAAAGTGACGATTGCCATTGCCAGCATCACGATCAGCACGATCCCGAAGCTGCACAGAATCCGTTGCCGGATGGTCCATTGTTTCACGCGCACGCCCCTTAACTTTTTTGCTTGGGCTCGACGCCCGATATCGACTTGTAGGTCTCGGGGTCGAAGGATCGGAAAGCTTTGCGGATCGTCGGATTTGTCCGACGGGTCATGCGGCGAATTTTACATTGATCGTGGGAATGGATGGCGGTCGGTGAGGGGGGGCCGACCCAGGCGTTACACGCGTAATGCCCGGTTACCAACTGCAGCATCTATTTCCGCGCGCGCCCTACACAATCTGCTCCATGCCTGAACGGCGGGAGAGAAACATGAAAAAGATTGCTGTGGCGTTGTTGATGGTGGGGAGCCTGAGCGTGGCGGGTCAAGCGTCGGCGCATGGCAACGGCGGTGACGTGGTCGGTGCGCTGATCGGCGGCGCCGTGCTGGGCGCGGTGGTGACGTCTGTGCTGAATCCGGCGCCTGTGGTCGCTTACCAGCAGCCGGTCTATGCGCAACCGGTGTATCAGCCGGCGCCCGTATATGCGGGGCCGCCGCCGGGATACTGCTATGACCAGTACCAGCGTGCGTACGTCGCGTGCGGTGCGCCGCCGCCCGCACAATATGAGGAGTATCCGCAGCAGCCTCAACAAGGCTGGTAAGGGACGTGCGGAGGCGCGCGCAGCTTCGATGCTCGCGCGCACCAGAGAAAAAGGCCGTCGCAGGGTGCGACGGCCTTGTCTTGTTGGGTATCTCTGCTCAGTGCTTGTGATGCAGCCACTCCGCATAATGCGTATCGAGCCAGCGCTCGAGGCGCTCCGGCTTCGTCTTTTGGCGATAGTGGGACGCGGCCCAGATCGCCACGCCGACCACCAGCATCACCAGAGGTCCCAGCAAATAAGCCATTAACGATTCAGACATGGGAGCCTCCGTCCCGACGTGCATCGATGCTTTAGTTTAGACGATGAACGGCGAGAAAAAAGGACGCTGTGAAGGGTCGGCTGGCAGCGCGGCGGGATTGACGTGAATGGGATTGCGGGGCGTGGTGCGGGGTGATTGAGAACCTAGTGAAGAAGGTATTTTTCTTTTTCTGGGAAGGCACTTTCCTAGGGTCATTCTTTCTCTGTGTACCATCAAGTGTACTATCGGCCAATGGTGAGGTAAGTAGCGGCAAGCGGCCTATTAGCTGCCGCGTTTGCCGCATCTGCCGCACTTAGCCGATCACGCCGTGCCGGCTGTTCTCGATCTGGGCGTCGACAAAATCCGCCCACAGTTGCAAGGTCCGACGTCGTTCAGCGGCGTGCTCAGCGTGATGGCCCCCATCCGGGGCGTCTTTGACGGTATGCGCCAGCGCATTTTCAATCGCGTCCACGGACTGTCCCATCTCGCGCAAGTGGGTCGCGGCGGTGCGTCGAAAGTCATGTAGGACGAAATGCTCGACGTCGAGCCCGAGCGATTTGACGGCTTGATTGAGCGTGCTCTTCGCGATCGGCCGGTCGTCGCCCCTGACACTCGGGAATACGAAATTCCGACTGGTTTTCGTGTCCTGAAGCTCGCGAAGCAGAGCGACCGCCTGATGCGAGAGATGCACCACATGCTTACGGTCCTTATTCATGCGCTCAGCCGGGATCGTCCATCGTGCTGCGTCGAGGTTGAATTCGGACCAGGCCGCCTCGATGAGGTCCGATTTCCGCACCATCGTCAGCACCAGCAGGTGTAAAGCCAATTTCAGCGGGCGTCGAATGTTCGACGCGTAGATCGCCCGGAGCATGGCGCCTATTTCGTCAGGATCGAGCACGCGAGTGCGGCTGTCCGGCGTCGCGATGAAGCGTGCCGGGATGAGTTCTGCGGGGTTGGCCGTGGCGAGTTGCCGGGCGATCAGGTACTCATAGAGCCGCTTGACCGCGTTGCGCGTGTGCAGCGCCATTTTGGGCGAGCCGCGGCTTTTGATCTGGTCGCAGATCGCGCGGATGTCGTCGTCCGTCACGGCTTTGATTGGCTTGGCCCCGATGGCAGGAAGGACGTCTTTTTCGAGCGCGCGCCGCGTGGTGCGCTGATATTCCGCCGACTTGCCGGCCATCTCCGTCGCGAGATAAAGCTCGGCGCCTTCGCGCAGCACCTCTGCCTTGCTTTCCGCGCCGCGGTCGCGACGCGCCGTCGCCACTGGCGAGACGCCGCTCGCGACCATCTCCGCGTACTTCTGCGCCTTGGCGCGTGCGACCCGTAGCGAAATCATCCGGTAGTCGCCGATCGTGACGAGCGGCTGACGCTTGCCGTTCAGCGAATAGCGGAAGCGCCAGACCTTGGTGCCCGTTGTCATGATTTCGATGACGAGGCCGTTGCCGTCTGCAACGCAATATCGGGTGGCGCGCGGTTCGAGCGCGCGGATCTGCGTTTCGGTGAGCGGGGCGGCTAGTTTTGGCATGGCGGATCGTTGATACACGGACAGCGGGGATTTTAAACCGGTTGTCTTCTGTGTACCAAAGAAATGTGGGGATTTGGGTCAACAGAAGGCGTTTGATGTGCGCCATGAAGATTGCGTTGAAAGGCCTACTTGGCTAGGCCAGATAGGCTTTTCATGCGAAATCTTCCAACCCTTCCTACTTGCCGATACAAAACCAGCTGAAAATCACGCCGAATAGGTCGCCCGAACTGAATTCGTCAGCCATCAAGGCCGGTTTCATTTCTTCAGCTTCTTCTGCGCTTGCTCAACCTGCTTGATGCTTGTTTCCGGCGTCGGCAGACTTTCAGGCATGGTCCCACCAAGCTCCTGGATCGTCTGGCGCACCTTGCTGCCTACCTCGAAGTGCGTCTGGTTAGCGCGCTGCTTACCCTTGATCTCCTCGCGTCGCAGCTTCTCTTTCGGAGTTTCGACGCCTGCACCCTTTGCGGCGGCCGCCAAGTGCTTATTGTGGGTCGCCATCTCGTTGCGAATCGCAAGGCGCTTTTCGTCCTCGCCGAGCTGTGCAAACTTGGCATCGTCCGCGAGTTCCTGACGCCGGGTCTGCACCGCAAAGTAGGTTTGCCCGTTAGCGATAACAGATTTCGACGGATCACCATTCTGTACGATCAGGTAGCAGGCATAGCGGGATAGCGTGTAGTCGGTGATCCCGCGCGTTGCTCCGGATCCAAGGGTGACCATTTTGGTGACCTCACCGAAATGGTCTTGGACGGGGTGGCCCGACCGTTCGCAGGCAATCTTCGCCTTCTCGATCACTTGCACGAAGTTGCGCCAGTACTGGTAATCGAGCAATGGCGCAAGACTACGCGCGAACCAAAACTCGGAATCGTCTTCGTTGACCTGCTTGATGCTTTCGAAGGTGCGGTGATGCAGCGCTACTATGGGTTTGTTGTTCAACACAGACGACTCCAGAGCCAACTTGGTAGACGATGGCTGGCCGAACTAGGCCGACACTTGCGGAAGATTGTACTGTGTTTTTATACAGGTAGTGGAGTGGTGCAAGTGTCGTCGTGCAGCACAAAGTGCCGGACTTGCGGATACTTGATGCGTACACAGCGCGTAGCGCCCGGTCGATTTGCTCGCACGATAACGCTGCGCTGCGACGAAGCGGGCGACAACCTCTGGCGACGCGCTTACGAACGTTGGTCGTTGCCCGGCAATTGCTATTTGCCAATACAAAACCGGCTGAAAATCACTCCGAGCAGGTCATCGGAGCTAAATTCACCGGTTATCGAGTTCAGCTGATCCTGCGCGAGACGCAGTTCTTCGGCGAACAGGTCGAGCGCTTGAGAGTTCTGATCGGCGTGTGCCGCTGCCGTCGCCAGATGCTCCTGGGCTGCGCGCAGCGCAATCAGATGCCGCTCGCGCGCGAGGTAGACGCTCTCCGCGCCGGCCTGCCAGCCGGCGATTCGCAGCAATTCTTCACGCAGCAACGCTACGCCATCGCCCCGTTTCGCCGACAGCCCCACTTCGCTGAGTTCGAGATCCGCGTCGAGCGGCGTCACCGATGGCGCGAGCCCCGTCAGATCCGTCTTGTTCAGCACGCGCACCACCGGCACGCCGCTCGGGAAACGCGCAGCGATCGTTTCGTCTTCGGCGGTCATGCCGGTGCGTGCATCGAGCAGATGCAGCACGACATCCGCGCGTTCGATTTCGCTCCACGTGCGCGCAATGCCGATCTTCTCCACCTCGTCTTCGGTATCGCGCAGGCCGGCCGTGTCGATCACGTGCAGCGGAATACCTTCGATCTGGATGGTCTGCGCGACCTTGTCGCGCGTCGTGCCGGCGATCGGCGTGACGATGGCCAACTCCGCGCCGGCCAGCGCGTTCAGCAACGACGACTTGCCGACGTTCGGCTGCCCAGCCAGCACCACCGACAAACCCTCTCGCAGCAACGCGCCCTGGCGCGCTTCACTCAGCACGTGTGCAAGGCGCTCGCGGATCCGCGCGAGCTTGCCGCGGGCGTCGGCGGCTTCGAGAAAGTCGATTTCTTCTTCCGGGAAATCGAGCGTCGCTTCGACCAGCATCCGCAGCGTGATGACTTCTTCGACCAGAGCATGGATGTCGCGCGAAAACGCACCGTCGAGCGAGCGGCCCGCCGAGCGGGCGGCAGCTTCGGTGCTGGCCTCGATCAGATCGGCGACGGCTTCCGCTTGCGCCAGATCCAGCTTGTCGTTGAGAAACGCGCGCCGCGTGAATTCGCCCGGCTCCGCCAGACGCAGACCGAACGCACGGCCGGCGTCGATGCACCGCTGCAGCACCAGTTGCAGCACGACCGGACCGCCGTGACCCTGCAACTCGAGCACGTGTTCGCCGGTGTAGGAGTGCGGCGCGGGAAAGTACAGGGCGATGCCGCGATCGAGCGCGCTGCCGGTGTCATCGAGGAACGGCACATAGCTCGCGTGACGCGGCGCGAGTGCCTGGCCGGTGAGCGCTTGCATCAACGGCTGTGCGGCGGCTTCCCCGGCGCGGCCGAACGAAATCCGCACGACCCCGATTCCGCCTCGGCCGGGTGCGGTGGCAATGGCGACGATCGGATCGGAATCGGTGGCGAGCATGGGAACGAGGCTGTCAGAAGGGATCGAATACGCACGAGTAAGCGCCGGGCATTGTAACGCGGGCATCCACCGGCTCTGGACTCGGGCCCGATTCCTAACGCAGCCCGATTTTCATAAGACAAATGAGGATTTATCTCACACAAGCTAAGATAGCCTAAGACACATTTGCGACAGATGGACGCGCCAGAATGCCTAGAACGCACGCTGTACAAGGAAAAGACGGAATTCTATAAAATCGTGAAACGCGTTATTAGCTGGTGATTTCAGGCTAAAAATAGCTCATTTAAGCAATAAAATAGCGCGTTTGGTTGTCCACTGATTATGCGCCGAATTGCACAATCGGGCCCATGCCGACCTCCAAAGAAAAAGCAGCTTTCGCCAAACGGCTGAAAGACTCACTCCCCAAAGAAATTAAGGGTGGGACCGATTTAGCCAGGGAATTCAATCTGCTTTATAGCAGTGGCCCTGCCGTCTCACCACAAACCGCGCACAAATGGCTCGCGGGTACGACGATTCCAAAGCGCGACAAGTTGCAGGTTTTAGCGACGTGGCTGCAAAAGGACGTTCACTGGTTGCACTACGGGCCGACGCCCTCCGGCAAGGCTAAGCCGCTTGCCCGCGGCGAGAAATATCCGATGACGCCGGAAACGGTCGAGCTGGTGACGAAGATGGCTAACCGCTTCGTGGGTTTGTCGCCCAGGCAGCGCAATCTGGTGGAAGAACTGATGACGGAGTTTGACGGCGGCACGCAACAGGAAACTGACGCCGCGCCTGAAGACGCATCGACAACGACATCGAAAGATAAAGGCCAATCGACCGAGTCATAAAAAAAGCCGCCCGGTGTAAAACCGGGCGGCTTTTTTACAGCCAACTTCTGCCTGTCAGTCAGCGGGCGCTACCACCCGCTTCAGACAAGACATCAATCAGGCCGCTTTCGCCTTCGTCTGACCCATCATCCGCGTGATGTAGTACTGCTGGGCGATCGATAGCACGTTGTTCACCACGTAGTACAGCACCAGACCGGCCGGGAAGAAGAAGAACATGACCGAGAACGCGATCGGCATGAACATCATCATCTTGGCTTGAACCGGGTCCGGCGGCGTCGGGTTCAGCTTGGTCTGCAGGAACATCGAGACGGCCATCAGCACCGGCAGGATGAAGAACGGATCCTGCTGCGACAGATCGTGAATCCAGAGAATCCACGGCGCGCCGCGCATTTCAACCGACGACAGCAACACCCAGTACAGCGAGATGAACACCGGAATCTGAATCACGACCGGCAGACAGCCGCCGAACGGATTGACCTTCTCGGTCTTGTACAACTCCATCAGCGCCGAGTTCATCTTCTGCGGATCGCCCTTGAAGCGTTCGCGCAGGGCTTGCATACGCGGCGTGATCGCCTTCATGCGTGCCATCGACTTGTAGCTCGCGGCCGACAGCGGGAAGAACACGGCCTTGATCAGCAGCGTGAGCAGCACGATCGACCAGCCCCAGTTGCCGACATAGCTGTGGATCTTCTCGAGCAGCCAGAACAGCGGCTTCGCGATGATCGTGACCCAGCCATAGTCCTTCACCAGTTCCAGACCCGGGGCGATGCCTTCGAGCATGCGCTCTTCTTCCGGACCGGCAAACAGGCGTGCGGACACATCAACCGACTGGCCCGGGGCGATAGTCGCCACCGGTTGCTTCACGCCAACGCGATACAGCGTCGGATCGATCTTCTCGACATAGATGTCGCGCTTCGCACCTTGCTGCGGAATCCATGCCGACGCGAAGTAATGCTGCACCATCGCGATCCAGCCGTTGTCGGCCGAATTGACGAAGTCTTCCTTGTTCTTGTCGATGTCGCTGAACGTCATCTTCTGGAAGTGGTGCTGCTCGGTGAAGACAGCCGGTCCGATGAACGTGTGCGAGAAGCGCGGCGTTTCCACCGGCGTGTCGTCGCGCACCAATTCCATATAGACCGACGGCGTGACCGGCGCGGTCCCGACGTTCTCGATCTTCGTGTCGACGCCGATCACATAGCTGCCGCGCGTGAACGTGTAGGTCTTGATGACCTTCACGCCACCCTTGACCGGCGACTCGAGGCTGAGCTGGAACGACTTGGCGTCGCCCGTCAGATCGTGCGGCTGGTTCGGCACCGGCGTGAAGATGTCGGTGTGGTTCGGGAAATCGCCGCCGAGCAGACCGGTGCGCGCCAGATACGTATGGTTCGCGGTACGGTCGAACAGCGTGATGACCAGATCGGGCTGCTTGCCGTCGCCTTGCTTGACGAGCGACAGCTTCGACAGCGTGCCGCCGCGGGTGTCGATCTCGCCGTTATAGACGTCGGTGCTGAAGCTGACCAGTTGGCCCTGAGCCGCGGCAGCCGGCGCATTGCCCGGCGCAGCAGCGTTGGTGGCCGGCAGATCGGCGGATTGGGTTCCCGGTGTCGTGGATCCCGGTGCGGCGCTACCGACGGTCTTGGTCGGGTTGGCGCTCGGGAAGAACATCGACGGGCGTCCGTGGTCGCGTTGCCAGTTGTCGAACAGCATGACCGCTGACATGAAAAAGATGACCCATAGGACGGTGCGTTTGATATCCATGCGTTGTCTCAGTGTCGATGGAACGGCGCGTCAGCGCTTTTCAGAAGTGGGAGGCGGGACGAGATCGATGCCGCCCGCGGAAAACGGGTGGCAGCGGCAAATACGCCTGGCGGCGAGATAAGTCCCGCGCGCGGCGCCATGATACTGGATTGCTTCGCGCGCGTAATCAGAGCAGGAAGGGTAAAAACGGCACCGGTTGCCGAGCATGGGGCTGACGGCAACCTTGTAGAAACGCAATAAAGCGATGAGTACCGTTTGCATGACTGGTGCGGCCTAACGGCGCCGCGCAACGTGGAGTACCGGGCGACGCCCGCGCAGCCTGGCTGCCCGAGCTACTTTGGCGGCCTGTACTGCAAAGCGGGCGGTCACTTGAGCGTCATTCCGTCTTGGGCGCTTCCGCGGGCGGCGCCTCGCGACGGACAATTTCGCGCGCTGCTTTATCGAGCAGCGTCTCTATTTCGCTGCGGCACAGCGCCCTCAACGGCGGCGACGAGGCGCTCGGCAAAGCCTTCTTGTCGAAGCGCGTGTGCAAACGCAGCAGCACATCCCAACCGCCGAATTCCGCGCGACGCAGCCGGAAGGCTTCACGCGCGAGTCGACGTACCAGATTACGCGTGGCCGCGCGCGGCGCATACTTCTTGCCGATCACGAGACCTAAGCGAGCGTCGTTACCGGTGGGCCGGCCGTACACCACGAAGTGCGCGGTGCGGCGCCACGGGCGCAAACGAAAAACGGATGAAAATTCATCCGTTTTCAGTAGCCTTGCGGCTTTGGGGAAGGCGGCTTGCGCTCGCAACGGAATCGAGCCCAGTTGCGGCGCCCCAGCCGCTCCCGCTTCACCGCGGGCTTCGCCTGTAGGCACAGACAGAGCGCGCAATCCGCTCGCCAACCTTAGATGGCGAGGCGCTTGCGGCCCTTCGCGCGACGTGCGTTGATGACCTTGCGGCCACCTGCGGTCTTCATGCGAACGCGGAAGCCGTGGGTGCGCTTGCGACGGGTAACGGAAGGTTGGTAAGTACGTTTCATGTTGCTCTCACTTGATCGACTGATCGAAAATTAACCGCACGATCATCGCTGAAGCGGCAATGGCCGGAGGTTTACAGAATTGGTTTTCGCGGAACCCGTTATTTAAACCGGTTTTCTTTTGGCCGTCAATAGTTTAGCCTGGTTCGGCCTGGTCCCAGGAAGACTTCGCCGGATGATCAGTCCCTGTGGATAACTCCCTTTCGCCGACGTTTTGGCGGTAGAATCTCGCCTTACTTCCCAAAAATTCTGCACGCCGCTCCGGCTCGCTTGCCCCGCAAACCCTTGTGGCACAAGCGCCTGGAGCCATTGCGCCTGGTTCGGCCTAGCTGCTCAGGGCCTTGTTGCGTACGCGCGACAGGGGCAGCGGCGAACCGCCGTGCACATCATAACGACAGCAACTCGATGAACGATTTCTGGCAACACTGTTCCGCATTGCTGGAGCGCGAGCTAACGCCCCAGCAGTACGTGACGTGGATCAAACCGTTGGCCCCGGTCGCCTTCGACGCCGCTGCGAACACGCTTAGCATCGCTGCGCCGAACCGCTTCAAGCTCGACTGGGTCAAGAGCCAGTTCTCCGGCCGCATCGCGGATATGGCCCGCGATTTCTGGCACGCTCCGGTCGACGTGCAATTTGTGCTGGACCCGAAAGCAGGCATGCGCGCCCCCGCGGCGACGTCCGCGCCGGCTCCGTCGCGTCCGTCTTCCGCGCCTGGCGCAATGGGCGGCGGCCATTTGGCTGGTTCCAACGGCGGTGGGGCCGCCGTGGATGCAGCCGTCGGCGCCGTACAAGCATCGCAAGCCGCGCGCGCCAATGGCGCGAACAGCGCGATGGCGACCCTCAACGCGAATGCACGCGCTGCGGCGGACCACAACGCGAACGCACGCGCGGTTGCTGAAGATGCCGCCGATCTCGATCTTCCCAGCCTCGACGCGAACGAAGCCGCCGCCGCCCGCCGCACGTGGCGCCCGGGCCAAAGCGCCAGCTCGAACGGCAACGGCGACAACGACTCGATGTACGAGCGTTCGAAGCTCAACCCCGTGCTGACCTTCGACAACTTCGTGACCGGTAAGGCCAACCAGTTGGCGCGGGCCGCGGCGATTCAGGTCGCGGACAACCCCGGCATCTCGTACAACCCGCTGTTTCTGTACGGCGGCGTGGGCCTGGGCAAGACCCACCTGATCCACGCGATCGGCAACCAGCTTCTAATGGACAAGGCTGGCGCGCGGATTCGCTACATCCACGCGGAACAGTATGTGTCCGACGTGGTGAAGGCCTACCAGCGCAAGGCGTTCGACGACTTCAAGCGCTACTACCACTCGCTCGACCTGCTGCTGATCGACGATATTCAATTTTTCTCAGGCAAGTCGCGCACACAAGAGGAATTCTTCTACGCGTTCGAGGCGCTGGTCGCGAACAAGGCGCAGGTGATCATCACCAGCGACACGTATCCGAAGGAAATCTCCGGCATCGACGACCGCCTGATCTCGCGCTTCGACTCCGGCCTGACGGTGGCGATCGAGCCGCCCGAGCTGGAAATGCGCGTCGCCATTCTGATGCGCAAGGCGCAATCCGAGTTCGTGAGCCTGAATGAAGACGTCGCGTTCTTCGTCGCCAAGCATCTGCGCTCGAACGTCCGTGAACTGGAAGGCGCGCTGCGCAAGATCCTCGCGTATTCGAAGTTCCACGGCCGCGAAATCACGATCGAAGTGACGAAAGAAGCGCTGAAAGACCTGTTGACGGTGCAAAACCGGCAGATTTCGGTGGAAAACATCCAGAAGACCACGGCTGACTTCTACAGCATCAAGGTCGCGGACATGTATTCGAAGAAGCGTCCGGCGAACATTGCGCGGCCGCGGCAGATCGCGATGTATCTGGCGAAGGAGCTGACGCAGAAGAGTTTGCCGGAAATCGGCGAGCTGTTTGGCGGACGCGACCACACCACGGTGCTCCACGCGGTGCGCAAGATCGCCGCCGAGCGTGGCACGGACGCGCAGCTGAACCACGAACTGCACGTGCTGGAGCAAACGCTGAAAGGTTAAGCAGGTCGGATGGGAAATTCGACCTGTTTATTTCCAAACTCGCCCCCATTTTAGTGGAGCGGTTCCGTTTTCAGGCACAATACAGGTTTAACCGCCCGGCGGCCGCGGGCGGAATTCACGCCGTGACAGGCGCTGCGTGGCGCCGGCGGGGAGCCGCGGTTGCGCGCTGTAAGGCTGGCAAGTCAGGCGCGCAGGCCGTTATATCAACGAAGGAACTCTATGCAACTGGTCAAGACCGAACGCGATAACCTCCTCAGGCCGCTGCAAACCGTGAGCGGCATCGTCGAACGCCGCCATACGTTGCCGATCCTCGCCAATTTGCTGATTACCAAGAACGGCCCTGAAGTGTCGTTCCTGTCGACCGACCTCGAGTTGCAGATCACCACGCGTGCCGATTTTGGCGTGGGCGGCGATTCGGTCGCGACCACGGTGGCAGCAAGAAAGCTCCTCGACATTCTGCGCGCCATGCCCGACGGGCAAGTTACGCTGACCTTGAACGACAAGCGTTTGACCGTGCAATCCGGCAAGAGCCGCTTTGCGCTGCAAACCCTGGCGGCCGACGAGTTCCCGACCGTCGCTCAGGCTAAAGACTACGGCGCGAACCTGGTGGTTCCCCAGAAAACGTTCCGCCAGTTGCTCGGCATGGTCCATTTTTCGATGGCCCAGCAGGACATCCGCTACTACCTGAACGGCATGCTGCTGGTGGTAGATGGTGACCAGCTGATGGCGGTCGCAACCGACGGCCACCGCCTCGCGTTCTCGTCGATGAAGATCGAAGGCTCGTTCGCGCGTCAGGAAGTGATCATTCCGCGCAAGACGATTCTCGAACTGCAGCGTCTGCTGGAAGACATCGACGACACGCTGAAGATCGACATCGCGCCGACGCAGGTGAAGTTTACGTTCGGCCAGGTCGAACTGGTGTCGAAGCTGGTGGAAGGAAAATTCCCCGACTTCCAGCGCGTGATTCCGAAGTCGCACAAGAATCAGTTTGTAATTGGCCGTGAAGAACTGCAGCGTTCGCTGCAACGCGCCGCGATTCTGACGTCGGACAAATTCAAGGGCGTGCGCTGCATTATCGAGCCAGGTCAGTTGAAGATCATGTCGACCAACGCCGATCAGGAAGAGGCGCAGGAAGAACTGGAAATTGCGTACGACGGCGACAGCGTCGATATCGGGTTCAACGTCACGTATCTGCTCGACGTGCTCGCGAACCTGAAGGTCGACATGTTGCAAGTGAGCCTTGGCGACGCCAGCTCCAGCGCGTTGATCACGATTCCCGAGAACGACGAATTCAAATACGTCGTGATGCCGATGCGCATCTAACGCGTCCAAAACCAAAGAACACACCAAGGGGCGCAGCGCCCCTTTGGCGTTTTTATGGTGTTTTGAAAAGTCCCGAGCAGCAACCTTGCAGTAACGCAGAACCGGAAAAAATCCATGACTGAAACGAACAATTCGCAACCCGATAACAGCTACGGCGCCTCCTCGATTCAGATCCTCGAAGGTCTGGAGGCGGTACGCAAGCGGCCGGGGATGTACATCGGGGATACGTCAGACGGGACCGGTTTGCATCACCTCGTATTCGAAGTGCTGGACAACTCCATCGACGAAGCGTTGGCGGGGCATTGCAACGATATCCAGGTGATCATTCACGCGGACAACTCGATCTCGATCACCGACAACGGCCGCGGTGTGCCGACCGGCCTGAAGATGGACGACAAGCACGATCCGAAGCGCAGCGCCGCTGAAATCGTGATGACCGAACTGCACGCCGGCGGCAAGTTCGACCAGAACAGCTACAAGGTGTCCGGCGGCCTGCACGGCGTGGGCGTCTCGTGCGTGAACGCGCTCTCGGCGTGGCTGCGCCTGACCATTCGCCGCGACGGCAAGAAGCACTTCATGGAATTCCACCGTGGCGTGCCGCAGAACCGCGTGATCGAAGAGATCGACGGCGTGGCTGTCTCGCCGATTCAGTTGATTGGCGACACCGAAAACCGCGGCACCGAAGTGCACTTCCTGGCTGACGAGACGATCTTCGGCAATGTCGAATATCACTACGACATTCTGGCCAAGCGGATTCGCGAACTGTCGTTCCTGAATAACGGCGTGCGCATCAAGCTGACCGACCAGCGCACGGGCAAGGAAGAAGATTTCGCGTTTGTGGGCGGCGTGAAGGGTTTTGTTGAGTACATCAACAAGAACAAGGCCGTGCTGCACCCGAACATTTTCCACATCAGCGGCGAGAAAGACGGCGTGGGCGTGGAAGTGGCGATGCAGTGGAACGACAGCTACAACGAAAACGTGCTGTGCTTCACGAACAACATTCCGCAGCGCGACGGCGGCACCCACCTGACCGGGTTGCGTGCGGCGATGACGCGCGTGTTGAACAAGTACATCACCGATCACGAAGTCGCGAAGAAAGCGAAGGTCGAGACGGCCGGCGACGACATGCGCGAAGGGCTCTCGTGCGTGCTGTCGGTGAAGGTGCCGGAGCCGAAGTTCAGCGCGCAGACCAAGGACAAGCTGGTGTCGTCGGAAGTGCGCGCGCCGGTGGAGGATGTGGTCGCGAAGGCGCTCGAAGAATTCCTGCTGGAAACGCCGAACGACGCGAAGATCATTTGCGGCAAGATTGTTGACGCGGCGCGTGCGCGGGATGCGGCTCGCAAGGCGCGTGAAATGACGCGTCGTAAGGGCGTTCTGGATGGCGTTGGTCTGCCGGGCAAGCTGGCGGATTGCCAGGAGAAGGACCCGGCGAAGTCGGAAATTTATATCGTCGAGGGCGACTCGGCAGGCGGCTCGGCGAAGCAGGGGCGTGACCGGAAGTTTCAGGCGATCTTGCCGCTGCGCGGCAAGGTGCTCAACGTGGAGAAGGCGCGCTATGACAAGCTGCTTTCTTCGGAGCAGATTGTGACGCTGATTACGGCGCTGGGTTGCGGGATCGGCAAGGAAGACTACAACCTCGACAAGCTGCGTTATCACCGCATCATCATCATGACCGATGCTGACGTGGACGGCGCGCACATCCGCACGCTGCTGCTGACGTTCTTCTATCGTCAGATGCCGGACATGATCGAGCGTGGGTATATCTATATCGCGCAGCCGCCGCTGTTCAAGATCAAGGCGGGTAAGGATGAGCGGTATTTGAAGGATGAGGCTGAGGTTAATGCTCACATTCTGAAGCTGGCGTTGCAGGGGTCGGAGTTGTTGGCTTCGGAAGGGGCTACGCCTATCACCGGCGATGCGTTGGGTGAGTTGGCTCGGGCTTATTTGTTGGCTCAAGCTGTTGTGAACCGACTGAGCCGGTTGTATGACGCTGGGGCGCTTGAGGCTGTGATGGATGGGGTTGTTATTGACCTTTCCAGCGAGGAAGCGGCTGCGGTGTCGGCGGCGGCTCTTGAAGCTAAGTTGCGGGATGATGCGTTGAAGCCTGAAGTTAAGGTTACGACAATGTATGACCCGGTACGTGAGCTGCGCTCGCTGCGCGTTGCGCGGACTCATCACGGCAATCAGAAGATTTCTGTGCTGGATCAGGATTTTCAACTCACTGCTGATTACCAGCAGCTGATCAATACCGCTAATACGTTTAAGGGGTTGATTGGGACTGGCGCGGTGATCAAGCGTGGTGAGCGGAGTATGGCGGTGACCGACTTCAAGAGCGCTATGAAGTGGTTGCTGGCTGATGCTGAACGCAATATTTCCAAGCAGCGATACAAAGGCCTCGGCGAGATGAATCCTGGGCAGCTTTGGGAGACGACGATGGATCCGACCGTGCGTCGCTTGCTTCGTGTGCAGATTGAGGATGCTATCGCGGCTGATGGCATCTTTACGACGCTCATGGGGGATGATGTGGAGCCGCGGCGGGCTTTCATTGAATCGAATGCGTTGAGGGCGGGGAATATTGACGTTTGAGGAGCGAGCTGTCGCGTAGGGCGCCAGAGTAAGTGCGACTGGCGCCACAGTTTTGCGACTGTGGGACGGAGTTAATGAGACTGGCCTACTTAGACGTGAAGTGACCGCCACTATTGGAGGCGTAGGCCGCAAGAGTAATTGCGACTGGCGCCTCCGCTCCACCAAGAATATCAAAGGGTTACAGGTGATTTTCCTGTAACCCTTTTCTGTTTCTGCGGTCCGTGTAACCGGTGTGTAACCGGTTTTGGTCCATATCAATCCATCGCGACCAACAATCCGGCCGGCTTCGCAAATTCGCCAATTGCTAGCCACCGCGGTCGCCTGCAACTTACCCCGTCAGGAAATTCTTCAAGGCGGTTTGACCGATGCAACGAAGCAGGCATTGGCAGATGCCCGGACACTTGGTCTTAAGGCGGGAGACATTGCACTGTTATCTTGTCAGGGGCGCGAGAAGTCTTCGCTCGCGAAACTCGACCGGCTCGGCGCATACAGGCTGTCCAGCTATCCCGGGGAGTATGATAGAAACGGTGCCCCGCTCCATCGACACTCACTCGGCGGACGTAGTCAGCTCCTCTTCCTCGTCGAGCACTTCTTGGGGTAACGGCAGCGACGTGGTGACTTCGACGTTGTCGCGCAAGCGTTGAAGCAATGCCTCTCGCCGCTTGCGGCAGAAGGCTTCGAAGTCTGCGAAGCTTAAGCTGTCCTTCTCCGTTAGCTGCAGGTCTGCAGCTTTGAAGCCGGTATGGGACTCCGCCATCCAGTCGACCAGCGCCATGTCTTGCTTCGACCGGTTCTGCGACGCATTCCGACTCGATGGTCGGCAATTGCGGGTCAGCTACGCGATAGGTGACATCAATGTTCAAATGAAAGGCCATGTTTGGCAACGTTCCGTGCTCGTACTCATTAAAGTGGCTTCAATTCTGTGTTGACCAGCGGCGCGGTGGTGCGAAAACTGCGCGTGAAGTACCGATAGCTGAGCGGAGGTTTTGTTCTCTCGCCTGGTTGCGCATTTTTTCGACACCAGAAATCAGGAAGAATCGCTTTGGATTGCCCGTCTCCGGATCAAAAAACTGATCATAATTCGCCTTCGCCTCTTCCAGCTGACACAGCGAACCATGTCCACAGCTAGGTCCGTCTCCTGTGGCGCCCACCGCTGAAGTCGACGGTGCTGACGAAGAACACACCCACGGCGAAGAACGGCAAGCCGATTACAAAGAGGATCGCAGGCAGTCCCCAGTGCTCCCAGAAGCTGTCGATCATCGCGCGGTCTGGTGTATTCGCATCGTAGAGAACATTGACCTCGTCGCCGCTTTCGAGATCGTTATGCGACGACGACCCCTGCGCAAAGGTCACTTCTTTCCCCGTCTCCGTTTTGAACGCGACGATCGCCGAGTACATGTGCGAGCGCGGCTGATAAGGCCGCTCTGCTTCCTGGACTTCGACGACTCTGCCAGTCGTGCGCGTATAGCTTCCAATGATCTGCCGTTCGCGCATCGCGGAAGCGGCAGCACCCAGCAGAAACCCCGCGCCGATTACGATCGGGATAAGGCAGATCAGCAGATTCTGCCGACCGCGTTTGCGCCTCGCCTGCGAGTACGGCAAAGGCACGGCCTGTTTAACCGTGCCGCGCTCGAGCACGAACATCACCGCGCCAATCGTCAAAAACACCATGCTGAGCAACATCACCACAGCGATAGGAAACCAGCGCTGCCCAAAGTCGTCGATGATCGCCGAGTGTGCGGGGTCCGCGGGGTCGTAGAACACGCGCAACGTTTGGCCGACGTCGTAGGCCGGCTGCGTCGACGAGGTCTGGCCGGTAATCTGTTCGCGCTCGCCGCGAGCGGTCGTGAAGACGATCACCGGCTGATACGAACGCCAGCTCCGGCCGCCCTGGTCGTAACTGACCACAGTCCCTTCGGCGACCATCATACGATGCGTGGAAATCAGCGAAGACACGAGCCAGCACAACGAAAAAAGCAGCGCGCCGAGACTGAGCGTCAAGATGACGAGCGTGCTCCTACTATGAGGCGACTGGGCGACGGTTGAGTTCATCATGAGCGGATGGTCGGAGCGTGCGTGTGCAGCTCACAGACCTGCTGGCGAAGATTGGTTGAGCACGCATCGAAACCCGAGATCGCCACTCTCCGTATCGGGCGCCAAACCCGAGCGGTCGATGACGAGTCGCGTCCGGCTATCGGTCGCATACCGGACGCTGCGCAGGTTGCCTCGCTCCGGACCTCGCGGATCGTGCGCCGCCGCGTGGCTATAGTAGTTCTTGTCGAACCAGTCATAAGTCCATTCCTTACCGCGGCCGAACACGTCCGAAACGCCGAGTCGATTGTCACCATAAGTACCCACCGGCCGGCTGATCAATGGCTCCGGACTGGTGCCGTTCTCTTCCATCTTGTCGATGATGTCGTCAAGCTGTTCGACGTTGTACTTACCGTCGACCACCGGCACCGCAGTACTCGGAATCACCCACAACTCGCCGCGCGAACGCGCCGCGTATTCCCACTGCGCCTCGGTCGGCAAGTCGACCGGCAGTCCCACGAGCTTGCCCACCCACGAGCAGAAATCGCGCGAGCGTTGCCACGTGACACGCGCAACGGGGTAGTCCGGAAAGCGGTACTCGAGATATTCGCCTTTGCTGATCGACACCGGCGGCAAGCCGTTGGCGCGCGTGTAGAGATCGTAGTCGGCGTAAGTGACGCGATGCTTGAAGATGGAATAGCTATCGAGCGTGACGTCATGCGCCGGCACGGCGCCGTCGTTAGCGGAATAGGGCAGCCTTTCCTGTGACTTCTCCGGACCGAAATCGCCCATCAGGAACTGTCCGCCTTTAACGAAAACGAGTTCACCGCGCACCTTCTCCTTGAACTTCGAGAGTTCTTCATTCGAGGGCGGCGGCAGCGATTTAAAATAATCCTGCAGGATGCGAATGGTGTCGTCGTACGGCTTGCCGCGTCCCCAGTTCAGCACCATGCTCAACGGTTGCCATGTGTCCTTCTTCGGCGACGGCGTCGTGATCTCACGAATCAATCGATCCTTGTCTGCGGGTGCGTCCACGTCGACTTTCTGCGCAAAGGCGCTGCCCGATAGCAGCAGTGATGTCGCAACGACCCATAGCGCACGAGATTTCTTTTGCTCCAGACGAGACCGGTAAGCCATGCAGCACAACTCCTTTGTTCTTTATTTAACTAGTGACAGTGCTAAAGCCATTTGCGAGCCGTCGCCAGCGTTGGCTTCTGGATCCATCCAAGCGATCACCGGCAACACAGACTTGCGGGCGCCTAGGCCACCCTTGATGATGATCCGCTTCTGACGGCCATGCACCCAGCGACGCGCAGCGGTCATCACGGCGTCGAATGCCACCTGCTGCTCGTCAAGCAGCGTGTACTCCGGGTTGTTGTTGATCACGGACGCTACATGGTCCATCAGCTTCTTGCTAGGGCGATAGCGATTTTCTTCCATGCGACGCAGCACTTCCAGACCGTCGCCACCTCCAACCCGATCCACCAGAAACTTGACGAACTCGTCTATGTCGTCGGCGCTGAACGTCGGTGCTATTTCCGGCAACGTCGAGAATTCGGGGTTGATTCCTAGTCCTGATAATCGGAGTACTTACGCGAATCTCCCCAGACTTTTTCGGCGGGATATTTCGTCCGATTGACATCCATTTTTTCCAAACAGGCTTGATAGAGGTCGACATCAAGCTTGTCTGCAAGGCGGACGAGGTAGAGCAATACGTCCGCCATTTCGTGACGAATGGCGGTTTGCTTGCCTTCGTCCAGTTCGCTCTTGTCTCCGGAGGTTAGCCACTGAAACGGCTCCAGAAGCTCGCTGGCCTCGACGCTCAGAGCCGTCGCCAGATTCTTTGGCGTATGAAATTTGTCCCAGTCGCGCTCATCCGCAAACTGACTAACAAGGTCGCGCAAGCTAGCAAGGTCACTTTGCATATCAAAGTCTCTTCGAGTGATGGTCCCCCAACAGGCGGGACTAACTAAACGGATTGGTCTTGCGGCATGAAATAGGACATCAGAAGCGCCTCTGATCGAATCGGCCGCGCTGTCCTTATCTCAGCGCAAGGTGATGATAAAAGACCGAGCGGTTTCATGCGTGCGTTAATTACTTGCTCGCGTGGACCCGTGACCCGGACGGTGGAGCAGCGACGGCAAACTCGGCCACACTGCGCTGGACCGAGGCACCGACAAGTTGCGCGTCATTGCCCTGCCCATCCGTGGCGCTCGCCAACCGCTCCTTCTGCCTACATCTCCGCCAGTCGGGTCTTGGGCGAGTGCTGAATTGGAGGCGAGCGCGTCAAGGTTTACAACGCGATCGAAACCAAAGATTCCATTGCATTTTTTAGCTGCGGTGTCTGGAAAAGATGTCCGTATCGAAGTGCGACTGGCGGACCGTGTCGTGATGCAGGTCGCAAGAGAGTCGGTCGAGGACGCGGACTATGCCTCGAACGACCGGCGACCAATTTCTGCGGGATAAGAAATCCACCTTTAGCAAACGTGATAACACAGTTATTTTTACCGCTATTCAAAATGCATTGCCATGGCAAGAAAAAATTGCTGGTCTAACATTTGTTTCCTTTTTATAGATTGCGGTAAACGTCTGATCTTTTGTAATATCGCGCGATAGCGCGGGGGCGCAAATTGCATAAATAAGAGGCGGTATGGGTGCTCAGGACATAATCGCGGCAATAAAAGGTGGCTTGTTGCAAAGCGATCGCCTGCTGAAGCTCGATACGCCATTGGGTGCGAATGTCCTGTTGCCACAAAGGCTAGTGGGCCAATCACGCCTCGGTCGCGACTATGAATTCACTCTGGACGCCGTTTCAACCAATGACAATATCGAGCTGAAAACGCTGATCGCCCAGCCGGTCACGCTTTGGGTGCAGCAAACCGACGAGTCTTATGCCCCGCACCACGGTTATGTCCACACCGCCCGCCGTCTAGGCTCTGATAGCGCGATTACCAGTTATCAGATCGGCTTCGTCTCCTGGATGCATTTTCTGCATTTCAGAAAAGATGCACGTATCTGGCAGGATAAAACTGTCGACGAAATTCTCACTGATGTATTCAATATGCATCCCCAGGCGCAGGGTGCATTCCGTTTTGCATTGCGCAATCCTTTGCCGCAGCGCTCGTTCTGCGTGCAATACGAGAATGACTGGAATTTCTGCCACCGGCTGATGGAAACGGAAGGCCTGTTCGGCTATTTCGAACAGGCTGCCGATGGCAAATCTCATACCCTGATCGTGACCGATGATATCGGCAGCCTGCAGCCCCTGTCGCCGCAAACGGTGGATTTCTACCGCTCTGGCACCAACAGCGAAACGGATGCCTTCGTGCAATGGAGCGGCACGCGCACGCTGCAAAGCACGACGCTTACTACCCGTACGTTCGACTACAAGTCGCCGTCAACGGGTGCGAATCCGAAAGGCACGACGGTCCCCACGCTGACCACGCAGGGCAATCTGCCGCAGCAGGCGGAAGTGTACGAGTACACGGGCGCGTATACGTACGGACAGCAGGACCGCGGCGACCACCTCTCGAAGGTGAGGATGGAGGAATGGGAGTCGCGCGCGAAGCGTTTCCACGGCGTAGGCGCAGTACGCCGCATCGATACCGGCCGCTGGTTCGAGCTGCAAAACCACCCTGAGCACAGCACCGGCAGTCAGCAGGACCGGCAATTTGCCGTTATCGCTGTTGAGTGGGTCATCGAGAACAACCTGCCGGTGTCTAGCGGCACGACGGACTTCCCGCATAGCCTGAACGGAACCATCGCTGCCGCACGCGCCGCGCATGGCACGGACATGTCTCTGGTGATCAGGGCCAACGATGGAAGTGAAGGCTTCTTCATGGTCACCGTCGAAGCGCAGCGCAGAACAGTCCCATTCCGCAGCCCGTTCGAGCACGGCAAGCCGAAGATGCACATGCAGACGGCCATCGTGGTCGGCCCGGCGAATGCAGAGGTTTTTACGGACGAGTTGAATCGCATCAAAGTCCATATGCATTGGGATCGCCTCAATCAAGGAGATGAGAACGCGTCGTGCTGGATGCGCGTGTCCCACTCAGACACCGGCGGCAGCTATGGTGCGGTGCATGTGCCTCGTATCGGCGAAGAGGTGATCGTATCTTTCCTTGATGGCGACTGCGACAAACCGATCGTCACCGGACGTGCCTATAACGGCGCGAAGACGCCGGACTGG
The DNA here is from genome assembly GCF_050434225.1 of Paraburkholderia sp. GAS32. Lineage (NCBI taxonomy): Bacteria > Pseudomonadati > Pseudomonadota > Betaproteobacteria > Burkholderiales > Burkholderiaceae > Paraburkholderia > Paraburkholderia sp. GAS32. The sequence continues at coordinate 20,173 of NZ_JBNPVS010000007.1, read as the reverse complement.
CATTCGAACGGGATTCTGTCGGGCTATAAGTCGAAGGAGTATCAAGGCAGTGGTTACAACCAGATGGTGATGGACGATGCGACCGGCCAGAACCGCGTGCAGCTATTCAGTACGAGCACGAATGCGCAGCTGCATCTCGGCTATCTGATTGCGCAGACGGGTAATTCGCGCGGCGCGTATCTGGGAAGTGGCTTCGATCTGAAGTCGGATGCGTATGGCGCGGTCCGGGCTGCAAAAGGCCTGTATGTATCGACGCATCCGGCAACGGGCTCATCGAGCCAGCCGCTTGATGTCCGCGAGGCCAATAGCCAACTGGTCAACTCGGAAAGTGTGATCGAAGCGCTTTCGCAAGCCAGCGAAACGCACCAGGCGGAAAGCCTGAAAGAAGGTTACGACTCGCTGAAGTCTTTCACCGACACCACGCAAAACAGTGTCTCGGGCGCGGCAAGCAGCGGAGGCAATACAGCAGGCGGTGGCACCGGCAGCGCGAACGCTTTCAAGGAGCCAATCATGCTGTTCGCGACGCCGGCGGGCATCGCGGTATCAACGCAGAAGTCCGCGCACATAGCGGCGGATCAGACCGTCAATCTGGTGAGCGGTGAGAACACGCACATCGCAACCGGCAAATCGCTGGTTGCGAGTGTGTCGGAGAAGATCAGTCTGTTTGTGCAGAACGCTGGGATGAAGCTCTTTGCCGCAAAAGGCAAGGTTGAGATTCAGGCTCACTCCGACGGCGTCGAATTCACGGCTCAGAAGACCGTGAAAATGCTTTCCGCAACGGAAAAAATCGAAGCCGCAGCCGGCCAGGAAATTCTCTTGACGTCGGGCGGTGCGTATATCCGCCTCAAGGACGGCAATATCGAAATTCACGCACCCGGTAACGTCGACGTCAAGGGCAGTCAGCACGCGTTTAACGGCCCCGCCCAGACTGACTACCCACTGCCGCCGCTTCCAACGTCCAAATATGACGCCGCCATGCAATATCTGTATCACGACAATGAGCCGGTACAGGGAGCCAAGTACATCGCAACGTTATCAGACAACAGTACGCGCGAGGGTGTATTGGACGCACAAGGCAAAATGCATCTGGAAAACGTGCCGGTCGGCCCCGTTCAGGTTCAGCTTGGCCCCGACGCGCGTCAATTCGCGCGCAAGGACCTGACGAAGAATCCTGACTTCAAGGGCGAACAGCTTTCTGAAAGCGATATCGATTCGCTTCTGGCCAAGCACGGGGGAGCGTAACGTGAGTTGGAGCCTGGAAGATTTCAAAAAGACGTCTCTGGACGTAGGGCAGTGGTGCTGGGGAACACTGCAAGGAGCATTCAATGAAAAGCAGACCATCAGTCAGGTCATCACGGATGCTGCCATCGGAATGATTCCGCTCGTGGGCGATGTGACGGCCGCCCGCGACCTTCTCTCTGTCTCCATTCACCTGAGCACGGACCCGAGAAAGCGCGAGGAGATCATGGAGTGGGTGCTGCTCGTCATTCTGGTGTTCGCCCTGATACCGATGGTTGGTGGCGTAATCAAGGGCGTAGGCCGGTTGGCATTGCGGGTTGAAGGTGTTGTCGCCAAAGACCATGCGCTCCTTGCGGAAGTCATCCAGTTCCTGAACCGGATGGGCCACGGTGACGCGCCGAAGTGGCTGAAAGCGCTGAACATCGCACAGTACGAATCTCAGGTCCTCACCAAGCTGAAGGACTTTTGCGCGACCGTCCAGCTCGCCATTCGCAAGTCTCTTGAAGCACGTGTTGGAAAACTGTTGCCCGAAGTCTGGCGCAGCAAAATCGACCAGGTGAGCGCGGGGTTCGCCGCGCTGCAGGACATGGCGGATCGCATGGTCCCCAAGGCGTTGCGGGAATTCGAGGCGAAGCTCAAAACGCTGCAGAACATGGTCTATCGCGGCGAAATTCACGAAATTGCTACAGGCGGCATGCCGAAGGTGCGCCGCGAAGCAGAGGCGTATCTTGAAGAACGACGGCTCGCGCGGGAAATCCGGCGTGGCAAGTTCCCTTCCTCGGAATGCCGCGCTGATAGTGGCGAGGTCGAGGCAATGCTGACCAGCAAGTACGAGCCCAAGATCAAAGCAGGCTGGCCTGATATCCTGAAAGACCGCGGCGAGATTGCCAGCTACGGGAAGAAACCGGTTTTCACGAAGGTCGCAACGTTCTCTGGGGAGATTTCTGCGATAGGGTCCGAGGAACTGGCTGGCAAGAAGCTGTATCGAGCCTTCGGCAATCCCTCCAAGCATGCGCCATACCCTGGCGGGAGTAAGGCGGGAGGACGGCAGCCCGCTTTCTGGGGTGTGGGTGAGGTGCCCAAAAGTGCGGAGGAATGGCGGACACGCTCGGCCGTGCTCGACGAGTGGAACGGCAACGGTTTTCTCGCGATCGTGCATCTGCCTGCGGACCTGCCTGCCCATATGGATCTGAAAGCCTGGTCTGGGCAGATTGCCGAGCAGTACGGTGAGAAGGTTCCCACGCAATATCTCGAAGGTGGCGGCCAGCAACTCGTCGTCGATCTCGGGGAACTTGCCGACGAAATTACCGCGGCGGGCGAGATGCTCAAGCGAGGCGAGCTGCCACCGAAAATTTCGAAGAATGGCGTGACCGTCGAGCTTCGGGCGACGAACTGGACGAACGTCGAAGACGTCTATGGCTACAGCAAGTTCGACGAAAACGTGCGCGGCGCGGCGCAGACGCGTCGCCTTGGGACGGAAGAAATCCAGACCAAGGTGACCAATAGCAGTGCAACCGCGGTGGCGCGTGCCGCCAATTCAGACAACCGGTAACGGACGACGGGACCACAATGAAGTTGTTCAGCATGCGCGATGAAACGACGCGCCGTCAGGTTTTCTGGCTCCTGAAGAGATTGACAAGCTACAGCCTCTGGGCCAAGAAGCGCGACGACTGGGAGATTTTCACGCGTGCGTATGAAAACGCAGTTAAGACTTGGCCTAGCAGTCAGCGTGAACAGATGCCAGCGGATAACCTGCCGCGCATTTATGGCATCCTCAGCGCCTACAACAAGGGCTTGGACGAACTGCGGCAGGGCTACCGTTTCGTCTGGCGCCAAGGGGAAGCGTTCGACCAAGCGCTAACGGACTATCACGTCGTCGCCAAGTACTTTTACCCGGATGGCGACTATTGGGAGCGCGGCATTCAGGAGGCGCCTTACCCGCCCAAGGTTGAAGCGCTGAATCTGCTTATGCGCGGAAGCGAGTATGTGGGCGAGCACGCTGCCTGTGAGGTGCCCGCGGGTGATGATGCGACTGCGCAATTCACGGCGGCCGGCGCGCTGCTCAATCCTGAAGCGTATGTTTTTCGCTTCTATCAGCTCGGCTTTCCCGTCTTTCCCGAGCCATTGTCACCCGTGCCGCAGCCGACCGGCGTCGTGATCCTCACGGGCGACACCGTGCCCGTCGATGGCATATGGGAACCGGTCACGATCACCCGCGGGAAAGTGCTTGGCCTTATCCCGGTAGGCGCCACCAGCAGCGAGAATGCGGGCTGCTTTAACTACCTTGTTCAAGGCACGCGTGCGCCTCGCATGACGGGACCTTTCAACGAGAGTCGTGGCTACGCCGAAGACATCGATGTGAGCTGGTGCCTGCTTTGGAAGGATGATCGCTACACGGACGGTTTGATTCCCGACGAGTCCGAATACTTTCTGACGGCGCCGGGGGGCGTGCCCTACATCGAACCGGATCGAGTCATCCCGGCGGTGAGAACGGGCGAAGTATGCCCGGCCACTGGACATTGGCAAGCGACGGGCCATCCGGAACATCAGGTACATGTTGTCAAGGGTGCGGTCATGCCAGATCTGGTGATCAAGGACTGGTCAGACGCTGGCAAGGTGCACTACGTGGAGTGGACTCTTCTTCGCCAGGACAAAGAGGAGCGCTGAAAACCGAGGACGTCGTGACCCGTCGACTCGTCTTCAACGGCGACGAATCCGACCGCATCGGAGTCGTGTTCGAAGATGTTGCGGTGCACCTCAGTTAAAGGTTGCGGTATGCAGTATTTCGTATCCAGCCCGGGAAAAAATCGCCTCGTTGGCGGCAGCATCATGAAGTTTGGGAGCTAACTGAACTGGATGGCTACGCTAGATTTTTCCACGGGCACACTGACGATTGATGCGTCTATGAGCCTCTTTCAACACAAACCGTCACTTGACGACTTGCGGTTGACCGGGGCAACGGAACTGGCGAAGCACGACGAGTGGGAAAGCTATGGCATTTAGAACGTGAAAGTCTGGGGAAGGACTTTTGGCGTGACGGCTCGCTATCGCAGCCAAAAGCTCGCAATAGTCGACTTCGTATGGCAAGACGGCGTCGCGAGGAAAACCGACTGGTCGGCAACTGAAGACGACCTTGTGAAGGAAAAGAAGGCGCTATCGAAATCGATCGCTTTCGAAGCGCGGCAGCCTTGTGTGTCTTCTACGATCGGCGCGGATACGTTTGTCTTCAACTGGGGAACACTCACGGTGCGGGCCGATCTGCGCTCAATGGTTGTTACGACCAGCGTTGCGTACACGGGCTTGGAAAAAAAATAGGCGGGTGACACAACGGTTCGCGAAACAAGATTGAATGCGCGAGAAACCTTAAGCTTTAAAGGCACCATGAAACGATTTCTAATTTTGAACGGCGACAAAACGACAGCTAACGGCGTCGTTCAGGCAGCCCCCACCTCTATTCAATTGAGCGATAAAAATGTCGCCCACGAAGGAGATCCAGTCGCATGCCCGGCTTGCAATACAACGGGGAAAATCCAGTGCGACGGACCGCGCCAGATCATGACCGCGCCGGACGGAAGACACGCCGCATTAAGCGATGATCTATGTATTTGTGGCTGTCATCCGCCACCCCGGTTGCTGGCTTCCCAGCAGATGATGTCCACGGAAGCATAACAGTGTGGATTCATTCCGGTTCGCTTGGCGGCAGTTTGTGCTGCTTGCCTGAAATAGGCGGCCCCATGGCTTGTAACCGCATTCGGAGGGCGAGCTATTTTTACCTCTATTCAGATAGCATGGAAGTGAGAGGAAATTAATTCCGATTTGACATTTGTTTCTCAATACCTGATTGCGTTAAACGTCCAATTCTTTGTAATATCGCGCGATAGCGCGGGGGCGCAAATTGCATAAATAAGAGGCGGCATGGGTGCTCAGGACATAATCGCGGCAATAAAAGGTGGTTTGTTGCAAAGCGACCGGCTGCTGAAACTCGATACGCAACTGGGTACTAACGTCCTCTTGCCGCAGAGGCTGTCGGGCCATTCCGGCCTCGGCCGGGATTACGAGATCATTCTGGACACGGTTTCAACTAACGCCAATATCGAGCTGAAAACGCTGATCGCCCAGCCGGTCACGCTTTGGGTGCAGCAAACCGACGAATCTTATGCCCCGCACCACGGTTATGTCCACACCGCCCGCCGTCTAGGCTCTGATAGCGCGATTACCAGTTATCAGATCGGCTTCGTCTCCTGGATGCATTTTCTGCATTTCAGAAAAGATGCACGTATCTGGCAGGATAAAACTGTCGACGAAATTCTCACTGATGTATTCAATATGCATCCCCAGGCGCAGGGTGCATTCCGTTTTGCGTTGCGCAATCCTTTGCCGCAGCGCTCGTTCTGCGTGCAGTACGAGGACGACTGGAATTTCTGTCACCGCCTGATGGAAACGGAAGGGCTGTTCGGCTATTTCGAGCAGGCCACTGACGGCAAATCTCATACCCTGGTCGTGACCGACGATATCGGCAGCCTGCAACCGCTTTCGCCGCAGGCGGTGGATTTCTACCGCTCGGGCACCAACAGCGAAACCGACGCCTTCGTGCAGTGGAGCGGTACGCGCACGCTGCAGAGCACGACGCTTACTACCCGTACGTTCGACTACAAGTCGCCGTCAACGGGCGCGAATCCGAAAGGCACGACGGTCCCCACGCTGACCACGCAGGGCAACCTGCCGCAGCAGGCGGAAGTGTACGAGTACACGGGCGCGTATACATACGGACAGCAGGACCGCGGCGATCAGCTGTCGAAGATACGCATGGAAGAGTGGGAGTCGCGCGCGAAGCGTTTCCACGGCGTAGGCGCAGTCCGCCGCATCGACGCGGGCCGCTGGTTCGAACTGCAAGACCATCCGGAGCACAGCACCGACAGTCAGCAGGACCGGCAGTTTGCCGTTATCGCTGTCGAGTGGGTCATCGAGAACAACCTGCCGGTGTCTAGTGGCACGACGGACTTCCCGCACAGCCTGAAGCAAACGATCGCCGCGGCCCGCGCGCAGCACGCAAACAATCCAATGCTAGTCGTCAAAGCGGCAGACGGCAGCGAAGGTTTCTTCATGGCGATGGTCGAAGCACAGCGCAAGGCCATCCCGTTCCGCAGCCCGCTCGAGCATCAGAAGCCCGAGATGCACATGCAGACGGCAACCGTGGTTGGCCCTGCGAACGAGGAAGTCTTCGCGGATCCGCTGAACCGCGTCAAGGTGCAGATGCACTGGGACCGGCTGAACCCCGGCGATGAAAACGCGTCGTGCTGGATGCGCGTCGCGCAATCGCATGCTGGTGGTGGGCACGGCGGTGTACACGTACCGCGCATCGGCGAAGAAGTCATTGTGTCTTTCCTCGATGGCGACTGCGACAAGCCGCTCGTTACCGGGCGCGTCTATAACGGCGGGAAGACACCGGACTGGCATTCGAACGGGATTCTCTCAGGCTACAAGTCCAAGGAATACCAGGGCAGCGGGTACAACCAGATGGTGATGGACGATGCGACTGGCCAGAACCGGGTGCAGCTCTACAGCACGAGTGCAGACTCCCAACTGCATCTCGGCTATCTGATCGCGCAAACAGGCAACTCGCGCGGTGCCTACCTCGGCAGCGGCTTTGATCTGAAGTCCGATGCGTATGGTGCACTTAGAGCTGGGCAAGGCTTGTATGTGTCGACGCATCCAACGACTGGGACCTCAAGCCAGCCTCTCGACGTACGCGAAGCAAATAGTCAACTCGTCAATTCCGAAGGCGTGATCGAGGCGCTCTCGCAGGCGAGCGAAACCCATCAGGCAGAAAGTCTGAAAGACGGTCACAACTCGCTCAAAACCTTTACCGATGCGACACAGAGCAGCGTAGCGGGCGCAACAGGTAGCGGTGGCAATACCGCAGGCGGGGGCACTGGCAATGCCAACGGCTTCAAGGAACCGATCATGCTGTTCGCGACGCCATCGGGCATCGGGATGTCGACACAACGGTCAGCACACGTCGCCGCGACCGAGCATGTCAACCTCGTCAGCGGCCAGAGCACACACATTGCGACAGGCAAGTCGCTGCTCGTGAGCGTTGCCGAAAAGATCAGCCTGTTCGCACAGAACGCGGGTATGAAGCTTTTCGCGGCGAAAGGAAAAGTCGAAATCCAGGCGCAAGGCGATAACCTTGAAATCACCTCCCAGAAGACGTTGAAGTTGCTCTCCGCGACGGAGAGGATCGATGCCGCTGCCAAGCAGGAAATTCTTCTCACGGCGGGGGGCGCATACGTGCGCATTTCCGGTGGGAACATCGAGATTCATGCCCCCGGAAAAATCGATATCAAGGGAGCCCAGCACGCTTTCAGCGGCCCAACGAGTCTCGATCGAACCTACAACTCGGAAGGGAAGAAAGCAGATATGCGGATCCGTTACATGGACACCGAAGGCAATGTGCCAGAGGGAGAACCGATCAAGCTCGCGTCCGAGGACGGGGTGGTGCACAACGTCGTCCTGGACGGAGAAGGAAAAGGCGAGTTGAAGGGTATCGATTTCGGCAAGTTCGTGGCAGACCAAGTCAAGCGAAGCGGAGAATAACAATGGGAAACCGTCCCCTGATCCAACATACCGTCTGCATCGATTTGCCGGGTGAACCGGTCGAATGCTGGGCCGAGACCGACGTCACCGTCCTGCTTCGCAAGCACCGCGATGTGATATTCGACGTGCACCTTTCCAAAGGAAAGACCTACACCGTCGAAGCAGCGGACGATTGGATCTACGATACGCGCAAAAAGCAGCGCGTAAAGAGCGCGACGTTCCAGGACGGCGAGCGTCTCCACATCTGGATAGGCCGCGATTTCAAGGGTTTTCTTCTGTTGAGGGTTGGCACGACTGAGCTACAACGCTACTCAATGTTGCTTCTCAACACGGATAACCACGGGGAAGACCCGAAAACAAAACCCGAACCGATTATCCTGACTTACGGCGCGCAGGCAGGGATCAGCGCGTCTCCTCAGCTCGCCTTGTTTTCTTCAGGCGGGAAGCCAACTGCCGGTCAACCTGGTTTAGCCAGTCGTTTCATGGAGCCGAGCTGGCAGATGGGGTTGACGCCATACCCTACCGCGACGACGTTCTTCGACGATCCGTTTAGTTGCAAAAAGCTTGTGCCAGTGAAGTTACCTCCTGCCACGCATCCGGCACCTGAACAGATCGGACATGTCTTTGAAGTGGATGTCACCACCATTCCGTCAGACCTCGTAAAGGCACTCGAGACAGGCGGTGCTGACGAAACGGCCATTGATACCCAAAAAGTCGCAACTCGCAACTGGATCATCGGCCAATTCATCGGGACGGCTGGATACTTCGGTGACAATCTTCCGTGGGTGTCCGAGCTTTGGAAATCCAACTTCAGGCTATTGAGGATCGTTCACAAACGGGCCGGGCCAAAGTGGTACGTGGTCTTCAAAGGCAGTCTCAAATCCCGCGAGGAAATCACAGCGGCGAAGTACTCAGTCAAGAACTCAAAAATATTCGCCATAACGGGCGGCGCAGGCTCGGCCGAATCGATGGCGCAGTCGGCGTGGAAGAGCGCTAAGGGTGCGGTAACCACAAAGGCCGGTGTGATTACAATTGTGCTCACCATCGGACTTGACTTTGCTGAGTGGTACAACGATTACAAACAGGTCGACAATGCGGGGCATCACAAAAAAGATTGGTTCGATCTGTTTGCTAAGGTGGGAATTGATCTCGCCGTCGCCGGCCTAACCGCTGCTTTGACTTCATTGATAGTCGGCGGTCTGGCGACCGCCAGCATTGCCGCGGGTCTCGCTACATTCCCAGTGGTCGCTACCGTAGCAATTGCGATCGGTGTCGCCGTTGGTGTTGGTTACGTCGTCAACTTGATCGACAAGAAAGTGCACTTCACGGATTGGGTCGCCTCCAAGCTACGCGAGGCGGCGGCGCTGTACGAGAAAAATATGCCGACTGACTATAATCCGTATTCGCCAATGTTTGGAGGAATGCCGTGACGCATGTTGTAGTGGATACAAACACAGGAAATCAACTGCGTTCGACGGTTCTTCGCGGGCTCGGCGCCACCTTGCTACTGCACGCGTTCTCGATCACTCTAGCGTTCGCGGCATATCGCTACGACTTCGAAGTTTCGAGTTTGCCTGGACAGATCAGTATCGCGCTGGCGTTGCTTTGCATCTTCTCGCCGCTCGTTGCTTTGCTTGCTTTTCGAAACACAAGACGATTCGTTGTCTACGGCTGGGTGAGATTGTTCAATCTGCTATCTGCGTATACGCTAGTTGGCATTACGTTCTACTACTTCTATTTCATTTTCGCACCGATACCCGTGCCAGCCAGAACGATCGGCTTGTTAGTAGGCGGAATCTTGACGCTTTACTGGATTGTGTTTTCGTATCGTGCGCTTAGTAGCTTCATCAAGAAGTCAAAGTTCGTCGAAAAGGCGTTCAGCTTCTCTGGTGCGTCAACTCAGTGCGATGACAAGTTTTTTGAAATTCTCAATAAGTTGTACGAGGAAAAGAATCCGTTCCCTGCTTGGCACACGTGGATCGTCATGGGAGTCGCACCGTTTTTTCTGGTGCTCAATCGTCTGCTGTCCGCTTATTTCGGCTCGCAAGGCGTGTTATTTTTCATCGCAGCAATCACGTTTCCTGCATCACTTTGGCTACTTGGCCTGACCGTTCGGGTCTTCGTCATCATGATTCAACTACCCCTATCGTTGGAAAAGAGCGCCGGTAAGCCTGTCAAGATCAGCGCGGACGCTGTGTTTTAACGTGTTATGGCAAAGAAATCGCCCAGTGAGGTTTGGAGGCTAATCTTCCGGTCTGTTCCTATTTCGATAGTATTGAACGTCGTCTGCGCAGCAATCGCATATTTTTTCTACAACCGCGTTTTCAAAACTTCGTCCATGCCTTGCCAGCTGGCGATAATGATGCTTGTTGCTTGCATCATATTTCCAGTTGCGTTCGGTCTTGCTGATAAGGGAGCATCTCGCCTGCGCTCGGCGGGTCTTGCCGGCATCTTCGCCACCGGGTCGGTCTATTTCACGTTTGGAGTTACCTTCTACTTTTTTTATTTCCTGCTCGCGCCCATGCCCGTGATTTTTCACGTGATAGGTGTTGGGGGCGGTTTCGCGTTGACTGCGTACTGGATGACGTTAGCCGGAAAGGAAGTGCGCCGGGCACTCGCAACATCGAAGTTCGTCGGACAGTCGTTTGAAGACGTGGGCGACGTACTTCACTACAGACTCGCGAATATGGCGAAGCTTGAGGCGTTCATCAAGGCAAGAAGTCCTTCGGGCAAGTTACATATGTGGCTTGTCATGCTTATCGCGCCATTTTCGCTGATGTTGGGCCGCATTCTTTCTCCATACTTCGGATCACACGGCGCTCTGTTCCTGGGAGCCGTCATCATGTTTCCTGCCTCACTGTGGGTCGCCGGACTCCTGGTAAGGCAGTACCTGGTTATGATTCATCTGCCACTGACGCTTGAGCGTTCGCGGGGCAACCCGTGGTTCTGATTGCATAGGTATCGAGCGCGGTAAGGCCACGGAACATGAGGCTGCCAGATACTTGGAACAGCGGATACTCAAAGACCACAATGCCTTTCGTGGTGAAGGGGCAAGACGATCTACGAGCCTACAGAGTCAGACTTCGATAGAAGCCGAGCTCTGAGACGCGACCAGTTTCGGCGGTGGAGTGCACTGGCAGATGCGCAGGTCGTCACTCAGTGCCGCCCGTCGACCGTCAGGTCCAGTCATCGGTAGACGCGGCCCATCGCACTAGATCTTTCCGGTCTAGTGGCACGCTGGGCACGGGACGTCATCGCCTTCGCGCGCAATTTGCCGCCGTTGCAATTCGAGCGTGGTTGATCGGGCGATAGGGCTCGGATGGATTGCATGGCCTCGGCCGCGCTTCTCCGGATCAGGTCTTGTCGATATATCCGACGAGTTCCCATGTCACCTGCGTAGTGTGCTGGCGGGTGCCCATCCAGCGGTCAATGAACGCTAATTGCCGAGGTTCATGCACGTTGAGCGAGGGCAGCACGTCGCCCTTCAAGAAACGTCGTTGCGCGTCGCCAGTCTGGCCAGCGCTGAGTTTCGCGCACCATACGCCGTCTTCGGGGCACGGCTCACCAGTGCGCGCCACAGTACCGAGCGGTACACGTGCCAAGACATTTGCCGGCTGCTCGTTCTGCGATGTCTTACCTGACATCCCGGGCAACGGCAGGCCCGTAGCCGGATCGAGATTCTTTTCCTTGCTTAACCTGTCGATGACCTCATCTGTTGGCCTCTCCGGAGGTGTAGCCGCTGCTCGTATTTTTTCCCACTGGAATGTGCCGTCCCAAGTCGGTAGCTTCGTTGGTGGTAGTGGAACAATACTGTCGATGTCCGGAACCTTCGGGTTGCGGCCCTCATTGCGGGTGATGAAATCGCCCACAAGACCATAGCGTTTTGTGCGTTCTGGGTCATTGGACAACGCAAGGAAATACAACCGATTGCTTGCCGACGGACCTGTAAAACCGTTGGCCAAGAATGAGGTTGAATTCGCATCCCCTGCTGCTGCCCCCTTCTGGAATGCCTTTACGGCATCAGAATAGAGTGAGGCGCTCTGAAGGTTCACGCCTAGCTTTGTGGCTGCCGCACCATGGCCCTGATCGGCGGCGCATTGACGCATTTGCCTTGCGATTTCCGGCGCCTTATCGGCCGGAGCAAGCAATTCCGCGATGTAGTATTGCGCTTCCGGATTGCCCAGATCCGCCGCTTTGCGGAAATGGCGCAATGCGTCTTCCGTGTTTTGCTTTACGCCATAACCCGTTTCAAGATAGTGCCCCATGTCGTAGTAACCACCGGGCACGCCTTGCTTAATCAACTGTTCGGCTAGGTCAACCGATTCAGTTTGAGCATCGGGTGACTTCGCAAAACCCTCGGAGAGCAGTTTTTGCAAGTTACCGTTCGCTTTGTAGTGGCCATTGGCAGCTGCGATACGGTATAGGCGGGTGATTTCATCAAAATCCTTAGGACCGTCGGCTGTCTGCAGGTAGCGACCGTACTTGAAGAGTTTGTCCGCGTCCGGATCGAGCTGCGGAAGATTGTCTGCTTCATGTACGCAGGTAAATGCCAGACTTGCGCGGACGGAAGCCATGTCGGGTGCAGAAGACACTGCATCCTCCTTGTGGGAACAGGCGGTCAGAAGAGAAAGCGAGACGAAAAGGAACAACGTGACCAGGCGCATCGCTTAATCCTTATAAGTGCGAATGGGGCTGTCCCGTTGAAAGCCAACTAAGGAAGCGACAGGAGACTCCGTCTTGCCCGCCTGAAGGTCTGCATTCTTGATAATGATATCGCCCCAGGTGGTGAATATCCTGTCCAGTTTGTCACTTACGATCGCACCTCCGGTGTGCAAGTCCCACAGTCGTTGCCGTAGCGGCTTGGTGACTTTATCGCTTTCCGGAACACAGATATTCAGTTCGCTGTCGACCTCCATGCTTCGCAAGTTGATGTTCGCGGACCCCAAGGTCAGGAAGGCATCGTCGACAATCATCAATTTCGCGTGCACGTACACGTAGTCCCATTTTCCAGGTGGTGAATCAGGCGCGACGAGCGTGCAAACATGGACCTTCAGGCCTGTCACCTCCGACGGCAGGATTTTCTGCTTCGCGTTCGCGTTGCTCTGCTGTTGTTGCTTTATTTCGTTTAGCTTTTGCTGGATTTCCTGCTGACGCATCCGGCTTTCCTGGATGAAGTTCATAGCGCCTATCACAGCCGAAGAAGTAAAGTCGACGCCGGTCGATTCCATTTTCTTTTCCGATGCCTGCTCGGCCTCAAGCTGGGCCTCCAATTCTTTTTGTTGCGCATCAAGCGACTCGCTGCGCTCGACGCGCGTGACGCCATCCATTGCGTCGTCACGACCAAGTGCATGAAGCATCCGATACGTGTTGTACGTGCCCGTACCCATTCCCTCGTCAGTAGAGTTCGTGACTGCAAATAGATAGAGACAGCCATGAGATCCAGCGTCGCGACCGTTGCTAAATTGTGCTTTCGCGGCCTCCGTTATCTTGTCTGCGAGGGGCTTGTAGCGGAAGTATTGGTTTTCAATGTACACAAAACTAGTGTGATTATTGATCGCCTGCAGGTACATCGTCTCTATATCACGTTTCCCATGCTTGCCCTGCTGCGATTGGGTCCGGAGTATCTGTGCCATCACCGGCGCGTCAAAGTCGCGGCGCAAGGGCAATGGTTTTGCAATTGCGTCGCGCGACTGTTCTAAGTGCTGGCCGGTGGCGTCGTCCCATGCCTGGCAGAAATTTTTATTCATGTACTGGAGGATCGGCCCACTCACGCGACTCGAAATGTCCTGACGCGGATGAAGGCCGTTGCGACCTACGCGAGGATCGAAACGCACATAACTGTGTTTGTCCTTGTCCCAGTAGGTGTCCAGCATATTGTGTCCCATCAGGAACCCAAACGCCCGATCAGGGACTTCATAGTCGATCAGGACCATCTTCTGATGATGAGTAGGCTCGAACGCGAAGGAGCCGCTATTTGCGGCCTTGGTGCCGATACCTCGCCCTGGATCGTTGCTCTTCAACCATGCGCGCCACGCAATTTCACCTCGCTCGATCGGGTCGAAATCGCGAGTTGCGAACTCAAAATTCGGAATGGTAGCTGGCTTAGGCCCTATCGAAATAGTGTACTTCGTGACGTTGCTCGCATTGGCGATCTTGTACCAATCGATATCTAACTCGCGTTGCCAATCCTTCTGATAGTCCTTTGAAACCAGCGTCGAGTTTGCAACCCACGAATCGGGGACTTTGGTTTTGAGCCAAGTCAGGAAGGGGCTGTTGCCAGGCATATTATTCTCGCCCCATTCGGCGATATGAGTGTCATCCATCCAGCACAAGAGGCGTACCTTGACACCTGCTACCGCCTTCTGCGCTAACAAATGGCCAATTGGCAAGGAATGATTGTCAAAGCCGCGCTTAAAATACATCGATGGCTGAAATCCCCAGCAGATAATATCGACTGAGTGCTTCGCATCGACGATCGCGTCATATATTGCGCTGAACGCATCTTCGCCGTTGACTAGTGGCTTGAATGTTCCGTAGTCCGGAGCATATTCGCTTTTCTGTACAAACCAAGGTGACGATAAGGTCGCCTCACGTGTTTGATTCGTCGGTAGAGGGGTGGTGATTTTGCTTGGTTGCGCCATTACTTATTCCTCTGTCCCGGGATTGAGCAGATCGAAATATTTTTGACGGTGAACTGCCCGATCAACCGTGCTCGCGCCCCCATCCGGACTTCCCTCGTGGAAGTGAAAACCCAGATTCGCCAGCGCGCCGTTTGCCGCATCGCCTCGATATTCCCCGGGCACCGGAATCTCATGCTTGACGCCATTGGCCATTTCAAGTGTGTATTTTTGCGTCGTCACGTGGTGATCGATCGGTACCTGCCCAGTGCGATCGATTACGCCCTGTTTCACCAGTGCCCCGTCCGCAAACAACTTATAAGGCATCCCCGCAGGCACGACACTGGTCGCAGACGGCGAAGCAACGGTGTTCAGCATCAACCGCTGCGTCGGCATATCCTTGAACGCGGGGTTATTCACATCCATTCGCGCCGGACCGCTGAACGAGTGTTGCGCACCCTTGATATCGATCTTCCCCGGCGCATGAATTTCGATGTTGCCGTCCTTCATGCGAATGTAGGCCCCCGCGGATGTGAACAGGATCTCTTGCTGTGCGGCCACCTTAATGGATTCGGTCGCTGAGATGAGGCGCACAGACTTCTGCGCGGTCAACTCGACATTGTCGGCATGCGCCTGTACTTCAACTTTCCCCTTCGCCGCGAACAGCTTCATGCCGGCGCTTTGCGCGAACAGGCTCAGCTTCTGTGTGATGCTCGCAACTAGCGACTTGCCCGTCGCAACGTGTGTGCTTTGCCCACTGACCAGATTGATGTGTTCGTTGACGGTGATATGAGCTGACTTCTGCGTCGATAAAGCGATGCCCGCCGGCGCCGCCATCAACATGATGGGCTGCTTAAATGTGTTTGCACTTCCTGTGCCGCCGCCTGCCGTGTTACCGCCGCCTGTCGACGCTCCCGTGGTGCTATTTTGGGTAGCACCAGTGAAAGCATTAAGCGCCTCGTGACCGCTCTTAAGGCTTTCCGCCTGTGAGATCTCACTAGCCTGGGAGAGCGCATCGATCACGCTTTCCGAGTTGACCAGCTGATCGGTGGCCGCGCGGGCGTCGAGCGGTTGATTCGTGGTAGGGTGAGTTGAAACATACAACCCTCGATCGGCTCGAAGCGCGCCATAGGCATCCGACTTCAGGTCGAACCCACTGCCAAGATAGCTGCCTCTCGTGTTGCCGCTTTGGTCGATGAGATATCCCAGATGCAGGTGCGCATTTGTGCTGCTGCTATAGAGCTGAATGCGGTTCTGTCCCGTCGCATCATCCATCACCATCTGGTTGTAGCCGCTGCCTTGATATTCCTTGGACTTGTAGCCTGACAGGATGCCGTTCGAATGCCAGTCCGGTGTTTTCCCGCCGTTATAGACGCAGCCGGTGACGAGCGGCTTGTCGCAGTCGCCGCCTGCCCAATCGATCAGAACCTCTTCGCCGACTCTCGGGACATGCACGCCACCGTATCCGCCGCCTGTATCGGCCATCGCGACCCGCACCCAGCATGATGCCTTTTCGTCGCCCTCATTGAGCCGGTCCCAATGAAAATGCACTTTGATGCGGTTCAGCGAGTCTGTATAGACTTCTTCGCTGCCAGGTCCAACGACGATCGCCGACTGTAGGTGCATCGACGGTTTGTGATGTTCAAGCGGACTGCGATACGGCACGACTTTGCGCTGTGCTTCGATTTCAACGAGGAAGAAACCCTCGCTGCCATCGCTGTGGGCAACCTTCATTCCGTCTTGGGAGCTATGATTTGATCTTGCTGCCGCCAGTTCGCTAATCAGGCTATGCGGGAAGTCGGCGGCCTGACTGGATGCCGGCAGGTTGTTCTCAACGAACCAGGCCGTCTCAATGATGGCAAACTGCCGGTTTTGAGTGCTATCCGTTCCGTGCTCAGCGTGATTGTCTAGTTGGAACCAATGGCCGGCATCCGCGCTTCGCACGCCACCTGCACCGAAGAAACGCTTTGCCCGAGATTCCCACTCTTCCATTCGGATCTTCGACAGTTGATCGCCGCGGTTCTGCTCGCCATAGGTATAGGCGCCGGTGTATTCGTAGACCTCTGCTTGTTTTGGTAGATTCCCTTGAGTCGCGAGGGTCGGCACGGTGGTACCTTTCGGGTTGTCCGGCGAACTCGGCACCTTGTAATCGAAAGTGCGTGTCGTGAGCGTGGCGCTTTGCAGCGTTCGTGTGCCGGACCACTGCACGAGCGCGTCGGTTTCACTGTTGGTGCCCGCCCGGTAGAACTGAACGGTTTGCGGCGAGAGTTGTTGAAAAGAGTCGAGGTTGTCCGTGACGACGAGCGTATGCGACTTGCCGTTGCTAGCCTGCTCGAAGTATCCGAACAAGCCTTCGCTTTCCATTAGCCGGTGAGCGAAATTCCAATCGCCCTCGTATTGCATGCAGAACGAACGCGAAGATAGCGGCTTGCTCAGCGCAAAACGAAATGCCCCTTGCGCCTGGGGATGCATGGTGAAGACATCGGTCAGAATCTGATCCGCAGACTTGTCCTGCCAGATCCGCGCGTCTTTGCGGAAGCGCAGAAAATGCATCCATGATGCAAATCCAATCTGGTAGCTTGTCAGTCCGCTTTCCGATCCGAGACGTCGCGCCGTGTGCACGTAGCCATGATGTGGCAGATAGGACTTGTCAGCCTGCTGGATCCACAGCGTGACGGGCTGCGCAATTAAGGTTTTGAGCTCGATGTTTCCAGATGCGGAAACGACATCGGCCGTAAATTCGAAATGGCGGCCAATCCGCGAATAACCGACAATCCGCTGTGGCAGCAGAATATTATCGCCGAGCGGGCTATCCAGTTTCAGGAGGCGGTCACTCTGGACGAGTCCGCCAGTTATTGCCCCGATTATGTCCTGCGCTCCCATACCGCCTCTTCTTGTTAGCTGATTGAGCCATCGCGCTCAGCGCGATTCTACAAAACTTCAGACTAATCAGCCAGCTAGCCAATATCAACCAGTGTAAAACGGTATTTATTTCCATAATCAGAATATGCGCATGGCATATCGGTAAATTCTGTTAAACGATCTTTTGACGGCTCTCCTGTTTGCCAGATAGATTACGATGCACCGGTTCGAAAACGGCGCAACCAGATAACACGATTCATGTCGCAGAGTCGCGAGAAAAGGCCGGCAATCGGCCAGTGTCCGCGAAAGCACCGCAACAAGACGCTGCTACTACTCATCACGGCAGCAGCCCTGCGTAAGCATTCGTCGCACGGGCACCTAACCGCGGCGAATCATTTCGACGCTGAAGGCGAACACGGCGGTGCCTATCGAATGGACAACGGGAGAAAATAGCAACGCCGGCTCCGGGCCAATGCATCTCACCTGACGCCGACGCCAAAGTTTACGTACGGTTTGAACGACATGACCGCGTGAATCAAAACTGGGTGTTATTGAGCACGGCCGCCACTTGAGTTGCTTCTGTCCGGGTGCCGATCGACACCCGGTCGCTCGCACTTCCTCAGTGGGCGGGATGCTCAAGACCATGCTCCAGCCTCAGGACCCTTGCGTTTCCCCTTCTGCCGAGGCTGGGCACAGGAAGTCGCCTCGCTCCCCATCATCCCCCGCGACATACTTGTCGAGATTGAGTATCGAGAGCGTGCCGCTATCCTGCCCTGAGCCGATGACATAGAGCGTCTTGTTGTCCTGGCCAAAGATCGCTTGGGAAGCGCCGTTTACGACGGGGTAGCTTCCCATGGAGAGCCGCGTGGCGACCTTGATCACGCTCACCGCCGGCGTTTTGCTATAGGTGTTCGCCACGGCGACGAGCTTGCCGTCATTGGTGCCGGCGATCATCTGGGCGGACGAGGTGCAGACAGGATAGGTCTTGCGCACGGCGAGCGTATGCGGATCAGCCCACGCCAACGCGTCTTGTCCGCCGGAGAGCCACACGCCGCCAGCGGACGCTATGGGCATGGCCGCGGAGAAATCGTTCAGTGCATGCTCCCCGACGAGACGGAAAGTCTGGGTGTCGAACTCGAGCATGGAAGACTTCGACACGGTATTCACAAAGAAGCGGCGATTATCTGCCGATAGCCACATCATGACCGGGCGCCTGAACACCCCTTGCGGAACGGACTGGTCCGACAACTTCAGTGTGGCCATCACCTGCGGCCAATGCGTGACGCTGACAACGGAAGCGCTGTCTTCCTGACCGTTCGCGACAAAGAGCCTGTCTCCGGCCGGGGAGAGGAGCACCTCACGCGGAAAGCTGCCCAGCTTGACCGCGTCGATCAACGTGCCGGTCGACAGATCAATGCGCACCAGGCTGTTTTCGCGCATCGAGGCGACATAGGCATAGCGTTCGTCGGCGCTCACCGCGATACCCGCAGCGCCCACGCCACGGCAGTAGCTATCGAGGCACTGGCTCGCCTTGAATGAATCTCCCTGAATAGTGCGGATCACCGCGCGCTTCGCGACATCGACCACGCTCAGCGTGTTGGCGGCATTGTCCGTGACGTAGACATATTTACCCGACGAGCCGATAGCCATATGGTCGGGATTCCTGCTCACGCTAATAACCGTGCCGGCGGCGATGCTGGCGGCGACGGGTGCGGGGCGGGTTCGCTTGTCTTCGCGGATCATCTGCTCAGCGGCCTGTGTCTCCTTGATGGCGTTCTGCTGAGCCTGCTCTTTGGCGCGTTGGGCCGAGATCTGGGATTTCCAATCCAGCAAGGCGGGGCTTTGACCGTGTTGGGCTACAGCGAAAAGCGCCGCACTGCCGAGTGCTCCGACTACTAGCGGCAAGCCGGCACGTTGAAAAATCGACTTCGTGGGATCGCCCTGACAGAGCACGAGCGCAGCCAGAAAACCCACAATGAGGCCACCACAGTGCGCGGCCTGGTCGACCCCGGCGGTGAAGAAACCGGACACCAGATTGATCGCGATAACCTGCGCAACGGCGCGACCGCTGATGCGAATGGACGAATCGCGAGGCCAGCCGTCCCGGTGCCAAATTGCCAATGCAATTGCGGCGCCGGCGAGGCCCATCAACGCACCCGACGCACCGACGCTGACCACGGGACGAATCGTCGTCACGGGAATCAACTCGCCCAACGCCTGTTGCATACCGCTAACCTCGTGGTAGCCATGCCACAATGCACTCAGCAAGCTCCCGCCGATCGCGGACAGCAGATAAATGACGCCAAACCGCAATGAACCGACCATGCGTTCGAGCAGGCTGCCCAGTATCAGCAGCATGTACATATTGAGCGCTAGGTGCAGCCAGTTCGCATGGAGGAAAGCGCTGCTGAGCAAGCGCCAGGACTCTCCGGTCAGCGTTAGCGGGGCGAAATTGGCCCCCCAGTCAAGCAGGCGCCCATTGTCGGGACTGCTGTAGCCCGATTGCATCCAAAGGAAAAGAAAGATCGCGATATTGGCAATCGCGAGAATCAATACCAGCTTGATATCGTTGAGTTTCTTTATAGATGTCATCCGCGCCCTCTCGCGCTTGTCAACTAGAACTGCGCCCCGTCGACGTTAGTCGCTCGACTGTGTCCCGTCTCGAAACCTAAAGGTTTGAAACGGCGGCTCCTGGGAGATGCGTACGCAGAATTTGGAGACATTTTTCCTGTTCGGATCGCCGCATTTCATAGAACGACAGCTTCCCCCGGCGTCAGACTACTTGTCGTGTTATCTGATTCCTATAGACATGGTCCGGGGGCGGTAAAATCAGGGTGAATGAAAGCCTACTCAGCAGA